>MERZ01000111.1:12874-20537 GCA_001770785.1 Burkholderiales bacterium RIFCSPHIGHO2_12_FULL_61_11
AATCCCGGCAACTCGGGGGGGCCCCTGATCAACATGCGCGGAGAAGTCGTGGGCATCAACAGCCAGATCTATTCGCGTTCTGGCGGCTTTCAGGGTATTTCCTTTTCCATCCCCGTTGATGAAGCGGTGCGCGTGTCGGACCAGCTGCGCAGCAGCGGCAAGGTAACACGTGGGCGCATTGGCGTTCAGATCGACCAGGTCTCCAAGGACGTGGCCGAATCCATCGGCTTGGGCAAGGCTCAGGGTGCGCTGGTAAGAGGCGTCGAGGGCGGCGCGCCGGCTGAAAAGGCAGGCATAGAAGCCGGTGACATCATCATCAAGTTCGAGGGCAAACCGATTGACAAAGCCAGCGACCTTCCGCGCATGGTCGGCAATGTGAAGCCGGGAACCAAGGTGGTGGTCACTGTGTTCAGACGCGGCGCAACCAAGGACCTGTCAGTCATCATTGGTGAACTGGAAGCAGAAAAACCAGCGCGTTTACTTCCCTCTGTGGCGGAGCCCAAACCACCGGTGGCCGGTCCTGCGCAAGTGCTGGGTCTGGCGGTGAGCGATGTGCCTGATGCAGAGAAGAAAGAGCTGAAAATCAGGGGCGGCGTGAAGGTTAACACCGCTGAAGGTGCGGCGGCACGGGCCGGGCTTCGTGAAGGCGATGTGATCGTTGCCATTGCAAACTCCGAAATCACGAGCGTCAAGGAGTTCGAAGCGGTGCTGGCAAAGGCTGACAAATCGAAGGCAATCAACGTGTTATTCCGGCGCGGTGAGTGGGCGCAGTACGCTTTGATTCGGCCGGCACGTTAATGCTTTGATTCGGCCAGAAGTGGCATTGGACGCTCTTTGCAGCGCCGCTGCAGCCCGAGCCGAAAGCTCAGAAAAACCCCATCTCTTTTTCGGATGGGTGGTTTTTTTGTTCAGAAAATGATGGTTTTTTTGGCGTCCTCGAAATATATTCCATTGGAAATTACCGCCCGATTTGTTAGTCTTCACTCACTATTGAAGTAGATTTATGCTAATTTGGTTTTAATAAACTTAATTTTTTCTGACTTATTGATATATGAAGCTAACTGAGATCACAAAGTCCTATTCAATTTTGGGAGTCCAAAGCTAATCCACAGATCATGCACAAGTTATCCAGAAGTAATCAGTTAAAATTGTGAATAAGTTGTGTATAAGCTTTATGTTGCAAGCCTGCAACGACAAAAATATGGCCGTTTGGGGACTGTTCACCGTTGGCTTTTTGCCTACAATGAAGTTTCCAACTATCGCAGTTGCCATAGATTGTTGGTTCAGGGCGCGTCACTAATCGACGCGCCCTTTTTTATTGTCCACTGCGAATGAACTCCTTTTGTTCGCACTACATTCAAGTACTTAGGCGTTCTCGTTGATGAATCACATCAGAAATTTTTCGATCATTGCGCACATTGATCACGGCAAATCCACCCTTGCCGACAGAATCATCCAGCGCTGCGGTGGCTTGCAGGATCGCGAGATGAGTGCGCAGGTACTTGATTCGATGGATATCGAGAAGGAGCGCGGGATAACCATCAAGGCGCAGACCGCTGCGCTGAAATACAAGGCCCTCGATGGCCAGATTTACAACCTCAATCTGATCGACACACCGGGCCACGTTGACTTCTCCTACGAAGTGAGTCGCTCCTTGTCTGCCTGTGAAGGCGCGCTGCTGGTGGTGGATGCCAGCCAGGGTGTTGAAGCGCAGACTGTTGGCAATTGCTACACCGCACTCGAACTGGGCGTGGAAGTTGTGCCCGTGTTGAACAAGATGGATCTGCCGCAGGCTGATCCGGACAACGCCAGACAGGAGATCGAGGAAGTGATCGGCATTGATGCCACCGATGCCATCCCCTGCAGCGCCAAGACCGGTATGGGTATCGACGAGATTCTGGAGGCAGTGATTGCCAGGATCCCGCCGCCCAAAGGTAATCCCTCGGGAGCATTGCGCGCCATGATCATTGACAGCTGGTACGACGCGTATGTAGGCGTGGTCATGCTGGTGCGCGTGGTGGACGGACGCCTGGCCAAGGGCGACCGCATCAAGCTCATGGCCAGCGAAGCCCAGTACAACGCCGAACAGCTGGGCGTCTTCACCCCGCATACCGAGCCGCGCCAGTCATTGGAAGCCGGTGAAGTCGGCTTTGTAATTGCGGGCATCAAGGAACTCCAGGCGGCGCGGGTCGGCGACACCCTGACCATGATCAAGCCAGGCACTGGCGGTGCTGCTTTTACAGCGACGGAGCCGCTGCCAGGCTTCAAGGAGATCCAGCCGCAGGTGTTCGCCGGGCTGTACCCGAGCGAGGCCAGCGAGTATGAGTCGCTGCGGGATGCGCTGGAAAAACTCAAGCTCAATGATGCGTCGCTGCATTACGAGCCTGAAGTGAGTGAGGCGCTCGGCTTTGGCTTTCGCTGTGGCTTCCTGGGTCTGCTTCACATGGAGATTGTCCAGGAACGGCTGGAGCGTGAATTCGACCAGGACCTGATCACAACGGCGCCCAGTGTGGTGTATGAGGTGCTCAAGGCCGATGGCGAACTCATCCGGGTTGAAAATCCCTCGAAAATTCCGGATGCCGGAAAGGTCAACGAGATTCGCGAGCCGATCGTGACCGTGCATCTCTATATGCCGCAAGACTATGTGGGCGCCGTCATGACGCTGGCCAACCTCAAGCGCGGCGTTCAGCTGAACATGGCCTACCACGGCAGGCAGGTCATGCTGACCTACGAGATGCCGCTGGGCGAGATCGTGCTCGATTTCTTTGACAAGCTTAAATCGGTATCGCGCGGCTATGCCTCGATGGACTACGCGTTCAAGGAATTCCGCGCGTCCGATGTGGTGAAGGTAGACATCTTGCTCAATGGCGAGAAAGTGGATGCGTTGTCCATCATCGTTCACCGCAGCCAGTCGGCCTACCGCGGACGTGCCGTGGTGGCCAAAATGCGCGAACTCATTTCACGGCAGCAGTTCGATGTGGCGATCCAGGCGGCCATTGGGGGCAATATTATTGCCCGTGAGACAATCAAGGCGATGCGAAAAAACGTGATCGCCAAATGCTATGGCGGCGATATATCACGCAAGCGCAAGCTCCTTGAAAAACAAAAAGCGGGTAAAAAACGCATGAAACAAATCGGTTCGGTGGAAGTGCCCCAAGAGGCATTCCTGGCTTTATTACAGATAGAAGAATAATGCGAGATGCAATGAGTTCGTTCACGGCGGTGGTGCTGGCGGCGTTTGTTGGCTATGGGGCTGCCTGGTATTTTGGTGCAGTGGAAGGCAATTTTTCGCTGCTGCTGTTTCTCGCAACGGTGGTCACGGGCATTTACTGGCTGGCCGAGCGGTTTTACTTTTTGCCGCAACGGCGTCAAGCCGTTGCGTCGCTTGAAGCGAGTGCCTTGAAGCGCAAGGCTGAACTCGCCAAAATGGGGATCAAGCAAGTCGACGACAACACCCGCGAAGCAAAATCCAGGCTCATCATGCAGCCCTGGTGGCTCGACTGGACCGCTGGTTTGTTTCCGGTGATTGTGGTGGTTTTTCTGCTGCGTTCCTTCCTGTTTGAACCTTTCAAGATTCCGTCGGGCTCCATGATCCCGACCTTGCGTGTCAACGACCTGATCCTGGTCAACAAATTCCACTACGGCGTGCGCCTACCAGTCATCAACACCAAGGTGTTTGACAATCAAAGTCCCCAGCGCGGTGATGTGATGGTTTTCCGCTATCCACCCAAGCCCAGCCTGGACTACATCAAGCGTGTCGTGGGCCTGCCTGGTGATGAGGTGGCTTATCTCAACAAGACACTCACCATCAATGGCAAGCCCGTCCCCAGGAAAGCCTTGCCCGATTTTTTCGATGAGGATGCGATGCGCTACGCCAAGCAGTTTGAGGAAATGCTCGGTGGAAAAGAACACCGACTGCTTAATGACGACGACCGGCCGGCATTTATTGCCGGTGCAGCGGACTTTCAATTCAAGAAAAATTGCCGATACAGCAGCGAGGGTGTGGTTTGCAATGTGCCGCAAGGGCATTATTTCATGATGGGCGACAATCGCGACAATTCGCTCGATTCCCGCTACTGGGGCTTTGTCCCCGAGAAAAATATCGTGGGCAAGGCCTTTTTTGTCTGGATGAATTTCGGCGACCTCAAGCGTATTGGTCCATTCAACTAATTTCAGTAGGGGTGTGCTGGCTTGCCGCGTGCCCCAGGTTAAAACTCACAGCTTCCAGGTAAAAATAGGAGAAGAAATGAAACATCAGCAACGTGGCTTGTCCTTTATCGGCCTCCTGTTCGTCGGTGCCATTCTGGCTTTCGCCGGCGTCATCACTGCCCAGGTTGTGCCGACGCTGATTGAATTTCAGGCAATCACCAAAGCAGCCAGCAAAGCCACTGAGGGCAACACCGTGGCAGAAGTGAAGTCCATTTTTGACAAAGCCGCTGCGATTGATGACATCAAGTCAATCTCCGGGAAGGACCTGCAAGTCAGCAAGGAAGGCGACAAAACCGTCGTCGCTTTTGCCTACACCCGGGAAATTCACATCGCTGGCCCAGCTTACCTGCTGCTCAAGTACAACGGTCGATCCAAGTAAGTGCGAGCCAGTACCTCGTCAAGTCCGGATTTGGCGGCCCTGCAAAAGCGATTGCAGCATGACTTTTCCAATCCAAAGCTGCTTGCACTGGCGCTAACGCACCGCAGTTTTTCGGCAGATCACAACGAACGCATCGAATTTTTGGGCGACTCCGTGCTGAATCTGGCGGTGGCGGGGCTGCTTTATGAGCAGTTAAGCGAGTTACCTGAAGGTGATTTGTCACGGGTGCGCGCCAACCTTGTCAAGCAGGACACCCTGCACAAGCTGGCGGTGGTCCTGGGCCTGCCCAATATGTTGCGCTTGGGCGAAGGCGAAGCCAGGTCAGGCGGGCAAAAGCGACCTTCCATATTGGCTGACGCGCTGGAAGCGGTGATAGGCGCGGTCTACCTGGACGCAGGCTTCGACAAGGCCGACCAGCTGGTGCGCCGCCTGTTCAAGGATGTGGAGATCAACCCCCAGATGCAGGCCATCGGCAGAGATCCGAAAACCGAATTGCAGGAGTGGTTGCAAGCGCGCAAAATGAAGCTCCCCATTTACCGGGTGGTGGGAACGATCGGTGCCGCGCATCAGCAAACATTTGATGTGGAATGCGAAATTACCGAATACGGCCGGGCTGAACGCGGTATCGGGGGTTCGCGCCGAGCCGGTGAACAGGCCGCCGCAGCTGCCATGCTGATGTTTGTCAAAACACTCGATTCCTGACCAAGCGTTGCCAAAACGCCAGCCCAACACGATTAAAAGACTATGAGTACCGGTAAAAAAGAACCCAGCAAGCCCGTAAAGGCAGCGGTAGATACAGCGGCAATTACGCCACCGCCCCCCCCCCTTGAGCCAGAGCAGGGCACGGACGCAATCGGTGCCATGCTGGCCCAGGCAACGCTGTTGCGCGGAGCAGCCGTACCCGCCAGCAACGCCGCTCCCGTGGCCGGCATTCCACCAGGCGAGCAGCGGTGCGGCCTGATTGCCATTGTCGGCAAACCCAATGTGGGTAAATCCACCTTGCTCAACGCGCTGGTGGGTCAAAAGATCAGTATTACGTCACGCAAGGCGCAAACCACGCGCCACCGCATCACAGGCATGCGCACGGTGCGCGCAACGCAGTTTGTGTTTGTCGACACGCCGGGCTTTCAGACCCGGCATGGCAATGCCTTGAACCGTTCGCTGAACCGCACGGTGGTGGGTGCCGTCAACGACGTGGACCTGATTGTTTTTGTGGTGGAAGCCGGCCAGTTCAATCTGGCCGACGCCAAGGTGCTGTCCCTGCTGCCTGAAAAAACGCCCGCCATTTTGCTGGCCAACAAGTTTGACCTGATTCATCGCCGCGCGGAAATCGCGCCCTGGCTCCGGTCCATGCAGGAGCGGCACAACTTTGCCGAGTTCGTGCCTATGTCAGCCAATAACGCCAAAGACGTTGAGCGCTTGTTTGGCATTTGCGAGAAATACCTTCCGGTGCAGCCATGGATGTATGGTGCCGACGAACTGACTGACCGCAGCGACCGCTTCATGGCTGCCGAGATCATTCGCGAAAAGCTGTTTCGCCTGACCGGTGACGAGCTGCCTTACACCTCGACGGTGTTGATTGACAAGTACGAGGAAGAGGGAAATCTGCGCCGGATTGCTGCCACCATCGTGGTTGAGCGCGACGGCCACAAGGGCATGATCATTGGCGAGAAGGGCGAGAAGCTCAAGCGTATCGGCACTGAAGCGCGGCACGAGCTCGAAGCGCTGACCGGTGGCAAAGTGTTCCTGGAAATCTGGGTCAAGGTCCGATCGGGCTGGGCCGACGACGAGGCAAGGGTTAAAACCTTCGGCTACGAGTGATCATGTTTGCCCCCACGCTTTTCACTGCGTGTAATACGCTACCCCCCGAGGGGGCTGGCCTTGCTTGGGGCGGCCCGGCGCTGCGGCCGTTGGCCCCGCTGCGCTGAAGAGCAGGCGCGTGGCTTCCAAACGCATCAGTGACGAGCCTGCCTATGTGTTGCACCGCTACGACTGGAGCGAGTCCAGCCTGATTCTGGAGGTATTTACCCGTCAGTATGGGCGCGTGGCGCTGGTTGCGCGAGGGGCCAAAAAACCCAGTTCCAACTTCCGGCCGATTTTGCTGCCGATGCAGCCCTTGCACATTGCTTTCGGTGGCGATGCGGAAATCCGGACGCTCAAAAGCGCCGAATGGCAGGGCGGCCATGTCATGCCCACGGGCGATGCCCTGTTGTCGGGTTATTACCTCAATGAACTGCTGATGCGCCTGCTGGCCCGCGAGGACCCGCACTCAGCCCTTTTTGACGCCTATTCGGCCACGGTGCAGTTGCTCGCCAGCCAGAGCATAGATACGCTGCAACTGGCGCTGCGTGCTTTTGAACTGCGTTTGCTGCGCGACATCGGCCTGCTGCCCATGCTGGATGCAGAAACGGCGACGCTGGAGCCGCTGGAGGCCCATACCCGCTATGTACTGGTGGCGGAGGCGGGCCTGCGCCAGGCGCATGGCGATGACCGCGCCAGCCTGCCGGGCGAGCAATGGCAGGCATTGCAGCAGTCTCTGGGAGACAGCGCCCCTTTTTCTGAAACGGTGGCGGCCTGCATTCCCGGGCTGAATGAACTTAAAACCCAATTACGTGCCTTGCTGCACTACCATTGCGGGGTAAAGGTCCTGAAAACCCGGCAAATGATGATGGACCTGCAAGCCCTCTAAATCCAAACACCGCCATGCCCCTCTTTTCCCGAACTCACGACCAGCCCGTCCCGCAGGTGACCCACCTGGCTGCGCATAAAACCGCCTTCTCCGTCAACGTCAACAAAGTGGCGCTGCTTCGCAACACCCGGCACCTCGATATCCCGAGCGTGCTGCGCGCCGCCGAGTTGTGTCTGCAGGCTGGTGCGCACGGCATCACAGTGCATCCGCGGCCCGACGGGCGGCATATTCGTGCCGATGATGTGTACGAACTCGCGGCGCTGATGAAGGATTGGCCCGACCGTGAATTCAATATTGAAGGCAATCCTTTCCAGAACCTGATGGAGTTCGTGCGTAACCTGTCCGCCAGAGGCTTGCCGCTGCACCAGTGCACTTTTGTGCCCGAC
>MERZ01000112.1:0-7681 GCA_001770785.1 Burkholderiales bacterium RIFCSPHIGHO2_12_FULL_61_11
CAGCCCACGATCTCGATCTCGTCACCACCATGAAACTTATTGGATCCGCCACCAGCCCCTACGTACGCAAGGTGCGCATTGTGATGGCCGAGAAAAAGCTCGACTACCAGCTGATCCTGGAGGATGTCTGGGCGGCCAACACCACCATCAACGCCGCCAATCCGCTGGGCAAGGTGCCTTGCCTGGTCATGGAAGGCGGCGAAGCGCTGTTCGACTCGCGCGTGATTGTCGAATATCTCGACACCCTGTCGCCGGTCGGCAAGCTCATTCCGCCGCAGGGCCGCGAGCGCGCCGAGGTCAAGACCTGGGAGGCGCTGGCCGACGGCTTGCTCGATGCAGCCATCCTGGCCCGGCTGGAAGCCACTTGGCCGGGACGCAGCGCCGAGCAGCGCAGCGACGCCTGGATAGCGCGCCAGCGGGGCAAAATTGATGCCGCGCTCAAAGCCATGAGCACGGGTCTGGCAGAAAAGGCCTTTTGCAGCGGCATTCATCTGAGCCTGTCGGATGTGGCGGTCGGCTGCGGGCTGGCTTACCTGGATTTTCGATTCGCCGACATCAACTGGCGGGAACCTTATCCCAATCTGGCCAGGTTGCAGGAAAAACTGGTGCAGCGCCCCAGCTTCGTGGACAGCCATCCTGATCGGGATTTAGAACAAAAACTGCCACCGCCTTTAACTCAATAAAATCGGCCGCCAACAGCGACTAGATTTATATCAAATACGCCGTGTTCTCGCTGCCTGGCGCGCCAAAAAATCCGACAGTACTGCTCCCGAACTTAAAGCACCGATAGCTGTGCCGCAGCATTGCGGCCAAGTTGTCGTCTGTGGCGCGTTGTTCCGAGTAGTAGCCCGCGCAGTACGGCACCAGAGGGGCAAACGGAAGATAAAAATACTGCGAAGCGTTCCGGCGCGAAGAAGTGAGGGAGGAGGAGCGCACCGGAATTGCGTCCAGACCAAAACGGTTCAGAAGGCTTCGCAACAAAGAAACTGCTTTCTTGACGCCCGCTCCTTGCTGGAGCGGCTTGGTTTCGAGAGCAGCCAGTCGCCAGGAGTTCCCCGCTGTGGCTCAAGCGCTGCGTAAAATTTTGTTAGCGCAAAGTCGTTGTGCGAACGCGAGCCGGGTCACCGGCGTGAGGGTCAAAGCAGGCGTCACTTGTAGGGCAATAGCCTGCCAGTCGCCGGGGCGCGCATTCACCGCCTAAAATTGAGCCAATACCCCGGATGACCGGCCGGACACCTGAAGCAGATTTCTCTGCGTCCCTGTTGCAAGGAACTCTCATGCTTTACCCCGAACTGTTTAAACAACTTGAAGCCGTCCGATGGAATATGGACACGGATATTCCGTGGGCCAGTTTTGATGCGTCGAAACTGACTGACGAGCAGGCCCAGACCATCAAGATGAACGCCATCACCGAGTGGTCGGCCCTGCCGGCCACCGAAATGTTCTTGCGTGACAACAAGGACGACAGTGATTTTTCGGCCTTCATGTCGATCTGGTTTTTTGAAGAGCAAAAGCATGCGCTGGTGCTGATGGAATACCTCAAGCGTTTTCGCCCCGACCTGGTCCCGACCGAAAAAGAGCTGCACGAAGTGCGCTTCGAGTTCGAGACCGCGCCGCCGCTGGAAACACTGATGCTGCATTTTTGCGGCGAGATCCGGCTGAACCACTGGTATCGCTGCGCCAGCGAATGGCACACCGAGCCGGTCATCAAGCAGATTTACACCCAGCTCAGCCAGGACGAAGCGCGCCACGGCGGCGCCTACTTGCGCTACATGAAGCGCGCCATCAGCAAGTTCGGCAACCAAGCCAAAATCGCTTTCACCAAGGTGGGCGTGCTGATGGCCAGCGCCCGCCGCACGTCGCAGGCGCTGCACCCGACCAATCTGCATGTCAACAAAAGCCTGTTCCCGCGCGATACCGTGCAAAGCCGCCTGCCCAACCCCGAGTGGCTCGAGCACTGGCTCGATACGCAAATCAAATTTGACGCGGCGTGGGAAGGCAAGGTGGTCGACCGCATCCTGCACAACATGAGTTTACTGATGCACCAGAGTTTCAAAACGGTGCAGGAGCTCAACCGCTACCGCAAGGAGTTGAGCCGCGAGGTCACCGCTTCCGCGTTGCCCGTGACGCCCGCCGCCAAGCCGCAAACGGTGTGAGCGATCCGGCATTTTTGGCCAAGATTGCGGCGCGCGAAAACGCCCAGGCCCGCATGGCGGCGCTGCCGCGTCCCGTTGTGTTCACCAACGGCGTGTTTGACGTGCTGCATTGTGGCCACGCCATTTACCTGGCCCGGGCGCGTGCATTGGGCGCCAGTCTGGTGGTGGCGCTCAATACCGATGCGTCAGCCAAACGGCTGGGCAAAGGGCCGGATCGTCCGCTGAACAATCAGCAAGACCGCGCCGCGCTGCTGGCGGCGCTGGAGTCGGTGAGCCTAGTCACCTGGTTTGACGAAGACACGCCCTTGCAGCTGATCACCGAGCTCAAGCCCGATGTGCTGGTCAAGGGCGGCGACTATGACATGCGCAAGCTCGCCGAAACCGCCGTGGTGCAAAGCTACGGCGGCAAGGCGCTGGCGATTCCGTTTGTCCAGGGCTACTCGACGACGGCGCTGGTGCAGAAGATTCGCGCCATCCGATAGGCTATCAAATTAATAGCCCTTAATATCTGCCAGCAAAGGGCCAAGAGCCGATTGCCTTCAAGTCCAAGAGGCTGCATCAACGCATCAACCGGCGATTCAGATTCGCCCTGGGGTGTAGCAGGCGTTACATGCCAAGTCGGTCCATCGTGGCAGCACATTTTGAGGAAAGCTGGCGTGGCTTTGGGCGCTATCCGTCATTTCGTGCGTGTTTTGTTTGTCTGATGCACGGATTGTGCGTCAGAAGGTCGAATTCATGTGAACAATGCACGCACCGTGGGTCCCGATCGGCCTACGATCTGCATGCAGACCAAGCCGCCGGGAGCCAATTGCCGGCGGACGGATCGAATCACTCCAAAGACACCGGCCGCTGTGGGCAGCAGACCGGGCCACAACAGGAGACCAGCCCATGAACTCGCTCGCCCTGCGCGATGCAGCGCCTGATGCCATGTGTTTTCCGGCCCTGCGCACCGACTACCGTCTTGCCGACAACCTCGAGGCCGTGCAGGGTCAGGTTTTTCTTACCGGCACCCAGGCGCTGGTGCGCCTGCCGCTGATGCAGGCGGTGCTCGACCAGGCCGCAGGGCTGAATACCGGCGGCTTCATCAGCGGCTATCGCGGCTCGCCTCTGGGTGCTTACGACCAGCAGCTGTGGAAGGCAAAGCACCTGCTCGAAGCCCATCGCATCCGCTTTCTGCCGGCAGTCAACGAAGAACTGGGCGCCACCGCGGTGCTCGGTTCGCAGCAAGTCGAGAATGATGCCGAGCGCACCGTCGATGGCGTCTTCGCGATCTGGTACGGCAAGGGGCCGGGGGTGGATCGGGCCGGCGATGCGCTGCGCCACGGCAACGCCTACGGCGCCTCGCCGCGTGGCGGGGTGCTTGCGGTGATCGGCGACGATCATGGCTGCGTGTCCTCGTCGATGCCTCACCAGAGCGACTTCACGCTGCAGGCCTGGAGTCTGCCGGTGCTCAACCCGGCCAACGTGGCCGAGATGATCGAGTTCGGCCTCTATGGCTGGGCGCTGTCGCGTTTCTCCGGCTGCTGGGTGGGGCTGAAGGCGATTTCCGAAACGGTGGAGAGCGGCTCGACCGTGGATCTGGACGCGATCCGTGTCCGCTTCGAGGCGCCGACCGATTTCACACCGCCGCCTGGCGGGCTGCATTACCGCTGGCCGGACCTGCCCAGCCTCGTCATCGAGCAGCGCCTAGCCGCCAAGCTCGATGCGGTGCGTGCCTTTGCCCGCAGCAATTCGATCGACCGGCTGGTGTGTCCGGCCGAACGCGCGGACATCGGCATCGTGACCTGCGGCAAGGCCCATCTCGACTTGCTCGAGGCCTTGCGTCGCCTCGGCCTGGGCGTTGCCGACCTCGAGGCCAACGGCATCCGCCTGTACAAGGTGGGCCTGAGCTTTCCGCTCGAGGCCGGGCGGATGCACGACTTCGCCCACGGGCTGAAGGAAATCCTCGTGGTCGAGGAGAAGGGGCCGGTGGTCGAGCAGCAGATCAAGAACCTGTTCTACAACCTGCAGGCCGGCGCGCGCCCGGTCGTGATCGGCAAGACCGGGCAGTGCGGCGCACCGCTGCTGCCGGCGCTGGGCGAATTGCGCCCGTCGCGGGTGATGCCGGTGATTGCCGAATGGCTGGCCACGCATCGTCCGGCGCTCGACCGGCGCGAGCACGTGATCGATTTCACCGCGCCGCAACTGCTGTCGAATGCGGCCGACGGGGTGCGCCGGGTGCCGTATTTCTGCTCCGGCTGTCCGCACAACACCTCCACCCGCGTGCCCGAAGGCTCGCACGCCCAGGCCGGCATCGGCTGTCACTTCATGGCGTCATGGATGCCCGACCGCGAAACCACCGGCCTGATCCAGATGGGCGGCGAAGGCGTCGACTGGGTGGCGCATTCGGGCTTCACCCGCACGCAGCACGTGTTTCAGAACCTCGGCGACGGCACCTATTTCCACTCCGGCTTCCTCGCCATCCGCCAGGCGATCGCCGCCGGCACCCACGTGACCTACAAGATCCTGTACAACGACGCGGTGGCGATGACCGGCGGCCAGCCCGTGGACGGCACGGTGACGGTGGATGGGATCGCGCGCCAGGTCGAGGCCGAGGGCGCACGCCGGGTGGTGGTGGTCAGCGATGAGCCGGAAAAGTACCACGGTCACGAGGGTCAGTTCCCGCGCGGCACTTCCTTTCATCACCGCAGCGAGCTCGACGCGGTGCAGCGCGAACTGCGCGAGGTCAAGGGCGTGACGGTGCTGATCTACGATCAGACCTGCGCCGCCGAGAAGCGCCGCCGCCGCAAGAAGAAGGCCTATTTCGACCCGGATCGGCGGCTGTTCATCAACGCCGCGGTTTGCGAGGGCTGCGGCGATTGCGGCAAGCAGTCCAACTGCCTGTCCATCATTCCGCTCGACACCCGCTTCGGGCGCAAGCGGATGATCGACCAGTCCTCGTGCAACAAGGACTATTCCTGCGTGGACGGCTTCTGCCCGAGCTTTGTCTCGGTGATCGGTGGCAAGGTGCGAAAGGCGGTGGGCGCGGCCTTCGACGAGACGCAACTCGCCGCCCGCGTGGCCGAGTTGCCGCTGCCGGCGGGGCACGACTGGAGCGGGCCCTACGATCTGCTGGTGACCGGCGTGGGCGGCACCGGCGTGGTCACGGTGGGCGCGCTGGTGACCATGGCCGCGCACCTGGAGGGCAAGTCGGCTTCGGTGCTCGACTTCATGGGGTTCGCGCAAAAGGGCGGCCAGGTGCTGTCCTTTGTGCGCCTGGCGATGGATCCCGCCGCGCTCAACCAGGTGCGGATCGACACCCAGCAGGCCGATGCGCTGATCGCCTGCGACCTGGTGGTGGGTGCGAGCAACGACGCGCTGCAGACAATCAAGCACGGTCGCACCCGGGTGGTCGCCAACCTGCATGAGATCCAGACCGCCAAGTTCGTGCTCGACGCGGACGCCGACCTCCACGTCGATGCGCTGCTCGACAAGATCCGCTTTGCCGCCGGCGAGGCGCAACTGCAGACCTGCGATGCCCAAGCCTTGTCGGTGCGCCTGCTCGGCGACACCATCGGCGCCAACATGCTGCTACTGGGCTTTGCCTGGCAACTCGGGCTGGTGCCGGTGTCGCTGGCGGCGCTGGCGCGCGCGATCGAACTGAACGGGGTGGCGGTGGCAAACAACCTTACCGCCTTCAGTCTGGGGCGGCTGGCGGCGGCCAGTCCGCAGGCGCTTGAGGCGCTGGCAGGTGGAGCGGGGGATGCATCGGGCAGCCGTCCGAACGATGCGGACGAAGCGCTTGCCATCCTGGTCGAGCGCCACGTCGCGCATCTCACCGCCTATCAGCATGCGGCCTACGCCGAGCGCTACCAGGCGCTGGTGCGCGAGACCGAGGCGGCCGAGCGCCGGGTCGTCGGCGACGGGGTGCCCCTGCGCCTGACCGCAACCGTGGCCCGGGTGTTTGGAAAACTGCTGGCGGTCAAGGACGAGTACGAGGTGGCGCGGCTCTACACCAACGGCGCTTTCGAAACCGACCTGCAGCGCCAGTTCGAGGGTGACTTCAGCCTGCGCTTTCACATGGCGCCACCGCTGCTCGCGCGCCTCGGGCCCGATGGCCGTCCGCGCAAGATCGAGTTCGGCCCGCGGCTGATGCCATTGCTGCGGCTGCTCGCGCGCGGCCGGGTGCTGCGCGGATCGGTGCTGGATGTTTTTGGACGCACCGACGAGCGCCGCATGGAGCGCGAGCTGGCTGCGGACTATGCGCAGATGGTCCGGGCGCTGCTGCCGCGACTTTCTGCCGAGGCGCTGGACCAAGCGGTCGAGCTTGCCGCACTGGGCGAAGGCATACGCGGCTTTGGTCACGTCAAGCTCGCCAATCTGCGCTCGGTCAAGCTCAAGGAGCAGGCGCTGGCGCACGCCCTCGGGCTCGATTTCATCGCTGGTCCCACCGTTTTGCAACTGATAGAGTCGATGCGCGGGCGCGATGCGCTGCGGGCGATCCCTGTGGTGGTGTCCCCTTGACCGACGCTCGAAGCCGGTGAGCGTTGATTGCAGCGGCCTGATGCTGCCCCTTTCACGCCAAGGCGTCGAGCCCATGGCGGCTGCTGATCGACTGGCCCGAAGGCGAGGATGAGTCGGCACGCCAGCCTCTGTCAGCGATAAGAAAACTTCGCCGAACGCCTGGATGGGTTGAAATCAGCGGGCATCACCCAAGGTGGCGGCCCAGAGCGCCAGCACGGCCTCGCGTTCATCCTGCAGCGCGGGCGGGCTGACCTGGCTCGGTGCTTCGTTCAGGCGCGCGTTGTGCTGCACGCGGCGCAGCGTTCGGTAGGCGCTGGCGGCGCGCTGGCCGACGCCTGGCGGCAACAAGCCGGCAATTTCCGCGCGTTGCAGCAAGGCGATGTTGCCGACGTTGTCGACCAGTTCGGGGTGCTGCGCCGACTGCGAGAGCACCAGAAACTGCACGGCAAATTCGGCGTCGAGCATGCCGCCCGTGCTGTGCTTCACATCGAATTTGTCACCCTTGACCGGATGCGCCGCGCGCACCTTCTCGCGCATGGCGACGATTTCGCCGCGCAGTGCCGCCGCGTCGCGTGGTGCCGTGATGACGCTGCGGCGGATTTCGTCAAAACGCTGGCGCAGCGATTCGTCGCCGAGCACGAAGCGCGCGCGCGTCATGGCCTGGTGTTCCCAGGTCCAGGCGGTATTGCTGCCGCGCTGCTGCTGATAGCGGCGATAGGCTTCAAACGGCGTGACCAGCAGGCCCGAGCTGCCGTTGGGGCGCAAGGCGGTATCGATTTCAAACAGGTCGCCCTCGCCAGTCTTGATGGTCAGCCAGCTGATCAGCTTGCGCACCAGCGCGGCATAGACTTCCGACGCGCGTTCATCGTCGTCTTCGTAGACAAACACGATGTCCAGGTCGCTGCCATACGAGAGCTCCTTGCCGCCCAGCTTGCCGTAGGCAATGATGGCGAATTGCGGGGTCACGCGGTGCTTGTTTTTCAGGCGCTGCCAGCACCAGTCGGCGGTGATGAACAAAATGG
>MERZ01000112.1:7718-12611 GCA_001770785.1 Burkholderiales bacterium RIFCSPHIGHO2_12_FULL_61_11
CGTCGCGGGCCAGGGTGCGAAAAAATTCGGCGTGGTGGGCGCGGCGCAGCAGGTTCAGGCAGCTTTCCTCGTCATCTTCATGGGTGCGCTTGAGCGCGGCCAGCCGCTGCTGCAGCTCCTGGATGAAGGTCGCCGGCGCAAAGCGCTCGTGCAGCATCTCATCGCTGGCAAGCTCATCAATCACACCGGGGTGCTGGAACAGGTAGCGCGCGGGCCATTTGGCCGCGCCCAGCAGCCGCAGCAGGCGTTCATGCACCGCCGGGCGTTCGATCAGCAGCGCCAGATAGCTTTCCCGCCTGAGCAGGGGTTCCATCCAGTCAACCAGCCGCACCGCCGCCTCTTCAGTGACCGCGCCTTCGAGCAGCCATAGCGCGGTCCGCTGCACCAGCCGGCTCAGGCGGGCACGCGATTCCTCGCGCAGGGCGAGCACCCTGGGATGCTGGCGCCAGAGCGTCAGGCGGGCGCGAAATTGGGCCGGCCAAAGCGCCGGCAACTGTTCGAGCAAATCGTCAAGCTGCTGCGGCGCTGCACCGTTGCCGTTGCCGTTGCCGCAGCCCTTGCATTCGGTGGTGCCGCCGAGCAATTTGTCAAACTCGCCAGCGACCAACTCGCGGTGGGCGTCGAGTTCGCTGAGAAACTCGCAGTAGTTGCGATAGCCCAGGGTCTCGGCAATCCAGCGCAGGTCATCATCGCGCGTTGGCAGCACATGGGTTTGCTGGTCATCCAGGTACTGAATGCGGTGCTCGACGCGGCGCAGGAAAACGTAGGCCCTTGCCAGCGCATCGGCAGTGTCCTGCGGCATCAAGCCGGCGCTGGCGACGCGCTGCAGGGCGTCTACCGTGGGCCGGATTCGCAGCTCGGGAAACTGCCCGCCACGCACCACCTGAAGCAGCTGCACGGTGAATTCGATTTCGCGGATGCCGCCACGCGACATTTTCACGTCGTTGGCGCGTTCGGGGTGCCCGGCGCAGCGCTTGGCCGCATGGTCGCGAATCTGCCGGTGCAGGATGCGCAGCGCATCAAACACGCTGTAGTCGAGGTAGCGCCTGAAGACGAAAGGCAGCACGGAGCCGCGCAAGGCCTGTGGCAAGCCACTGCGGATGCATTCCAGCGGTGCCACGACCCGGCTTTTCAGCCAGGCGAAGCGTTCCCATTCGCGTCCCTGGGCCTGAAAATAGTCTTCCAGTGCGCCAAGCGAAATGGCGGCGGACCCCGAGCCGCCATGGGGCCGCAGTGCCAGGTCGACACGAAACACAAAACCGTGCTCGGTGGCGTCGCCGATCAGGCTGAAAACGGCCTTGACCTGACGCGCAAAGTATTCGTGGTTGGAGATCTGGCCGCGGCCGTCGCCGCGGCCCGCGGTTTCACCGTCGTGGTCATAGACGTAAATCAGGTCGATGTCGCTGGAGACATTGAGTTCACGCGCGCCCAGCTTGCCCATGCCCACCACCCACATCTGGGCGCGCGCGCCATCGGGGGTCTGTGGCGCGCCATGCAAGGCATCGAGCTGTTCGCGGGAGTCCAGCATGGCGACATCGAGGGCCAGCTCCGCCAGTTCCGTCATGGCCCGGGTCACCACGGCCAGCGGTGCCTGGCTCTCGCAAGCGCCGTCGCAATCGAGCACCACCAGCCGCTCCAGCACCAGCTGGCGCAGCACCCGCAGCGCCGCGCCGGTGGCCAGGCCACTCGCCAGCAGCGCGTCCAGCGTGAGCTGCATGCCCGGGCGCAGCGGCGCGCCGTCGGCCAGCAGCACCATCTGTTCGGCGTAGCGTCGGCGAATGCGCTGAACACAACGGGAATAGGCCGAACCCGTCGGGTCGGTGGCGCTGCGGGAGTCCAGGGCGGCGGTTGCGGTGCTTGTCATCACATTACTTCACAAACTTCATGGTTTTACCGCCGAACACCCAGCAGGGCTGGCGGTCATAATTCTCATTTCAATGGAGCCAACGATCGCCACCTCATCCACCGCCCCCGCCCTGCCGACACGACGTTTGCGCGGGATGGCTTTTGCCGTTCGCCTTTTGCTCTGGCTGGTCGCCGCGGCCTGGCTGCTCTTTGGCCTGAGCTGGTGGGTGCTGCATGGCTGGATTGTGCCGCGAATCGGGGATTTCCGTCCGCGACTTGAAACCGTGGCCAGCCAGGCGCTGGGCGTGCCGGTCCGGATTGGCCGGATCACGGCGCAGTCGCAGGGCATGATTCCCTCGTTTGAGTTGCACGATGTGACGCTACTCGATGCGCAGGGGCGCGAAGCGCTGCGCCTGCCGCGCGTTCTGGGCGCCCTGTCGACCACGTCGCTGTGGGGACTGGGCTTTGAGCAGCTGTATATCGACCAGCCGGACGTGGACATCCGGCGCACTGCCGACGGGAAAATCTACGTCGGCGGACTCGATGTCTTGCAAGGCCAGGACGCCAGCCACAGTGCAGCGGCCGACTGGTTTTTCTCGCAAACCGAATTTGTCATTCGCGGCGGCACGCTGCGCTGGACCGATGAATTGCACCCGGCGCCGCCACTGGCCTTGCGCCAGGTGGAAGCGGTAATGCGCAATGCCCGGCACCGCCACCTCTGGCGTCTGGACGCCACGCCACCGGCCGAGTGGGGTGAGCGCTTTACGCTCAGGGGCATTTTCAGGCAGTCGCTGTTGTCGGGGAACGCAGGCAATTTTGCCGCGTGGACTGGCCAGCTGTATGCCGACTTTTCCCGCGTTGATGTGTCGCGCGTCTTGCAATACGTCAGCACGGACCAGCTGGGCGTGGACTTCAAGCGGGGTCAGGGCGCGCTTCGCGCCTGGGCAGATGTCAGCAAAGGGCGGATCACCGGCGGGACGGCCGACCTGGCGCTGCGTGATGTGGCGGCCCAACTGGGCGCCAAGCTGGACCCGCTGGCGTTCGAGTCGGTGGCCGGGCGCATCGGCGGTGCGCAGCGCGCCAACGGCTTTGATTTCAACACCGAGGGCTTGCGCTTTCTCACCCGGGACGGCTTGCAGTGGCCGGGCGGCAATGTGGCGCTGGTGCATACCCGCGATGAAGGAAAAACGCCACAGCACAGCGAACTGAAGGCCGACATGTTGGACCTTGCGGCATTGGCGCAGATCGCCAATCGCCTGCCGCTAGAAGCGGCGACGCATGCACTCATCAACTCTTTCGCGCCGCAAGGCCTGGTTAAAAGCATTGACGCCCGCTGGCAAGGCCCGCTGGATGCGCCCGCCAGCTATGCGGCAAAGGGGCGCGTGGCCGGGCTGAGCGTGGCAGCACGACCGACGCCGACGCCGACATCGGCAGCCGGCGGGCGGGCGGTCGTTACCTCGCCCGGCCGGCCAGGCGTCAGGGGTGCTGACCTTGATTTCGATCTCACGCAGGAAGGCGGAAAAGCCCAGGTGAAAATAAGCCAGGGCGCGCTTGATCTGCCTGGCGTCTTTGAGGAGTCGCTGGTTCCCATGGATCAGCTGTCGGTGGACGCCCAGTGGAAGTTTTCAGGCAAGAAAATTCAAGCCAAATTGCACGATTTGAAGTTTGCCAATGCCGACGCGCAGGGTCAGGCCCAAGTCAGCTGGCATACCGAGGATGCCGCCCCAAGTGCGCCGGACGCCGACCCATCAGGCGATCATCGCTTTCCCGGCGTGCTCGACCTGCAGGGCAGCTTGAGCCGCGGCAATGGCACGCGGGTTCACCGCTATTTGCCACTGGTGTTGCCCGACGAGGCGCGCCACTATGTGCGCGATGCCGTGTTGCAGGGCCAGGTCAGCGACGTGAAATTCAAGGTCGTGGGGCCGCTCAGCGAGTTGCCTTTCAGCAAGCCGGCGCAAGGTGATTTCCGGGTCTCGGCGAAAGTGCGCAACGGACACCTTGCCTATGTTCCGAAATCGCTGCAGCCGGCGGGCGCGGCGCCGTGGCCGGCCCTCACCGAACTCAAAGGGGAACTGGTTTTCAACCGTGCCGCGCTCGAAGTCAACGGCGTCACCGGAAAAGTCGCCGGCTTTCCTGGCCTGCAGCTGGCCAAGGGCAATGCACGAATTCCTGACCTGAGCCAGGGCGTCACCGTCGAGGTGAATCTCGACATCAATGGGAAGCTGGCCGACGCCCTGGGCTTTGTCAACACCTCACCGGTCGGCGAAATGACCAATCATGTGCTGGCCAAGGCAGTGGCGACAGGCGCCGGTGACTACCATTTCGGTTTGAGTCTGCCGATCCATGCCATCGACAAATCACAGGTAACGGGCAGCATCACCCTGCCCGGCAACGACGTGCAGTTCGCCCCTGGTACTCCCCAACTGGCCAAACTCAAGGGCGTCGTGAGTTTGAGTGAACAGGGCTTTAATGTGACCGGTGCCCAGGCGCTCTTGTTCGGCGGCGAGATCCGCTTCGACGGCGGCATGCGCGCGCCGGCGAGACCAGACACGCAAACGCCGATGGCCTTCAAGGCGCAGGGCACGCTCACGGCAGAAGGCTTGCGCCAGGCCAAGGACTTGGGGCTGATTTCACGCCTGGCACAACACGCCAGCGGCAGCACGGCCTACTCGGCCACGCTGGGCCTCAGGCGCGGGCTTTCCGAGATCAGCGTAGCCAGCAGCCTGCAGGGAATGGCGCTGAATTTGCCGGCACCGCTGAACAAGGCAGCTGAAGCAGCGTTGCCGCTCCGGTTTGAAAATGCGCTGCTGCGCGATTCCATGGACCCGGGGCAAAAATTGCAGGATGAACTGTCCGTCAGCATCGGGCGCGTGGCGGCAATCAGCTATGTGCGTGACGTGAGCGGCGCCGAGCCGCGCGTGATTCGCGGCAGCATAGGCGTGGGGCTGGAGGCCGGTGAAACCGTGGCGCGACCTGAATCGGGCGTGGCGGCCAACATCAACCTGACCCGGGTCGACCTGGATGCCTGGGAGAAAGTCTTGGCTCTCT
>MERZ01000112.1:12623-12767 GCA_001770785.1 Burkholderiales bacterium RIFCSPHIGHO2_12_FULL_61_11
GCGTCGCGGCGGTCGCACCCGGCGATCCCGCTGCCAGCGCGGCCCAGAGCTACCTGCCGACGGTGATGGCGATTCGTGCCAGGGAGTTGCTGGTGCAAGGGCGTAGGCTGAACAACGTTGTGGTGGGCGTCTCGCGCGAAGGCT
>MERZ01000112.1:12804-14834 GCA_001770785.1 Burkholderiales bacterium RIFCSPHIGHO2_12_FULL_61_11
TGGCACGCTTGAGCCTGGCAGCGAGCGCGGCCAGTGAGGTCGAGGCCATTTTGGATAAACCGCCCGCCAGCATTCCGGCGCTGGACATCGTGGTGGAAAATATGGAGCTGCGCGGCAAGAAGCTGGGGCGCGTTGAAATCGAAGCGGTCAACCGGGGTGCGTCAACCAGCGCCAGCGAGTCGCCTGGCGAGTGGCGCTTGAACAAGTTCAATATCATCATGCCCGAAGCCATGCTGACCGCAACCGGCAACTGGTTGGCGCTGAACGATCAGCCCGCCGTACGGCGCCGCAGCGTGCTGAACTTCAAGCTGGACATTGCCGATTCGGGTGAGTTGCTCCAGCGCTTTGGCATGGGCGAGCTGATCCGCCGTGGCAAAGGCCGGCTGGAAGGCCAGGTCGGCTGGATCGGCTCTCCGCTGAGTCTGGACTATCCGAGCATGAGCGGGAAGTTCAACGTGAACGTCGAGTCAGGACAGTTCGTCAAGGCTGATCCGGGGATTGCCAAGCTGCTCGGCGTGCTGAGCCTGCAGTCGCTGCCACGGCGCCTGACGCTGGATTTCCGCGATGTCTTTTCCGAAGGCTTTGCCTTTGATTTCGTTCGCGGCGATGTCACCATCGAGCAGGGGCTGGCGCGCACCAATAATCTGCAGATGAGCGGTGTCAATGCGGCGGTGCTGATGGAAGGCAGCGCCGACATTGCCCGTGAAACGCAAAACATCAAGGTGGTCGTGGTGCCTGAAATCAATGCCGGCACGGCCTCGCTTATTGCCACGGTCATCAATCCCGCCATCGGCCTGGGCACCTTCCTGGCGCAGATGTTTTTGCGCAAACCCCTGATGGAAGCCGCGACCCAGGAATTCCACATTGACGGCACCTGGGCCGACCCGAAAATCACCAAGATTGATCGCAAGGCCCGGGCCCAGGGCCAGGCTGGCGACAGCCCGGCAGGATCCCGTTAAATCATGAAAATAGCCGCGATTCAAATGGTTTCAGGCGTCGACTTGCGGCGCAACCTGGCTGCGGCTGGGCAATGGCTGGCGCAGGCCGCCGCGCAAGGCGCCGAGCTGGCGGTGCTGCCGGAATATTTCTGCATGATGGGTTTGCGGGACACCGACAAGCTGCAGCTTCAGGAGAGCGCCGGCGGCGGTCCGATCCAGGATTTCCTGAGCCAATCGGCGCGCGCATTGGGGCTTTGGATTGTCGGCGGCACGCTGCCGATGGCGACACTCGACCCCGGCCGCGCGCGCAACGCCTGTCTGGCTTATGCGCCCTCTGGCCGCTGCGTGGCGCGTTACGACAAAATTCATCTGTTCAGGTTTGCGCAGGGCCAGGAAGACTACGACGAAACCCGCGTGTTGGCGCCCGGCACGCAGCCGGTAACCTTTCAGTTGGCCTCCAGCGACGGCCATGTCTACACCATTGGCCTGAGCGTTTGCTATGACCTGCGTTTCCCCGAGCTTTACCGGGCCTTGAAGGCCGATGTGCTGCTGGTACCCAGCGCCTTCACGCACACCACCGGGCAGGCGCATTGGGAGGTGTTGCTGCGCGCCCGGGCGATTGAAAATCTGGCCTACGTGGCGGCGGCGGCCCAGGGCGGAACGCATGAAAACGGGCGCCGCACCTGGGGCCACAGCATGCTGGTCGATCCGTGGGGCCAGATATTGGCGCGGCAGCCGCAAGGCGCGGGTCTGGTGATGAGCGAAGTTGTTGGCGACCTTGTGCAGGACCTGCGCCGCCGCCTGCCAGCGTTGAGCCATTGCGTGTTGTGAGGCCCAAGGCGTGAGATTTCCCCTTCTGAGCGGCGTCATCAGCCGGGCCAGTCAGCGCTGGTCGCTCTGGGTTTTGCTGGTGGCGCTGGTGGTGGCCCTGCTCGGAATTCTGGTCTGGCTGGCCGGACGCTATGAGTCCAGCCAGGTGCAAGGCCGACTGGAGCGCAACGCGGCGGAAGCCGTGACCGATATCGGCTCGGGCCTGACCCGCAATATCCAGACTTTTCAGGCGCTGCAGTCCGGTGATCCGACGCCGCAGGC
>MERZ01000112.1:14858-18043 GCA_001770785.1 Burkholderiales bacterium RIFCSPHIGHO2_12_FULL_61_11
GCACCGCCGGCCGCCTGAGTGGCGCTGCCTATTCCAGCAGTTACTTTGTGCCCCAATTCGATGGCCTGGGTCTGGAAGTTCTGGACATGTGCCTGCCTGTCATGGCGGCGGGCCGCCTGGCCGGCTACTCCGTGTCCACCTATTCGCTGCAGGACATGCTGGGCGAGCTGGTGGGCAAGCAGTTGGCCCGGGGCGCCGGCTTGTCGTTCACCGAGGCCGATGGCACGCGCCTGGCGCTGCTGGGCATTCCCTTGCACGGCAGCGGGATCCATGTTGCGCAGCAATTGCTGGACCTGCCAGGCAACACGCTGGTGCTCCGCATGGAAAGCCGGCCGGCCACCCCGGCGCTGTTTCCCAATGTCCTGACGGCGCTCGTTGCGGCCGTGTCACTGGCCTTGCTGGCGGTGCTTTTCCTGCTGGCGCGCGACATGCGGCGGCGCCTGCAGGTGGAGCACGACTTGGGCGAAGCGCTGGCCTTTCGCAAGGCCATGGAAGACTCGGTGCTGACGGGGCTGCGTGCACAGGATCTGCAAGGGCGCACCACCTACGTCAACCCGGCGTTCTGCAAAATGGTGGGCGTCGAGGCCACGGAGTTGCTCAACCAGCGCTTCCCCTCACCCTATTGGCCGACGGAACTGGCGGGCTTGTACCAGCAACGTCAGGAAATTCGCATGGCCGGCAGCAAGCTGCCGCGTGAGGGCCATGAATCGGTGTTCATGCGGCGCGACGGCACCCGGTTTCCGGTGCTGATCATGGAAGCGCCGCTGATCAACGCGGTGGGCAAACACACGGGCTGGATGAGTGCCGTTCTAGATGTGAGTGAGCAGCGCCGGATTGAAGAGCTGTCGCGGGCCAGCCAGGACCGCCTGCAGGCCACGGCGCGGCTGGTCATGGTCGGCGAGATGGCTTCGCTGCTCAGCCACGAGCTCAATCAGCCGCTGGCCGCCATTTCAAGCTATGCCACGGGTTCGCTCAATCTGTTGCAGGATGAGATGGACCACGGCAGTGAAAATGAAAGCGCCGCGCCGGCGCCGGCCGGCTTGGTTCGGCCGCCCCTGGCCGAGGACCTGCAGCGGGCCATGCGCCGCATTGCAGAGCAGGCCGAACGCGCCGGCAAAGTCATCAAGAGCGTGCACGATTTTGTACGGCGACGCGAACAGGTGCGCGAGCCGGTGGCACCCCAGACACTGCTCGGCGCGATCATGCCGCTGGTCAGTCTGCAAGCCCGCGAGCTGGGAGTGGCCGTGGTGACCGAGATCGATGACGCTTGCGAGCCGGTGCTGTGCGACCCGATCATGGTCGAGCAGGTGCTGCTCAACCTGGCGCGCAATGGCATGCAGGCCATGCACGGCGCGGCGGCTCTGCCACCGGAGAATGGGGCGCTGGTTTCCTGCTGGAAAGTGCTGACACTGCGTATTCGCCCCGCCGCCTCCAATGCGCACAGCCGCTGGGTCGAATTTGTGGTGAGCGACTGCGGTGAGGGCATTTCCGAACAGGTTGCCAAGCAGCTCTTCACGCCTTTTTTCACCACCAAGGAGGAAGGCATGGGCCTGGGGCTCAGTCTGTGCCGCACCGTGGTCGAGCAGCATGGCGGCTTCCTCGGATTTGAAGCGGCGCAGCCACGCGGTACGATTTTTACTTTTACCCTGCCGGCGGCTTTGGCGCAAACGGTCGCTGCCGTGCCGGAAAGTCTTTAAAGGAGTTGCCATGGAACCCATCCCCGATGCCACCGTGTACATCGTGGACGATGACGCCGGCGTGCGTGACGCGCTGGCCTGGCTGCTGCGCACGCGTCGCCTGCCGAGCCAGACGTTTAACAGCGCCGAAGCGTTTGACTCGATGCTGGCGCCGCCGTTTGAGGTCTGCTCGCCTTCCTGCGTCTTGCTCGATGTTCGCATGCCGGGAATGAGCGGGCTGGCCATGTTCGAAAAACTCATCGCCTGCGGTTTGTTGCCAAGCTTGCCGGTGATTTTTTTGACGGGCCATGCCGACGTTCCCACGGCCGTTGACGCCGTCAAGCGCGGCGCCTTTGATTTTTGTGAAAAGCCTTTTTCAGACAATGCCCTGGTGGACCGGATCGAGCAGGCGCTCAGCCATTCCGCCGCGGCATTGGCGCTGCACAGTGAATCGAGCAGCCTGCAGGTGCGGCTGGCTGACCTGACCGAGCGCGAGCGCGATGTGATGCGGCTGGTGGTCGGCGGCTCGCCCAACAAGCTGGTGGCCGACCAGCTCGACATCAGTGTGCGCACGGTGGAAGTTCACCGGGCGCGGGTTTTTGACAAAATGGGGGTTAAATCGGCCGTGGAGCTGGCCAACCTGTTGCGAAATCTGTAGCCTTTCGCGCTTACTTTTTGTCAGCTTCCCGGTGGCTGGCTGGCGGTACGGAATCGCCACTCAATTCGCCCTTTTTACGACCTGAAAACATCGTCCACCACACAATGAACACCAGCAGCAGCAAGGCGCCCAGGGCTTCGAGTAAAAGGAGTGTCATGAAATTTTTCCGGAGGGTGGTGTCGGTGCGGTCCATGCGACCTGGCTCAATTATCGCCATGGCCGCGCTGCTCGCTTCCTGCGCCAGCCCGCCCCCGCCAGCGTCATTGCCTTCGTCGAGTTTGCCGCCTTCGTCGATGCCGGGGCATGTTGCCAGCGCTCGCCCTGGCGATGGCGGCGCCTTGCCCGCGTCGCTGACACAGGGTAAAAGCCGCTGGGTGCCGGTTCGCTGGGGCGAGTTGCCGGGGTTTGAAGACGATCCGTTGCATGAGGCCTGGAACGCCTGGATCAAGAGCTGCGAACGGCCGGGCCCGGCTTTTGCGCCTTTGTGCGGCGATATCCGGCGCCTGAGCATTGCGTCCGCGCCAGAACAGCGTGCCTGGATGGTGGCCCGGCTGCAGCCCTATCGGGTCGAGACCCTGCAAGGCGCCGCTGAGGGCTTGCTCACCAGCTACTACGAGCCGGTGCTCAAGGCGAGCCGGCAGGCTGACGGGATTTATCAGGTGCCCTTGTACGGCACGCCGGCCACGCTGGGCAGCCGCAAGCCCTGGTTCACACGGCAGGATATCGAGACCCTGCCCGAGGCCATGGCCGCGCTCCGGGGGCGGCAAATTGCCTGGGTCGCCGACGCCATCGATGCACTGTCGCTGCAAATACAAGGGTCCGGACGGCTCAGCATCAGCGAGCCCGACGGC
>MERZ01000113.1:0-6425 GCA_001770785.1 Burkholderiales bacterium RIFCSPHIGHO2_12_FULL_61_11
CGTAGCGCGGGCTGACCAGGTAATGCGGCCGGAAGGCCTCGCCCGGTGCCAGCGGAAACCAGCCCAGGGCGGGTCGTGCCAAGCCAGCCGAGCCGATTGAAATACTCCAGTTCAGGCCAGCACTGCCGCCGCCCACGAAAACGACCAGCGCCGGGGCATACACCGGGCGCGCTGGCAGCCGCCCCGGCACCCAGGCCCAATGCAGGCCAATCAGGGTCCAGCGCCCATAGTGAAACGGTGCAAACCCCCACGGGGCGTCGTCGATCCAGGTCCAGCCCCAAGGCGCTATCCAGTCCCAGTGGCCCATACGGTAGGGCGCCCAGTTCACCGGAACGGCGCGCGGCAGCCAGACGGCGCCGTAGACCGGGTCGTGGCGCCAGTCGCCATAGGCATCAAGTTGCTGGTAGCCAATGGTTTCACGCGGCACATAGCGCGCCGAGATCGATTGGTCTTCAAGCCGGTCCCGATCGGCGGCCCAGTGATCAAAGCTGTCTAGCCATGCCGGGCCTGGTGCCGCAGGCACCAGCTGCGTGCCGGTGTAGCTGGCCTGCTGCTGGCTGCCCAGATTGACCGCCGCGCCGCCGTCGCCGTAAATGACGCCGCTGCCCGACTGCACCACCACCCTTGTGCTGTCGCTGGCCGGGCTGACGTCCAGGCGGTAGTTGCCCGGCTCTGAAATGACAAATGCCAGATTGGGCGTGTCAACCTCCAGGCGCTGGCCTTCAAACAGCGCGCGCACGCGCAGTTGGAGCGTGCCTTGTGCCAGCCGCAGCTGGGCCACGTTGTCGTCCAGGGTCAGGAAATCCAGGCTGGTCTGCTCGCTCAGGCGCAGCGCGGTCGAGCCCACATGCAGTTCCGAGCGGGCGCGCGGGCCGGTCCACAAGCGGTCGCCGCTGGTCAGGGGCCGGTTCAGCAAGGCAGGCGTCCAGGCGTTGCTGTCGGCGGGAGCAAAGCTTACCGCGCCTTCCGCGAGGTTGAGCCGGGCGACGCGGCCCGGCGGGTCCAGCGGCGCGGGCTCCTGGGCCCAGACTGCAGGCTGAAACAGAGCCAGCAGCAAAGCGGCCGTCAGCACCACGAAATACCAGAAAAGGTGGGTAAGCCTTTGATGGAGGCCCGAAAAACCAGTGGAGGATGTTGTCATGTGGCACGCTCTCTTTCTATCGATGGGCCCCGATGAGTGACTGTGGCTTGATCGTCAACAAGACCTTAGCCAGTACAACGCGCCAGATGATGCAGTGGCTGCTAAGCGCTGGTAAAGATTGCACCATTCGGTGGCACTCTGAAACAGGATGTAATGCGCACTCTGGCTTGGTAAACCAACTGCAATCTCATTTTGGCAAGGGCCAGGCGCGCTGTGGCTTAAAATTCGCTATTAAAGCTTTTTTAACCGGAGTCTCCCATGCCCAAAAAGATCAGAGTCGAAGCCGACATCTGTGCCCCCAAGCCAGTGCCCCCCAAAGGCTACACCCTTACTTCTGGCCGTGGCCAGAAGATCAGCCTTGAACGCGGCACATCAACCCGCAGCAAGAAGAACCCCGGCAAGCGGCCAAAACAAGGCGGTTAATTCCGCATCGGCCGGCGCGGCCTCTTTGCGGCCGGTTGGATCACCCGAACACCGGGGGCGAATTCTTGCCTGGGTTGTTCGGGTTTTTTTTGCCCTGGCGGCTTTTACATGTTCCGCCGGTACTGCCCGCCGACTTCAAACAGCGCGTTGGTAATCTGACCCAGCGAGCACACGCGCACGGCGTCCATCAGAACCTCAAAGACGTTCCGGTTGTCGATCACGGCCTGCTGCAGGCGCTTGAGTTGCGCCGGCGCTTCGCTGGCGTGACGCGTGTGGAAGTCTTCCAGCCGGTTCAGCTGGCTCTTCTTTTCTTCATCGGTGGAGCGTGCCAGCTCCAGCTTGTCCTGAACCTGGTCGCCATGGGGGTTGCGGAAGGTGTTGACGCCAATGATGGGCAACTCGCCGGTGTGCTTGAGCATTTCATAGTGCATGGATTCGTCCTGAATCCGCCCGCGCTGATAACCCGTTTCCATCGCGCCGAGCACACCGCCGCGCTCGGAGATGCGCTCAAATTCGGTCAGCACGGCTTCCTCCAGCAGCTCGGTCAGCTCTTCGATGATGAAAGCCCCTTGTGACGGGTTCTCGTTTTTGGCCAGCCCCCACTCTTGGTTGATGATGAGCTGAATTGCCATGGCGCGGCGCACCGACTCTTCAGTGGGCGTGGTGATGGCTTCGTTAAAGGCGTTGGTGTGCAGGCTGTTGCAGTTGTCGTAAATGGCGATCAAGGCTTGCAGCGTGGTGCGGATGTCGTTGAACTGGATTTCCTGCGCGTGCAGGCTGCGACCCGAGGTTTGAATGTGGTATTTGAGCTTCTGGCTGCGTTCGTTGGCGCCGTATTTTTCCTTCATGGCGACGGCCCAGATGCGGCGTGCCACGCGGCCCATCACGGTGTATTCGGGGTCCATGCCGTTGCTGAAGAAGAAGGAGAGGTTGGGCGCGAAGTCGTCAATATGCATGCCGCGCGCCAGGTAGGCTTCAACGAAAGTAAAGCCATTGGACAGCGTGAAGGCGAGCTGCGAAATCGGGTTCGCTCCGGCTTCGGCGATGTGGTAGCCACTGATTGACACGCTGTAGAAATTGCGCACATGGTGGTGCACGAAATACTCGGCAATATCGCCCATCACTTTCAGGCTGAACTCGGTCGAGAAGATGCAGGTGTTCTGGCCCTGGTCTTCTTTCAGGATGTCGGCCTGCACCGTGCCGCGGACGTTTTCCTGCACCCATTCGCGGATTTTTTCGGCTTCGGTGTCGGTCGGCTCGCGGCCATTGTCAAGCTTGAACTTGTCCAGATTCTGGTCGATGGCAGTGTTCATGAACATCGCCAGAATGGTCGGCGCCGGGCCGTTGATGGTCATTGACACAGAGGTGCCGGGGCTGCACAAATCAAAGCCGCCGTACAGCACCTTCATGTCGTCCAGCGTGGCAATGGAAACGCCGCTGTTGCCGATCTTGCCGTAAATGTCGGGACGCACATGCGGGTCGTTGCCGTACAGCGTGACCGAGTCAAACGCGGTGGACAGGCGCTTGGCCGGCATGCCCTCGCTGAGCAATTTAAAGCGCGTGTTGGTGCGAAATGGATCGCCTTCGCCGGCAAACATGCGGGTCGGGTCTTCCCCCTCGCGCTTGAAGGCGAAGGTGCCTGCGGTGTAGGGGTAGCTGCCCGGCACGTTGTCCAGAATCAGCCACTTGAGGACCTCGCCGTGATCCTCGTACCTGGGCAGGCAGACCTTGCGGATGGTCGTTCCCGAGAGCGACTTGCTGGTCAGCGCGGTGCGAATTTCCTTGTCGCGGATTTTCACCACGTATTCATCACCGGCGTAGGCCTTTTGCATTTCAGGCCACTGGGCCAGCAGTTTCCTGGCGGCCGGGTCCTGCTGTTGCTCGCGCTCCTGGGCCAGCCGCAGCACCGTGGTTTTGGCGCCGTCGCGGGTTGCATCGTCATCATTGAGCATGCGGGCGGTTTCACTCAACTGCTGGATTTCCCGGGCCAGCGTGGCCTGCGCAAGGCCACGTTTTTTGTAGCTGCGCACCGCATCGGAAATCTCGGCCAGGTAGCGCGTGCGGGCGGCGGGAACCACCGGCATCTGGTTGGTGCTGTGGCGCACATCGACCTGGGGCAGGGAACCCTCGGACAGCGGCAGACCCAGCTCCGCCAGGCGCGGTTTTAACGCCTGGTACAGCGCGGTGACACCGTCATCGTTGAAGCGTGAGGCGATGGTGCCGAACACCGGCATCTTGCCGGCCGCGATGTCCCAGGCCTCCTTGTTGCGCTGCACCTGCTTGGAAACATCGCGCAGCGCGTCAAGCGAGCCTTTGCGGTCAAACTTGTTGATGGCGACGAATTCCGCAAAGTCCAGCATGTCGATTTTCTCGAGCTGGCTGGCAGCGCCGAATTCGGGCGTCATGACGTACATGGGAACATCAACATGCGGCACGATGGCAGCGTCGCCCTGCCCAATGCCGGAAGTTTCAACCACGATCAGGTCAAAACCCGCGCACTTGCAGGCGGCCAGAACATCGGGCAGCGCCTTGCTGATCTCCGAGCCGAAGTCGCGCGTGGCCTGCGAGCGCATGAACACCCGGGGTCCGGCAGACCAGGGATTGATCGCATTCATGCGGATGCGGTCGCCCAGCAGCGCGCCGCCGCTCTTGCGGCGCGAGGGGTCGATGCTGATGAGGGCGATGCGCAACTGGTCGCCCTGGTCAAGGCGCAATCGGCGAATCAGCTCGTCAGTGAGCGACGACTTGCCCGCGCCGCCGGTGCCCGTGATGCCCAGAACCGGTGTCTTTCTGGTCGCCGCCTGCGCCCGAATCGCCTGGACCAGCGCCGCATCGGCCTGGTCGTTTTCCAGCGCGGTGATGAGCTGCGCCAGCGCCCGCCAGTTCATTTCACCATGGCCAACAATCGCCTGAAGGTCCTTGGGCGCAAAGCCGGTCAGGTCCGTGTCGCAACGCATCACCATCTCGCCGATCATGCCAGCCAGCCCCATCTTCTGGCCGTCTTCGGGGCTGAAGATGCGTGCCACGCCATAGGACTGCAACTCGCGGATTTCCGGCGGCACAATCACGCCGCCGCCGCCGCCAAACACCTGGATATGCTCGCCGCCGCGGCTTTTCAGCAAATCCACCATGTACTTGAAGTACTCGACATGCCCGCCTTGGTAGGAGCTGATGGCAATGCCCTGCACGTCTTCCTGCAAGGCGGCCGTCACGACTTCGTCGACGCTGCGGTTGTGGCCCAGGTGGATCACTTCGGCACCCATGCTTTGCAAAATGCGCCGCATGATGTTGATGGCGGCATCGTGACCGTCAAACAGGCTGGCGGCCGTGATGAAGCGCACCTTGTGCGTGGGACGGTAATTGGCGAGCGATTTGTACTCTGCGGACAGGTCGGTCATGGGTTTCCTCGGCTGTGGCAAATGGGCACCGATGGGGTGCCAGAGCAGCATGATATTACGTTTACGTAAACGTCAATCCTAGCGTTTTTCCAAAAAAAGAGGCGCTGACGCGCCCCTTGTTCGGTTTCACCGCAAATAGCGGACGCCCTATTTGTACAGCAACTGCGGCAACCACAGACCAATCGCCGGGAACTGGTACAGCAAAATAATGGCCAGGACCTGGATCGCCATGAAAGGCAGCATGCCGGCGAAGATCTGGTTTAGGGTGACGTGGGGCGGACTCACGCCCTTCAGGTAGAAGGCAGCCATCGCCACCGGGGGGCTGAGGAAGGCCGTTTGCAGGTTCAGTGCCACCAGCAAACCGAAGAACAGCGGATCAACACCGAAGTGGGGCAACAGCGGGATGAAAATTGGCATGAAAATGACGATGATCTCGGTCCACTCCAGCGGCCAGCCCAGCAGAAAGATCACGACCTGCGCCATGATCATGAACTGCACCGGCGTCATGTCGAGCGACAACACCCACTGGTTGATGATCTCCTGCCCGCCGAGCAGGGCGAATGCGGCCGAGAAAATGCTCGACCCGACGAACAGCCAGCACACCATCGCGCTGGTCTTCGCAGTGAGGTAGACCGATTCCTTCAATACCCCGAGGTTGAGTCGCCGATAGGCCGCCGCAAGGACCAGACCGCCCAAGGAACCCATGGCTGCCGCCTCGGTCGGCGTCGCCAAACCGAACACGATGCTGCCAAGCACCGCCAGAATCATGACCGCCAGCGGAAAGAACGACCCCAGCAGCATCTTGAAGATCTCCATCCGGGCGAAACTGAAGTACGCATAGAAGAGTGCCAGTGCAACTGCACAACTGGCCAGCGCGACCCAGAAACTCGCTGGCGCCGGCACGCGTTCAGGCGATGCAGCCGGTTCGGCCATGATCGGCGCGCTCTGCTTTGCTGTCTCTGCGGGCCCGCTGACCGCTGGCGCTTGTGAGGCGTCCTCGGCGGGGGGCTCCATCAAGCCACCCTCTTGCTCAGGCTCCTGCAATCCCCCCGTGTCGGCTTGATCCTCCTCGACCGTGCCCAGGGATGCGCTACCCATTGCGACCCCCCCCTCGAACACTTCCTTCTCAATGGGACCCGTCACCTTCAGAAAAATAGCCCCCATGACAAGCACGACCGCCAGCGCCGGCAGCAACGCGATCAGCAGGTGATTGAGGAGCTCGTACATCGGGACCGCGGCATTGCGCTTGCCCTTGATTGCACCCATCAGTCCAGGCAATACTTTGTTGCTGATGCTGGCCGAAACGATCTCCGCGAACTCGGGTAGGGGAACTCGCCTGTCTTCGGCCGACATGGGAGGCGCAAGATGGGGCTTGAACTTGGCCAGTAGAACCACATAGAGGAGGTACAAACCCGCAAGCATCAGGCCGGGAAAGAATGCACCGGCGTACAGCTTGACCACCG
>MERZ01000113.1:6492-14041 GCA_001770785.1 Burkholderiales bacterium RIFCSPHIGHO2_12_FULL_61_11
CACGGCACCCACAATGCCAGTCGCGGTGGCAAAAATCGCACAGGTGATGATGGTTGCTACCGCCAGCGAACCCGGAATGCGCGCGGTGGCAAGATGCATGCTCTTGAACAGCTTCTCGATCAGGTTGGCGCGCTCGATCAGGTAACCCATGAACACAAACAGGGGAATGGAAATCAGCACGTCATTCGACATCACCGAATAGGTGCGCTGCACCATCAGGTCCAGCGTCTGCTGCACCGCCAACCCCGGATTCTGACTTCGGTAAGCGATCCAGGCAAACACCATGCCCATGCCCATCAGGGTGAACGCGGTGGGAAAACCCAGCATGATGGCGACAACGACCAGCGCCAGCATCAATAGACCCAGATGGCCGTTGGTCATCATTGAGGGCGATGGCAACAGGACGAAGGCCGCAAGCACGACCATGGCCATGATCGAGAGCCCGAACCAGACTTCTTTTCTCATTTCTGGCTCTCCTTCGGATTGACGACGAAGGCATCGAGTTTGGCGATATCTTCGTCCTTGACGTGCACCATTTCCTTCAGTTTTTCGACGTCCACTTCCTCGACGTCTTCTGCGCGAGCAGGCCACTCGCCCTGCCGCAGACAGACGATGCAGCGCACAATTTCGACCAGGCCCTGCGCCAGCAGGAAGGCCCCGGCGATCGGGATGATGGTCTTGAACGGGTAGACCGGCGGGCCGTTGGCGGTGATATTCGAATGCTCGTTGATGGCCCAGGAATCAGCGGCATAGTTGTAGCCGGCCCACGCCATCGCCACCACCCCCGGAATAAAAAACAGAATGTACAGCGCCAGATCCAGCCCCGCCTGCAGGCGCGGTGGAAAAAACCCATACAACACGTCACCGCGCACATGGCCATTCTTGGACAATGTGTAGGCGCCCGCCATCATGAACAGGGTGCCGTACATCATGCTCATGACGTCAAAGGCCCAGGGGTGCGGATTGTCCAGCACGTAGCGCGAGAACACCTCCCAGGAGATCATGAAAGTGAGCGCCACAATGAGCCAGGAAAACGACTGCCCGATGAAGGTGCTGATCTTGTCGATGGTAAGGAGCAGTTTCTGCATAGTGTGACCTGCGTAAAAAAATAAGCCATCCGGGCATTGTGCCCGGATGGCCGACGAACGGAGCGGAAATCCGTCAAGCCTTCTTGGGGGCAGCCTTCTTGTCGCCGAAGAAATGGCCCACCGCCATGCGTCGGCTGACGTAGGTGTCCTGGTCCCACTTCACGGCGCGCTCGGCGAACGCCTTTTGCGATGCGACGATTTCCTTGAACATGGGGTTTTCGGCTGACTTCTTCTCAACAATGGCATCCCACAGCTTGAGTTGATCCTGCAAAATGGAGTCCGGCGTCTTGTAAAACTTGACCTTGTCCTTGGTCTGCAACTCGATGTAGTCCTTGGAATAACGATCAATCGCTTTCCAGGACATATCGGCCGAGGCGGCTTCGGTGGCACCGGCGATGATCGCCTTCATTTTCGGCGGCAGCGCATCGTACTTCGGCTTGTTGAACATGATCTCGAAGGTTTCGGCGCTCTGGTGGTAGCTTTGCAGCATGCAGACCTTGGAAACATCGGGAAAGCCCAGCAGGCGATCCGAACTCGCATTGTTGAACTCGGCGCCATCCAGCAAACCGCGGTCCATGGCCGGCACGATCTCACCGCCCGGCAATGCATTGACCGCCGCGCCCATGGCGGTGAACAAATCGATCGCCAGGCCGTTGGTGCGGAACTTGAGACCCTTGAAATCCGACGACTTGGTAATCGGCTTCTTGAACCAGCCCAGCGGCTGCGTCGCCATCGGGCCATACAGGAACGATTCCACGTTGGCGCCGATGGAAGCATAGAGCTTTGACAGCAGTTCCTTGCCGCCGCCATACTTGTGCCAGGAGAGCAGCATATTGGCATCCATGCCGAACGCCGGGCCGGAATTCCACAGCGCCAGCGCATTCTGCTTGCCGTAGTGGTAGCCCAGCACACCGTGGCCGCCATCGAGCGTGCCCTTGGACACCGCTTCCAGCAGCCCGAATGCCGGCACCACGGCACCGGCCGGCAGGACTTCGATCTTGAGATCGCCGCCAGTCATGTCGTTCACCTTCTTGGCATAGTCGAGGGCGTACTCGTGAAAGATGTCCTTCGACGGCCAGGTGCTCTGCCAGCGCATCGATATCGGCCCGGTCTGCGCCTTGGCGATCATGGGGGCGGCCATGGCGCCGGCGGCCAGAGCAGCGCCTTTGAGCAAGCCGCGACGACGGGGAGTGTTGCTATTTGTCAAGTGAGTCTCCTGTGAGTGATTAAGGGCTTGGCTATTTTCAACACATTTCACACTTGCTCACCTAGGGTTTACTCGCGATAGAGAGGTCTTTAGAGCAAAACACCTTTCACTTTTTTTGTCCTTCTCGCACATCCTTGAGGCACGCCCATGGGTTATCTGACAGGTTGGCGTCGTGCTCGTCGGCGTCGTGATGATGATGGTCGACCTTTGGCACGCACGCAACGAGGCAGACACCTGATACAGGCGGCTTCACCCGGCTGCGCGCTCGTTTCCTGAAGGGCCAGGTCATTGGCCCTGCCAGGCTCACGGTGGCCATGAAAGAATAAACTCGATTTCCCTCCCTCTCGCCCCGCGCGAGGTGAGACCAACGATGCAACTTGAAACAAGACAGGCCCTGCCATGAAAACCCATGCCTCATCAGATGCTTCGCCTTCTCTTCTGATACGGCCCGCGTCAGGCTACGCGGGTGACGTTGCGCCGCTGCTTGCCTTTCAATGGGTGCAGTCGGGCGAGGCGGTGCTGGTGGATGTGCGGAGCGACGCCGAACGTGCGTGGGTCGGTATTGTGCCGGGCGCCGTTGCGCTGGCCTGGAAGCATTGGCCCGGCATGACGATGAACCCCGGCTTTGACGAAGGCCTGAGAGCCGCTGTGCCAGCCGGCAAGAAGGCCGTATTGCTGTGCCGCAGTGGCGTGCGTTCCGTCGCGGCGGCCAGGCGGGCCAGCGAACTGGGTATTGAGGCCTACAACATTCTTGAGGGCTTTGAGGGGGATGCCGATGAACAGGGCCAGCGCGGCCACACTGGCGGCTGGCGTTTTCGCGGGCTGCCCTGGCGCCAGGGATAAGCCCTGAGTGGGCGCACAAACCAACGAAAAAAGCTCTGGGACTGGCGGGGAAACCGGCATTGAGGCAGACCGGGTCTTGCTTCCTGTTATTTCTGACAGGGGTAAGTTCACAGATTTATGAGAAATGCTTGTCTTTTTTGTGGTCCAGTCCGGCGTGCTCCATCTCACGCAGCGTCCAGCACCGGGCACCGGGGCTAATCCTGCAGCTGTCTTTCGCCACAGGTTGCCAGGAAGCGCTCGTGGCTCTTCATGAAGCCCGGGCCGAGGTCATCAGGGACCGAAAAAAGGGAAGCATACAGGCGTGCCGGCTCGTCGTCCATGGCGAATGCCTGACGTGGTTGGGCTTGCTGGGCGCTGCCCAGCGCCAGTTGCAGTTCCAGATCAAGGAGTCTCTTGCCGGCGCGAATGTCCTGAACCGTGCTTGCATTCCAGCCTTGGGATTCGGCCATTTCAGCCAGCTCCCGCAGTTTTTCGGCGGGCTCCAGTTGCAGCCAGCTCACGCCGCCTTTGGGGTCCAGCGCCAGCACGCCGAAGGGCGCGCCGATGACGACATGCTCTATCCAGCCCTGCCGGATTGACAGGTTTTCCAGCGCCTGAGCAATGGCCGGCTCGCACAGCAGCGCGTGCTGCTCGCGCGTCAAGGTGGCGCGCCAGATCTGTTGATGGCGCGCGTCGGGAAGCTGCCGCAGGCTCTGGATGGCGTCGGTCAGACGCAGGCGAATCTCGGGCGACTGCTTGGGGATGAATTGATCAATCAGGCCGCGGTTGAAGGCCGATACGGCGAGCTGCTCGTCGGCCCGGCCCGTGAGCAAAATGCGTGAACCCGACCAGCCCGTCAACTCGCTCAATGCCCGCAGGCCGCTCATGGCCGGCATCGAGTAGTCCACCACGCAAACCCGGGTAAGCGCAAAACGCGCGCTGCCGTCTTCGCGCCAGTACTGAAGGATTTGGGGAATCAGCGAGGCCCCTTCGCGCCAGCGCTTGATGATTTCCTGCTGAATCCAGGCGTCTGCCTCCCACTGTGGGGGTTCGCGCAGCATCAGGTCAATGCAGGCCACCGGTCGCAGGAACAGTCGCACGTACCAGCCAAGCGGCATGACTTCGGCCAGCATTTCCAGGTAGTCCCGGTCGTCGTCGAGAAAAATTACGCCCCCGGGGCGGCGATAGAGAGCAAAAGACATGGTGATGGAGCCCGTGAAAGTTGTCAAAAATCAGTCGTTTGCCAGAGTCATAAGCTTGCCAAGGGCAGCTCGATGGTAAAAATGGCACCGATGGCATAGGCCGATTTCACATGAATGCTGCCGCCGGCACTTTGTACCACCTGCTGGCAATAAGCCAGACCGAGGCCGTGCCCCGTGCCACGATTGCTGGAGAAAAAAGGGTTGAAAATTTGCGGCAGCAGCGCCGCGGCAATGCCCATGCCGTCGTCCGTTACGACAATGCGGCCGCGCTCCCTTAGCAGACCCACTTCGATGCGCAGCGCACCGTGGGGATACCGCGAGTCAGCCGCCGCCAACGAATGCAGCGCGTTTTTGATCAGGTTGTCCAGTACCTGTGAAAACTGGGAGGTGGATGAGCAGAAATCAAAGTCGTTGTGAATCAGGACTTTCATGCACTCGCACTGGCGGGCCGAGGGGGAGGGATAGGCCGCCACCGCATCATTGACCAGCTTGGCAGCGGAAACCAGCTCGCTGTAACGCGGCAGCTGCAGCAGTTTGGCATTGGCGATTTGCATGTCGATCTGGTGGTTCATGTTGCGCACCAGCGCCTGCAGGCGCAAGGCCAGCTTGTTCAGTTGCGGTGCGCTGGGGCTGTCGGGTTGGCGCTCCATTTCCAGCTGGATCGCATCGCCAACCAGCGCGGCCGTGGACAGCGGCGCGCGCAGCCCCTGCGCCATGATGCTCATGGTGGCGAGGGTACTGGTTAGCTGTTCTCGCCGCCGATTGGCAGATGACAGACTGAGCACAAGCGCACCCGTCCACGCAAACGCAAACACCATGGCATGGACAGCGCGCTGATTCTCGGCGACGCCGGAAACCGTCGGTCCCCAATATTGAAACAGGCCCCAGGCCAGCAGACCCCCCGTCATCGTTCCCGCAGTGGCCAGGCGCCAATCAGTCACCTGGTAATAAATCAGCACCATGATGGCCATGGTTGCCAGCCAGACTGCGCTGCCGCTGTTGCACAGGTACATCCAGCTGAACAAGACCGGCAACTCCAGCCAGACCACCAGACCAAAGACCACCTGTGTCAGGCGACTGGCGGGGTCATGGTTGATCCGGCGTGTCATCAGGCTCAAGCCCAGCAGGCTGGCCATGACGCGCAGCGTCAGGTTTTCGTAGGGTTGCGGCAGCCAGGCTGACCAGATCCAGCCATACAGGGCATGGCCTAAAAAAATAAACAGACCCAGCCACCACAGGCGCTGTGGCGATGGATGCAAAATAGGCTCCAGCGGAGCGAGTATCAACTCCTTGCGCTGCCACTGAAGCAAGGGATGATGTGCAAGCCGCGCGCTGAAGCGGGCACTCCTCACGTTAAAAATCGCTCCGGCACAACCGGAAACCTGACTGATGATGCATTTGACATTTGGCTGTATTGTGCTTGTTCTTTGCCAGGTCAGCTAATGCAGCAAGCTGCCCCCTGGCTGGCTCACGGCTCGGCGCTTGCTGAAAAATCTCTGGTTCGCAAAAATCGCAGGCTGGCCGCAAATCTGTTCATAATTCAGCTCAATGACTTTTCTAGCGCTTGATGTGGGTAACACCCGCCTGAAATGGGCGCAGTATGACGCGCCCGCGACTGGCGCCAAACTGCTCGCGCAGGGCGCGGTGTTTCTGGAGAACATCGACAAGCTCGGCGACGGCGAATGGCGCACCATGCCACCGCCCTCGCGGATTCTTGGCTGCATTGTCGCCAGCGACGCCATCAAGCAGCGCGTGGCCGAGCAGATGGAACTCTGGGACGTGGCACCGCGCTGGGTCGTGTCGAGCGCGCAGGAGGCCGGTTTGACGAACGGCTACGACCACCCGGCGCGGCTGGGCGCCGACCGTTGGGTGGCCATGATTGGCGCGCACCACCGGCTGCTGGCGCGCGGCATCCGCAAGCCCTGCGTGGTTGTCATGGTTGGCACCGCGGTGACGGTTGATGCCGTTGATGCCACCGGAAAATTTCTGGGCGGCATCATTCTGCCTGGCCACGGCATCATGCTGCGCGCGCTTGAATCCGGAACCGCTGGTCTGCATGTGCCAACCGGCGATGTGCGCGATTTCCCCACCAACACGAGTGACGCGCTGACCAGTGGCGGCACCTTTGCCATTGCCGGCGCCGTGCAACGCATGGTGGAAAACCTCACGCACCATTGCGGCGAAACGCCCGCGTGCATCATGACTGGCGGTGCAGGCTGGAAGATGGCCCCCAGCATGTCGGTCAAGTTTGAGCTGGCGGACAACCTGATTTTTGACGGCTTGCTGGAAATTGCCTCACGCCGCTTTGCCAACTGAAAAGTTTTAAAGCGGAGCACTCCCATGTCAGACCTCAAAGCCGCTTTCGACAAAGCCATGCTGGACCGAAAAACCTCAGTGAGCGTCCCGACAACGCCACGCTGCTGAGAATCTACGCCTTGTACAAACAGGGCAGCGAGGGCGACAACACCGAGAAAAGACCCGGCTTTAGCGAGATGGTGGCCAGAGCCAAGTGGGACGCGTGGAGCCAGCTCAAAGGCACGTCGCAAGACGACGCCATGCAGCAGTATGTTGGCCTGATTGCCAAGCTGAGCTGATTTTCAGTTGCTGCTTCCCTTTCCCGTTTTGACGAAGAGATGACGCCAGAGCGGGGATAACTTCACGCTACCACGCCGCGCTTGCGGAGTTCGGCAATCTGCGTTTCCGACAGCCCGACCTCGCGCAGCACCGCATCGGTGTCCTGGCCCAGTGTCGGCGCATTGCGCCGGTGGCGCCCCGGCGTTAGCGAAAGCTTGGGCACAAAACCCGGCACGGCCAGTGGCGTGCCGTCCGCTATCTGCACTTCCTGCAGCATGCCGCGCGCCTCATAGTGCGGGTCCCTGGCAATGTCGGCGATGGTGTAAATTTTTCCGGCGGGCACTTCGGCCTTTTCGAGTGCCGCCAATGCCTCGGCCACCGTCAGCTGCTGCGCCCATTGACCGATCGCCTGATCGAGTTCCCGCACTCGGGCGACACGCCCGCTGTTGTCGGCAAGAGCCGGATCACTGGCCAAGTCGGGTCGGCCAATGCACTGCATCAGGCGCTTGAAAATGCTGTCGCCATTGCCGGCAATCAGCGCGTAACCGTCCTTGCAGCGGTAGGCATTGGTGGGCGCGATGCCGGGCAGGGCGCTGCCCGCCGGGCCACGCACCGCGCCAAAAGCGCTGTATTCTGGCAGCAGGCTCTCCATGCAG
>MERZ01000113.1:14054-18092 GCA_001770785.1 Burkholderiales bacterium RIFCSPHIGHO2_12_FULL_61_11
CCCGTCAGGTGACGCAGGCCGCTCATGGCTTCGGCCACCACGCCAAATCCGGGCCGGTCGCGGTAGGGTCCGGTCTGGCCGTAACCGCTGATGCGCAGCATGATCAGGCGCGGGTTGAGTTTGAGCAAGTCATCCGGCCCCAAGCCCCAGCCCTCCATCGCGCCGGGACGGAAGTTCTCGATCAGCACGTCGGCCTCCGTGGCAAGCCTGCGCACGATGTCCTGTGCCTGCGGGTCTTTGAGGTCCAGCGCGACCGAGCGCTTGTTGCGCGACTGCACCTGCCACCAGACCGAGGTGCCGTTCTTGAGCAGCCGCCATTTGCGCAGCGGGTCGCCGGCGCCTGGCGCTTCAATCTTGATGACCTCGGCACCAAAGTCCGCCAGGGTTTTGGCGGCAAACGGTCCGGCGATGAGCTGGCCAAGCTCCACCACCTTGAGCCCGAGCAGCGGCCCCGAAGGCTCCGGGCGGTCCGGTGTTGCGGGCGCCGCGGCAGTGGTGCGACTCATGGCTTGGTGGTCCGGTGTTTTCTTTTTGGCCGATGGTTTTCTGATGGCGAATTCCTGGTGATCAGTGCGTCCAGATTTTTGGCGATCTCGCCTTCGATTTTTGCCTTGAAGGCGCCGAGCAGAAAGCCGAGCCTGGCGCTCAGTTCGAAGCTTTCTCCGGTCACCGTCAGTGTGCCGATAACGCCGGATCGGCTGAAGCTGAGCAGATCGCTGGTGGCGCCTTCCTCATAGGTGCAGGTCAGGTCGAATTTTTCTCCGGCCTGCTCGGCCCATTTGAAAGCGAGCTTGCGCGCTTCCGGCAGGCCCAGGGCGTGCGCGCGTTCGATCTGGATGTCAGCCATTGTCAATTTCCCCGGGGTTTGTGGTGAGTGCTTTGTGGCGTTCGTCCTTGGAAAGGCCAGCCAGCCGCTTCACTGCATCATAAAACCTCGGCCAGTTGCGGCCTTCGCGTTCGAACAGCGCCTCAAAGCCGGGTACCAGTTCATCGTAGGCGGCCAGTGCGCCCAGGGAAGCATTGTTGGCTTGCGCCATCCAGGGGTCGTAGCCGGCATAGCCGCCCCAGGAAGCCTTGAGCTGGCTATAGGCCTCATGAAAGCCCTGCATCGCCACTAATTTGCCGGCTGCCTGCGCCCGCAGGTGTTGGGGTGTCGCCTCTTTTTCCTGGTAAATTTCAGTCAGCTCGCGGCGTGCATTCAGCGCCAGTGCGCGGAATTGCTGGCGCCTGCCTTCAAACACGGCGTAGGCCTTGCGGGCCTCGTCGCTGGATTGGCGATCGAGCCAGCGGCGGCTCCCCAGGCGTTCTACCGCCGTGGCGAACGACTCGTTGAACAGGGTGTCGTCCTGCACGTACATCACCTGGTGCGCCAGTTCATGAAAGATCAGGCGGGCCAGTTCGCCTTCCGGATAAGTGATGAAGGTGCTCAGCAGCGGGTCGCCGCCGGCCCAGTTCAGCCAGCCCAGGGTGGAGTAGGCCGGCACGCCATAAACACTGGTTTCAAACCCCTGGGCCTTGAGTGGATTGGCCTCGGCGTGCGCCTGTGATTCGCTGAAATAGCCGCGGTAGCCGACGCAGCCCGCCACCGGGAAACACCAGGTCTTGAGCGTCAGCGAAAACTCGGGCGCCGCCACCACGTTCCAGACCACCGATTTGCGCTGCAAGTCGGCGTAGCTGCGGTAGCTGGGGTTGTCGGGCAGCGCCAGTTCCGTGACGGCGAAGCGGCGGATTCGCTGCGTTAACGCCAGCCGGCTTTTTAGTTGCGCCGGTGTTTGTGGATCGACCAGCCAGTCATCAACCGGACGGGCCGCATTGAGCATCTGCATATGGCCGCTGACCGATTGCCAGTAGTAGCCCAGCGTGGCGCAGCCCGGGAGCGACAGCGCCACCAGCGCGGCGATCAGTACCGCTTTTAATGCTGTGGATGTCACCGTGGCAATTCCTTTTTTCCGGCCTGCGGCACTGGCGGCAGCGCGCTCAGTTGCACCTCCACCAGGCAGTCGTAAAACACCGGCCCACGGCCCAGGTCGGTCAGTCGCTGGCTCGTGAGCTGGTTCACGTTGGTGCCGCCAAGCCCCAGCTTGCGCCACCACACGCCCAGGCCATTGACCACGCCGGGCCGCGCGCGCGCGCAGACCTCGGCTTTGACAAGGTAGCTGCCGCGTGGGTTGAACACCCTGACGATGGCGCCGCTGGGGATGCCGCGCGCCGCGGCATCGAGCGCATGCATCTCCAGCAGCGGCTCACCCTCGATGTCGCGCAGGCTTTTCACGTTGACAAAGCTGGAGTTGAGAAAGTTGCGAGCCGGCGGCGAGATCATGGCCAGCGGAAACTCTTTTGATGAGCCCGGCGTTTCGTGGTTGGGCAGATGGCCCGGCAGCCCGTCCAGCCCCTGCGCGGCCAGCCGCTCGCTGAAAAATTCGCATTGGCCCGACGGTGTGGGGAAGTGGCCGTCAGCAAAGGGTGCCTCTGGCAGCTTCAATGTGGCAAAGCCCTTGTCCAGCAGTTCCTGGAAATCAACTTTGTCGCCATAAACGGCACGGCAGAGTGTCTCGTCGGTCTCCACGAAGCAAGGCTCAGTGAACCCCATGCGCGCCGCCAGCTCGCGAAATATCTGCGTGTTGGGCTTGGCCTGGCCGAGCGGCGCGATGGCCGGGCGATTGAGCAGCGCGTCGGTGTGGCCGTAGCTGCTGTGCACATCCCAGTGCTCCAACTGCGTGGTGGCGGGCAAGATGAAATCGGCGTAGTCGGCGGTGTCGGTCTGGAAATGCTCCAGCACCACGGTGAAAAGGTCTTCGCGCGCAAAGCCCTGCACCACCTTGCCAGACTCCGGGGCCACGGCCACCGGGTTGCTGTCATAGACAATCAGCGCCTCGATTTTCGGGCCGAATAGCGGCGAGGTTTCGCGCAGCAGGTCGTCGCCTATCGTGACCATGTTGATGGTGCGCGGCCTGCGCCCGGCCAGCAGCTCGGGCCGCTGCAGCGCCGCCTTGTCCACCGGAAACAGGCTCGAGCTGCTCAGCAGCACGCCGCCGGCGCGCTGCCGCCAGGCGCCAATCAGCGCGGGCAGGCAGGCCACAGCGCGCACGGCGTTGCCGCCACCGTGCACGCGCTGCATGCCGTAGTTCAGGCGGATGGCTGCCGCTTCCCGTGTGATGAAGCATTGGCCATAGTCGCGCGCCAGCGCCCTGATTTGTTCGACCGGCAGGCCGCACACTTGCGCCGCGCGCTCCGCGGGCCACTGCAGCGCCCGTTCACGCAGTCCACCATGCGGGCTTTGCCAGCCCAGGGTGTGGCGGTCAATGTAGTCGTGGTCCAGCCAGTCGTGGGTGATCAGCTCGTGCATCAGGCCCAAGGCCAGCGCCGCATCGGTGCCCGGCAGCAGCGCGATGTGTTCATGGCATTTTTCGGCGGTTTCGCTCTTGCGGGGATCAATGCACACCAGCTTTGCGCCAGCGCGTTTGGCTTGCTGCGCATAGCGCCAGAAGTGCAGGTTGCTGCCAATCGAGTTGCTGCCCCAGATCAGGATGAGTTTGGCCTCGGCAAAAAACTCCACCCGCATGCCGACCTTGCCTCCCAGCGTCTGCGTCAAGCCTTCACCGCCCGCCGCGGAGCAGATAGTGCGGTCCAGCAGCGAAGCACCGAGCCGGTTGAAAAAGCGCCCGGCCATGCTTTCGCTTTGCACCTGGCCCATGGTGCCGGCATAGCTGTAGGGAACGATGGCTTCGGGGTCGCGCGCGGCAATCGCCTTGAGGCGCGCGGCGATTTCAGTCAGTGCCGCGTCCCAGCTCACGGCTTCAAACTGGCCGCTGCCTTTTGGCCCCGAACGCCTGAGCGGCAGCAAGAGGCGCTGGGGGTGGTAGCTGCGCTCGGTGTAGCGCGAGACCTTGTGGCACAGCACGCCGCCGGTATGCGGGTGATCGGGGTTGCCCTGCACCCGGGTGGCCACGCCGTTCTCCACCGTGGTCAGCAGGGCGCAGGTGTCGGGGCAGTCATGCGGGCAGGCACCGCGCACCTGCACTGGCCCGTCGTTCGGTT
>MERZ01000114.1:0-30902 GCA_001770785.1 Burkholderiales bacterium RIFCSPHIGHO2_12_FULL_61_11
AAGCTGCTCAATGAACTGAGCGACCCCGATGAGCCCTACAAGGTGGGTGACGTGGTGCAGTTTCCCACCCCCGACGGGATGGGTCAGTACGCCGGCACGGTGCAGCAGGTCAAGGGCAGCGACGACGCCGTGCAGTTTGATTTCAACCATCCTCTGGCCGGCCAGCCGGTGGTTTTTGAAGTGCAGGTGATTGGGATCTTATGAACGCGGCAAATACCGGCCCGCAAGAAATTCTTTTGGCCGAGCCGCGCGGTTTTTGTGCCGGCGTGGACCGCGCCATTGAAATCGTCGAGCGGGCCCTGAGCAAGTTTGGCGCGCCGATTTACGTGCGCCATGAAATCGTTCACAACACCTATGTGGTGAACGATCTCAAGACCAAAGGCGCCATCTTCATCGAAGCGCTGTCCGACGTGCCGCCGGGCGCCACGCTGGTGTTCAGTGCCCACGGCGTGAGCCGGGCCGTGCAGCAGGAAGCAACGGCGCGCGGCTTTCAAATCTTTGATGCCACCTGCCCGCTGGTCACCAAGGTGCATGTGGAAGTGGCCAAGCTGCACAAGGAAGGCTACGAGTTCATCATGATCGGCCACAAGGGCCATCCCGAGGTGGAAGGCACCATGGGCCAGCTCGACAGCGGCATTCATCTGGTCGAGGGTGTCGCCGATGTGGCGCGTATCTCGCCTTTGCAGACCGAGCGGCTGGCGGTGGTGACGCAAACCACGCTGAGCGTTGACGACGCGGCCGAGATCAGCGCGGCGATCAAAGCGCGGTTTCCCCAAGTGCGTTCGCCCAAGCAGCAAGACATTTGCTACGCCACGCAAAACCGGCAGGACGCCGTCAAGCTGCTCAGCCCGCAGGTCGATATCTTGATCGTGGTCGGCAGCCCCACCAGCTCCAACAGCAATCGCCTGCGCGAGTTGGCGGCCAAGCTCGGCACGGCGGCCTACATGGTCGATGACGCCAGTGAGTTGCGCGAAGAATGGTTTGAGGGCAAGAGCCGCGTCGGCCTGACCGCCGGTGCGTCGGCCCCCGAAGTTCTGGTCAAGCAGGTGATTGATCGAATCAAGTCGCTGGGTGCCGTGTCGGTGCGCAAAATGTCGGGCATCGAGGAGACCCTCAAGTTCCCGCTGCCCAAAGGCCTGAAGATCGACGCGCAGGGCCACAGGCTGGCGCTCGGCAGCAGCCAGCTCCATCATCTGAGTTAATTCATGACCGTGACACGCCATGAAATTGAGAGCTGCAATAGCAAATTTTCAAAGGGTTACAGCCACTTTATTCGTACAACACCGCTGTGGAAGCTGCCCGGCAAAGCGCTTGGCGTGGACTGCGGCGAAGTCTGGCTCAAGCTTGAACATTTGCAGACGGGTGGCAGTTTCAAGGCGCGTGGCATGCTTAACCGCCTGCTCTCAAACGTTGTGCCGCCCAGCGGCGTGATTGTGGCCTCGGGCGGCAATGCCGGCATTGCCACTGCCGCGGCGGCCCGCGAATTGGGCGTTCCGTGCGAGGTGTTTGTGCCGGAAGTCTCCAGCCCGGCAAAGCGGGCCAGGCTCGTTGCGCTGGGCGCGCGCGTGGTCGTCACGGGGGCCGCCTATGCCGACGCGCTGCAAGCCTGCCTGGCCCGCCAGCAGGAAACCGGCGCGCTGCTCACCCATGCCTATGACCAGAGCGAAGTGCTGGCTGGTGCCGGCACGCTGGCGCTTGAAATCGAGCAGCAAGGGGGTGTGCCTGACGCGGTGCTGGTCAGCGTCGGTGGCGGTGGTCTGATTGGCGGCGTGGCCAGCTGGTTTGAAGCGCGCAGCCGCGTGGTGGCGCTGGAGCCGGAGGGGGCACCCACTCTTTTCGGGGCGCGCCAGGCCGGTCAGCCGGTTGATGTGGCCGTCAGCGGCATTGCCGCCGACTCGCTGGGTGCCCAACGCATTGGCGCTCTGGCTTGGCAAGCCACCCAGGCCCATGTGCGCGATGCGCTGCTGCTCACCGACGCGTCGATTCGGGCGGCGCAGCGGTGGCTGTGGAATGAGCTCAAGCTCGCTGTCGAACCGGCTGCCGCGTTGCCGCTGGCGGCGCTGCAGAGTAGCCGCTACCTGCCGCGCGCCGACGAGAAAGTATGCCTGATTATTTGTGGCGCCAACCTGGACCCGGCCAGCCTGAACTAAGCCTAGAAACGGCAGTTGACCGCATGATTACTTTGGTAAATCCGCATGAAGCCCGGCTTTTTTTGTCTTCGATAATGTTCACCTTTTGGGTGAGAGCGCTACGCACCCGATGGCACTGCGCTTGCCGCGCCATACGGCGTTGCTCCGCCTTGCGGGCAGTAGCCCGCCGCGTTGTCGCGTCTTGTCTGGCACGCCAATCACAGCACCCTCGGGCGCGCCCAACTGCCGTTTCTAGGCTGAATCCGCCGCAAGCACGACGGCACAAAATACAATCATCCCATGCTAGACATCAACCTGCTCCGTAAAGACCTGCCCTCTGCCATTGCCCGCCTGGAGACGCGCAAGAGCCCGCAAAACTTCCTTGATGTGCCAGCGTTTCAGGCGCTGGAGGCCGAACGCAAAGCCCTGCAGATCAGGACCGAGGAGCTGCAAAACCAGCGCAACACCCTGTCCAGGCAGATCGGCCAGCTCAAGGCCAAGGGCGAAGACGCCAGCGCCGTCATGGCGCAAGTCACCAGTTCCAAGGCCGAGCTGGAGTCGTCCGGCGCGCGGCTTGAGAAGCTTCAGAGCGAGATGCAGGCGCTGCTGCTGGCCGTTCCCAACCTGCCGCACGACAGCGTGCCACAAGGCTTGGGCGAGGCGGGCAATGTGGAGGTGCGCAAGTGGAGTCCGGTCGAAGGCATGGGCGGTGAACCCGCCGCGTTCTCGTTCGAAGTCAAGGACCATGTGGACCTGGGCCAGCCGCTGGGGCTGGACTTCGAGATGGGCACCAAGCTGACGGGCTCGCGCTTTACCGTGCTCAAAGGGCCCTTGGCGCGCCTGCACCGGGCGCTTGCGCAGTTCATGCTCGATGTGCAAACCGCGGAGCATGGCTACACCGAGTGCTACACGCCCTACATCGTCAATGGCGATTGCCTGCGCGGCACCGGCCAGTTGCCCAAGTTTGAAGAAGACCTGTTCGCCACGAAAAAGGGCGGGCAGGAAGGGGCGCTGGAAGCGCAAAACGCGGCGCTGTACCTGATTCCTACCGCCGAGGTGCCGCTGACCAACTTCGTGCGCGATGAGATCGTGCCCGAAGCTGATCTGCCCATCATGCTCACGGCTCACACGCCGTGCTTTCGCTCCGAAGCCGGCAGCTATGGGCGCGACACCCGCGGCATGATCCGCCAGCACCAGTTTGACAAGGTGGAAATGGTGCAGATTGTTCACCCCGACCACAGCTACGACGCACTCGAAACGATGACCGGCCACGCCGAGGCGATTTTGCAAAAGCTTGAGCTCCCCTACCGCGTCATGCTGCTGTGCACCGGCGACATCGGCTTTGGCGCCAGTAAGACCTATGACCTCGAAGTGTGGCTTCCCGCGCAAAAAACCTATCGCGAGATCAGCTCGGTGTCCAACTGCGAAGCCTTCCAGGCGCGTAGGCTGCAGGCCCGGTTCAAGAACGCGCAAGGCAAAAACGAATTCGTGCACACCCTGAACGGCTCCGGCCTGGCGGTGGGGCGGACGCTGGTGGCGGTGCTGGAAAATTATCAGTGCGCGGACGGCAGCGTTGCGGTGCCGATGGTATTGCAGCCCTACATGGGCGGCTTGACGGCGCTGGCACCGTCGGCGGCAGTGTCAACGTAAAAACGGGGCTGCCAGCCTGTTAGAATTGCTGCTCGACACAGGAGAGGTGGCAGAGTGGTCGAATGTACCTGACTCGAAATCAGGCGAAGGGGCGACCCTTCCGAGGGTTCGAATCCCTCCCTCTCCGCCAAATTAAGACCCTAAGTAATTGATTTACTTAGGGTTTTTTCTTGCCTGTCTTTTGCTACCCACGTTCTAATCCACGTCGCTAAAAAATGAGCGGTAGTGCAGGCTGCACTTTGGCCGATCAAGTCATCCCGGCTGGTGGTCGAGGTCAACATCCGCTGCATGTCACCTGGTCATTGCCTCATCATCAATAATCAGCCAGATGAGTTTGTTCACAACCCCGCCAGCGCTTAAGCACGTGCCCACCGCGATTCCTCCTGCCGAGCCCCCTGCAGTCGTGCCGGCATATGCGTCGGAGCAGGGCATCGATCCCGATCTGCTGGAGACGGCCCGCATCCGCCTGGAACTTCTGTACGGCGAGGTCGCCGCCTCCTGGCCCGGCTTCATCGCGCGTCCCGGTCAGTACGAGATGATGCAGGCATGCCTGCTGGCCTTCTTTTCGGCCAAGGCCCCCGACGACCAGGACCGCCCAGGCAACAACCTGGCGCAGCTCGAAGCGGGTACCGGCACCGGCAAGACGGTGGCCTACTGCCTGGCAGCGATCGTGGCGTCCGAGCTGCTTAAAAAGACCGTCATCGTCTCCACCGCCACGGTGGCTTTGCAGGAGCAGCTGTTCCACAGAGACCTGCCGCGTCTGGCCGAGATCATCCCGGAGCTGCGTTACGACATCCTCAAGGGCCGTGCCCGGTATGTCTGCGAAAGCCGCCTGGAAGGCGTGATCAACGACGTGGCGCAGGACAGCCTGCTGACGGGTGAATTCCAGGATGCCTTTGCCGACGCCCGTTCGCAAGCCAGGGGCGTCCCGCGTGACCGTCTTGAAGCCATGCGTTGGTTCAAGAGCAGCGCCAAAAAGCTGCATTCCGGTAGCTGGGACGGCGACATCGACAGCCTGGCCCAGCCGCCCGAGCCCGAAGACTGGCGTCTGGTAGCGGCCAATGCCCATGCCTGCAATGGCGGGCAATGTGAACATTTCAGAAGCTGCGCCTTCTTCAAGGCCCGCCGCCAAGCCGCCAGCGCCACCCTGCAGGTCGCCAACCATGCCCTGGTCCTGGCCACCCTGCAAACCGACAGCACTTTGATCGATCCGGGCAACACCCTGTTCATATTTGACGAGGCCCACCACCTGCCCGGCATTGCGGCCGATCAGTTCTCCTACCGCGCGCGCCTGGGCACCAGCGTCAAGCTGCTCACCAGTCTGCGCACCGTGGCGCTGCGCCATGGCCGCGTGCTGCCGGCCTCCCGCCGCCCGGACCCGGTGGCCTTTGCCCAGCTCATCACCGGATGTACCGACAAGCTGGCGATTTTTGAAAACTACTGGACCGAGGCCAACCTCGTCAGCGCCGACAAGGCCGTCTACCGCTTCACCCAGGGCCGGATCCCCGATGCCTTGATTGCCGAATGCGAACAGCTCGCCAGCCTCATCCGCGCCATCACCTCGGTGGTCTCCAGCATTGCGGCTGCATTGACGGAGCCCGACGAATCCCAATCACCGGCCGAGCGCGAGGAGCAAAGCCGTGCCGGGGTCGAGCTGGGTGTTTATCTCTCGCGACTGGATACCCTGGAGAAGCTGTTCAGCGCCTGGGCCACCCACGACAAGGTGCCGTGGGCCAAGTGGCTGGAATGGGTCGAGGACGCGGGGGATACCACGCCCGATGCATGGCTGTGCGCCAGCCCCATGACCGCAGCCCAGGTCCTGTCGAAAAACCTTTGGAACCGCGTCAGCGCCGCCGTCTGCACCTCGGCCACACTGACGGCCTGCGGCAGCTTTGACTTCTTTGACCGCCTGAGCGGTATGAACCGCTTCCCCGAACGCCGCGCCCTGGTCGTGGCCTCGCCCTTCGACTACGCGACCCAGGGCGAACTGCGCATCGCCCCCATGAAGCACTCGCCCAAAAGCCCCGGCTTCTCCGACGAGCTGTGCGAAAAACTGCCCGAGTTGCTGCGTGAGCACCCTCATGGGCAACTGGTGCTGTTCACGTCCAGGCGCCAGATGCAAGCCTGCCACGCCGCCCTGCCCAGGGACTTGCTGAGCCAGGTGCAGGTACAGGGCGTGCGCTCACGCACCGAACTGCTCAAAGAGCACAGCCGGCGCATCATCGCCGGCGAGCGCAGCATCATCTTTGGCCTGCAATCCTTTGGCGAAGGCATCGATCTACCGGGCCAGCTGTGCGAGCATGTGGTCATCGACAAACTGCCCTTCATGCCACCGAACTCGCCGGTGGAAGAAGCGCTGGCCGAATGGCTGAGCGCGCAAGGGCGAGACCCCTTCACAGAACTGTCCGTGCCTAGAGCCGGCATGAAGCTGGCCCAGTGGGCCGGGCGGGGGGTGCGCACCGTGACGGACCGGGCCGTGATCACCGTATGCGATACGCGCTTGGCAACGATGCGGTATGGGAGGGAAATATTGGCAGGGCTACCGCCGTTTCCTGTTGTACGGACGACAGCTGGGTACGATCTATCCACCTGAAGCAGGGTATGCAATGAGGCGATTACCAGAAGGCTTTTCGGCTTACGTCGGGTCCAACTCCGTGACTCAACGTCGAAAATTTGGAAAAGGCTGCGTGTCATGACAACTCTCGCAAAACTTCATGTCTTGCTCAGCGACACTCGATCCAGTCACCGGTGCGGACGCAGAGTTTTCCAGTGGGACCAATCAGAGTCGCGCCCGTGCCGTTGTAGCGGTTCCCGAGATTGTCCCAGCAGCCGCCGGCATCACATGTCGTAAGCACGCTCGGCGCGCTGGGAATCACAATTGTTGGGGCTACAGGTGCCGCCTTGACGGGCGCATCGGCTTTGCGGTCTGCGCCGATCGAGATAGGTTCCTGCAAACTCGGTGTCCTACCTGACCCTGTATAACACTCTTGAAGAACCCGAGTCCTGGCAGCCGCAGTCGCCTCCACATTGCCACCTCGGACAGCGGCATCGTGGTCTCGAATCGCATCATTGCACGCCTGCAAACTGGCTTTTGGTATTGGCTCATGAGCGCAAGCAACCAAACAGACGGTTGCCAATAACATGGCAATGACAATCCGCGTTTTCATTGTCAATATTTGTCATCAAACATATGGCCAGTCTACGACGAGAAGACGACATGCGCGGCCTTTCCAAGACAGGCAACCTACCGTTCAAAGGCGCCTGGAAATATCTCTAACCGCGCAGTGGACAAGGAAGGCAAGACGGTCGACTTCCTGCTGACAGCCAAGCGCGACAAGGCCGCAGCCCAGCGCTTTTTTGATAAAGCCATGAAGGCCAACGATGATCAGGCATGGCTCGAATTGTCGTTTATGCTTATTGCTTCACAACCGGCTTGCTTTACCATTGGAGCTGCACCAAGTGAACCATCGGAGAATCCCATGACCCAGCCCGTCGTCAAGTTACCTGCCCACTATGATCACGTAGGCAGCTTTTTGCGCCCCAAATACTTGCTGGAGGCGCGCGAACAAAAAGCCAGGGGCGCGATCAACCCCGCGCAGTTGCGTGTGGTGGAAGACAAGGCCATCACCGAGATCGTGAAATTTCAGGAAGATGTGGGCTTAAAGAGCATCACGGACGGCGAGTTCCGCCGCACCTACTTTCACATCGACTTTCTGGAGCAGATCGGTGGCGTGAAAACCGACATCCCGGTGACTATTAAAAGGCCCGACGGGACGCAGGAGCTGGCTCCTCCGGTGATGCGCGTGATCGACAAGGTGCGCCATGTCAAAGACATTCAGCTGGCGGATTTTCAGTACCTCAAGAGTCAGGTGTCCAAAGGCAACACGCCCAAGGTCACCATCCCATCCCCCACCATGCTGCATTTTCGCGGCGGCCGGGCTGGCATCAGCAAGCAGCATTACCCAGAGCTCGACCCTGATTTTTACCAGGACGTCGCCAACGCCTATGGTGACGAGTTGCGCAGTCTGGCTGGGGCCGGCTGCACCTATGTGCAGATGGACGACACCAATCTTGCCTATCTTTGCGACGAGAAAATGCGCGAAGCCGCGCGCCAACGCGGTGATGACCCCGACGAGCTGCCACACCGTTACGCAAAATTCATCAACCTGGTGGTGGCGCAAAAGCCGCCCGGAATGTTGCTGGCCATGCACCTGTGCCGCGGCAACTTCAAAAGCACGCACGCTGCCAGCGGCAATTACGAGCCGGTGGCCGAAGCCCTGCTCAAAGAGATGAACCTGGACGCCTACTTCATGGAGTACGACGATGACCGCAGCGGCGACTTCAAACCGCTGCGTTACCTGCCCAAAGGCAAGACCGTGGTGCTGGGTCTGGTGACCACGAAGTTTGGCGCGATGGAAAGCAAGGACGACCTGAAACGCCGCATTGACGAGGCCGCCCGCTATGCGCCTCTGGAGCAGCTCGCGCTGTCACCGCAGTGCGGTTTCAGCAGTACTGTGCACGGCAACGACATTGCCGTCGAAGCCCAGCGCGCGAAGCTGCGGCTGGTGGTAGAGACGGCGCAGGAGATTTGGGGCAGCAACTGATCTAACCCGGCTTGACGAGCTGGTGCAGTGCACCAGCTCGGTGACCCTCGGTCAGCGAGGGGTCGACTGACTTCTAAAGACTGGAAGCCGACCTTCAGATTTCCGGATACCTGTCATTCAACGTGAAAATGACCGGCGACCAAGGCCAGGTGCGCGCGCAGTGCGCGGACGCACTTGGGCGTCCGTGTCGATTGCCATGTTAAACCTCAACTCCCGGATAGAGCCAGTCGATGACTTGCAAGCGGAATTTGTCAAGCTGCCCTGAAGCACGCGCGAGGCGTTCAAGGTCGGCATCGAATGCGTGCGGCTGAAGTTCCTCTTCTGACTCCTCTCGTTCCCCCGCCTTACCCCGGAGCTTGGAATTGCGGCGGAGTAGTCCCTCGTTGCCATTGACGTCGATCCACGAGTGGTATCGAGAGTGGACCATGTCATTCCGCCGTTCCCCTAACTCGTGAAGCTCAGCCATGAGTTTGTGAAATTCAGCCTTCGCTGCGGGATCAGTGTTCGTTCGAATGTCCACGAACCGAGCAAACAGCACGTCAGCCGTCTTGAGGCGTCTGCTGTACTCCAAGTCATTCACCAAGATTCGCGTGGCCTCGCAATCCCCTCCAGAGAGCAACTCGAAGAGGTCGTTCACGGCTCCTTCGAGATGCTGGAACAACACGATGAAACGCCCGAGTTGGTGGTATGCGGTGTGCGGCGACATGTCTGAGGGTTAACGTCGGACTTGACCGGCGCACAAGCCAGGTGCGACCGAAGGGAGCGGACGCACTTTTGCGTCCGTGTTGAAGGACTTGTTAGGCATCAGCCTCACGCAGCGTGGCAACAAAGTAATCCCACATAAGGCCGATCGCATCCTTCGCGTCTGCCTCCAACATTCGCATGGGATGAATCCTAAGTTTGCGAAACCGTACGCCCATATTGTGCTTATGATCGGGCTCCTTCAGGTGTGAAAAGGGATTCCTCTTCAATCGAAGCGCGTCCGTACGGGCCAGCCAGTCTTCCGGGAAGACTTTGTGCTTGCGTGCTATTGCAACAGCGTTTGCGAAGTTCGGACTGTCAGTGACGTGGCCGAGAAGTTGAAGTTCTTCCGCCAGCGTGTGCTCGATGAATGAGGTTGCCAATAGCAGCGCCGCCACAAAGTGGCCGTCGATAAACGTTTCGCGCGCTTCGGAAAGGATCCGCATCGTTTCAGTGCGTCCAAGGATAGCGCCCGGGCGACGCTCGTGAAGCGACAACCACTTGATGCGTTCAACGCGAGCGTGCCTGCTGTCAGCGTCAGCCCGCTCCAAGGCCTCTGACAACTGCTCGTCAATTGAAGTCTCGTTCGCCATCCGATGGCTAACGCACCAGCTCAGCCGCGGCCCTGACGACGCGAAGCGGCGGCAGGGACGTCGGCTGGAGCGTCTAGTTGGGCACCGAAAACACTCTCGGCAACGTTCGAAAGCAGGAAGCGCTCGAACTCGTGCGCGTGAACAAGATTTTCTGTTTTCCGTGAGCGAACCGTAGGGTCCGTGTACATGTAGATGTGAAGCCGCCCGCTGGACCGCTGCTGGGCATGGGCCTGTAACTCTTGGGGTGTGAAAAGCCAGACTTTCTCTGTTGAAAGATCAGCAAGTGCCACAAAAGCTGCCGGGGTCGTTTCCGGCACCCACCAATCAAGAGCGAGCTTTCCCTTGCCCCCTCCAGGCTTGGGCTTGAGATTGGTTTTTACCTGGACAGTGACGGGCTGCGCCCTGATCGAAGAGTACGCGACCAGATCAATTCCGGTATCCGTGCTCATAGGCGCGGATTCAACGCCGAGGAGTAGTAGCCGGTACTGAACAAGCAGCTCGCCGCATTTACCAATTTGCGCAGTACTCAGCGACACCATTCGGCCTCCCTCTTCGGCGCCCAACGTAATGTAGATCGTTGGATATTCTGGCATCCCAGAATATCCAACGAGATATACCCGAATTCCACCTGCGGATGCCGATGACCGGTGAAGCGGCAAGGCGCATGCCGCCTTGGTTCGTAGCCAATTCCCCAAGAAATTGAAGTCATTTCCATCCCTTCAAACCCTGTCGCCTATCCTGGCGAAATTTGGTCAATGTCGAGTTCATTTTCTCGACGCTTCATATTGCCCGACTATAGCCCAGTGGACAACGCATCTGAATATCGGCTTCCGCTGCAATGCAGTCGCTCAAGCGGAAAAGCGACGAAACCCATGTGAATGACGGCTTCAGACTGAGCCTGTGTGTGAAAACTCCGGCGAAAACATTCACTTCATATTCGGTTGAAAAATCGACCTCATAGAACCGTCCACAATCGACGATCACACCTTCGGCAATGGTTTGGGGACCCTCAATTTTTTGACCGTAGCGCGACCTTTTGTGTTTTCACACCCCCTCGACTGAGAGCCGTCATTCGGGAATTGCGACTGGCTGTCGGCTGAGTGCCCAAAGGCGACGACATGGAGCATGGAGAAAAGCGGTCGGTCGACCCCTTTGTCGCAGCGCGACTGATCCGCCTCGAAACAACGATAACATCCACAGTCACCAAGCCAATACGCCAGCTCCTACCAGGGAATTTCCATGCAATATCGCAACCTCGGCAAAAGCCCGCTCAAAATCTCCGCCCTCTGTCTCGGTACCATGATGTTCGCCGATCAGACCGATATCACCGAGGCGCGCAGCATCGTTGCGCATGCCCGGGAGCAGGGTGTCAATTTCATCGACACCGCCGACGTGTACTCCACCGGCAAATCGGAAACGATGGTGGGCGATATTCTCAAGGGCGCACGCGCCGACTGGATCCTCGCCACCAAGATCGGTAACAAGATGTCCGGCCGGCCGAATGAATCGCAATATTCGCGAAGCTGGATGATGCGCGAGTGTGACGCCAGCCTGCAGCGGCTGGCCACCGACTACATCGACATCTATTACCTGCACCGCGACTTCAATGGCATGGACCTGGAAGAACCGCTTCGGGCCATAGACGCGCTGCTGCGGGCGGGCAAGATTCGCTACTGGGGTGTGTCGAATTTTCGCGGATGGCGCATCGCCGAAGTGGTCCATCTCGCGCGCGAGCTCAACATGCCCGGCCCGGTGGTGTGCCAGCCGTGTTACAACCTGCTCAACCGGCAGCCGGAGGTCGAAGTGCTGGCAGCCTGCGCGCATTACGGCATCGGCGTGGTGCCCTATAGCCCGATCGCGCGTGGGGTACTTTCGGGAAAATATGCGCCCGGCAGCAAGCCCGCTGAAGGCACCCGGGCCGGACGTGGTGACAAACGCATGATGGAAACGGAATTCCGCGAGGAATCGCTAGTGATCGCCCAGACGCTGAAGGCACATTGCGACAGGAAAGGCGTGTCACTGACCCACTTTGCCACCGCTTGGGTTCTGGCAAACAAAGCCGTGAGCGCGGTGATCGCCGGGCCGCGCACGCTCGCGCAATGGCAGGACTATTTTGCCGCGCTCGATTGCGTAATTAGCGCCGAGGATGAAGCACTCGTGGATTCGCTGGTGAAGCCGGGACATCCGGCCACTCCGGGCTACAACGATCCTGCGTATCCGCTAAACCGCCGCTGACCGGAAACGGCATCAGTTGAGCCAGGAACTTCCCATGGGTTCGATCTGGGCCGATGGGCATTCCAGAATGGTCCGTAGGCTGATTTCCTTGTTGCCTTTTCCCGGACGGTTGGCGCGGATACGGCTGGGCAAGGTCGGTACGGCGACGAAAGTCGATGGCAAACAGGACATCGCCCTCGGCCATGTCGGCCAGAATCTCGGCGCTTTTGTCAGCCGCTTCGTTGATCAGCGTTACATCGGCCTTGGCATGAGAAAATAGCGCGTGCACATAAAAGAAAGTGGCATAGCTGTTACGGTAGCCCACAACCCAGAGACGACGAGCCTTTTTTAGAAGGGTCAAGGCCTTATGCATGTCTCGCAGTTCGCTGGATAGCGGCGCTTTTCGGGCCGCATAATCTGAGCCGGACAACAAAAAAATAATCAGACTGGGAAGACGCTACGGCATGCTCGACGACATCAAAAAAACACTCTGGGCCACCGCCGACAAGCTGCGCGCCAACATGGATGCCGCCGAATACAAGCACCTGGTGCTCGGCCTCATCTTCGTCAAATACATCTCCGACACCTTTGCCGCCCGGCGCGCGGAACTTTCGGCCCGGCTCGTCAACCCAGCTGACGACTATTATTTCGAGGACGCCAGCCTGCAGGATCTGGCCGCCGAGCTGGAAGACCGCGACTATTACAAGGAAGTCAATGCCTTCTGGGTGCCCGAGCCCGCCCGCTGGGAGGCGCTGCGCGCTGCCGCCAAGCAGACCGACATCGGCAAGCGCATCGATGAAGCATTGACGCTCATCGAGACAGAGAACCCCAAGCTCAAGGGCATTCTGGACAAGCGCTACGCCCGTGCCCAGTTGCCCGACGGCAAGCTCGGTGAGCTGGTCGACCTGGTGTCCACCATCGGCTTTGGCACCAACGCAGCAGCAGCCCGCGACGTGCTGGGCCAGGTGTACGAATACTTCCTGGGCATGTTCGCCAGCGCCGAGGGCAAGCGCGGCGGGCAGTTCTACACCCCGGCATCCATCGTCAAAACCCTGGTCGCCATCCTCAGCCCGCACAGCGGCCAGGTCTATGACCCCTGCTGCGGCTCGGGCGGCATGTTTGTGCAGTCCGAGAAGTTCATCGAAGCGCACGGCGGAAAAATCGGCGACGTTTCCATCTACGGGCAGGAGGCCAACCCCACCACTTGGCGGCTGGCCGCCATGAATTTGGCCATTCGCGGCATCGACTTCAACCTGGGGCGCGAACCGGGCGACACCTTCACCCGCAACCAGCACCCCGATTTGCGCGCCGACTTCATCCTGGCGAATCCGCCCTTCAACATCAGCGACTGGTGGCATGGCAGCCTGATGGGCGACGCACGCTGGGTCTATGGCGACCCGCCGCAAGGCAACGCCAACTACGCCTGGCTGCAGCACATGCTGCACCATCTCAAGCCGACCGGCCGCGCCGGCATTGTGCTGGCCAACGGCTCCATGAGTTCCAGCCAAAACAACGAGGGCGTGATCCGCGCCGCCATGGTCGAGGCCGACGTGGTGGAGGTGATGGTGGCGCTGCCCGGCCAGTTGTTCTTCAACACGCAAATTCCAGCCTGCCTGTGGTTTTTGGTCAAGCAGAAAACCCAGCGCAAGGGCGAGGTGCTGTTCATCGACGCCCGCAAGCTCGCCACCATGATCAGCCGCGTGCAGAGCGAGTTCACCGACGAGGTGATAGCCCGCATCGCCGCCACCGTGGCGGCTTGGCGTGGTGAATTACTCCCTCTCCCGCTGGGAGAGGGCTCTCCGCCCACCTACAAGGACATCCCCGGCTTCTGCCGCAGCGTCAAGCTGGCCGAAATCGCCCAGCACGGCCACGTCCTCACCCCCGGCCGCTACGTCGGCGCGGAAGAGGTGGAAGACAACGACGAGGACTTCGCCACCAAGATGCAGCAGCTCACTGAAAAGCTGGGTGAGCAGATGGCCAAGGGCGCGGAACTGGACCAGCTGATTCGGCGCAAGCTGGGAGGGCTGGGGTATGAGTTCTGAAAGCTTGCGCGAGAGCGAAACCGTCGAGCTGAAAAAAAGCCTGGCCGAACTCAAGGAAGGCTTGGTGTCCATGGTCGCCATTCTGAACAAGCACGGCGCCGGTGAGTTGTGGTTTGGCGTGGCGCCCAGCGGCAAAGCCGTGGGCCTGGACGTGACCGACAAAACCCTGCGCGACCTGTCCCAAGCCATCGCCGCCCATATCGAACCCAAGGTGTACCCGCACGTCGCCGCACAAACTGTTGATGGTAAAACCTGCATCCAGGTGCGCTTCAGCGGCCAAGACACGCCGTACTTCGCCCATGGCCGCGCCTGGATGCGCGTGGCCGATGAAGATCGCCAGCTCAGCGCCAAAGCGCTGCAAAACCTCATCCTGGTCAAACACCGGCAAGGCCTGCTCTGGGACAACCAGCCCACCGACTTGCCGTTGACGGCGCTGGACGAAGCCAAAATCCGCCGCTTCGTCGAGCGCGCCGGTCTGCCGTGGGACACCCCGGCCAACGCCCTGGCCAAGCTGGAACTGATGCAAGACGGCCGTCTGCTCAACGCCGCCCGGCTGTTTTTTGCCAAGGCCGCGCCCATTCAGTTGCGCTGCGCCGTGTTTGCCAGCACCGACAGCGCCACCATCATCGACCGCCACGACTTTGACGGCGACATCCTGGAGCTGATTGAAGAGGCACAAAAATACATCCTGAAAAACATCCACATTGGCATGCGGCTAGAAGGCATGTACCGCGTGGACGTGCCCGAAATTTCCACTGCCGCGCTGCGCGAGGCCGTCATCAACGCCTTTTGCCACCGCGACTGGCGCGACCCCGACTACATCCACATCGCCGTCTTCAAAGACCGGGTTGAAATCCGCAACCCCGGCATCCTGCTGGACGGCCTGACGATTGACGACATCCGCCAAGGCAACGTCTCGCGCCGTCGCAATCCGCTGATTGCCGACCTGCTGCGCCGCATCCAGATGGTCGAAGCCTGGGGCCGCGGCATGCCCCTGATGCTGGAAAACGCGCCCACGGTGAAGTTTCGGCAAGTGGCAGGGCTGTTTATCGCTAGTTTTGATCGACCGTCTTTCCTGGAGGAAGTCCCTCAAAAAACTGTCGATAAGTCCAAAGAAACTACAGGAAAGACTACAGGAAGGACTACAGGAAAAGCCGCCGAGCTACTGGCCCTTTTGCGCTTGCAGCCCCAAACGACCACCCCCGAACTGGCTGCCGCGCTGGACTTGACCGTGGACGGCGTGAACTACCACCTGCGCAAGCTGCAGAAAATGGGCTTGTTGCAGCGCGTGGGCGGGAGAAAATCTGGGAATTGGGAAGTCTTGGAGCCGGCTGATTCGGCGCAAGCTGGGAGGGTTGGGGTATGAGTACTGAGTGGCGCGACTGCACGCTCGGTGAATTTGTGCGGCTCCAGCGGGGACACGACCTGACTGCATCCGAGCAGCAATCAGGCAATATCCCAATCATGGGGTCAGCAGGCCCAAACGGAACTCACAACAAAGCATTGGCTTACGGACCTGGCGTAGTAGTTGGCCGTAGCGGTGCATCTGCTGGTCGAGTGCATTTCAGTGCACTTGATTACTGGCCACACAACACATGTTTGTATGTCACCGATTTCCTGGGGAACAGTCCGCGATTCGCCTACTACCTGCTGCAAACGCTTGATCTGGCCTCATTCAACTCAGGCAGTGCACAACCATCATTGAATCGAAACTTCCTGTATTCGATTCCTCTCAAAATTCCGACACGTTTGGAGCAAGATGGCATCGTTGCACTGCTATCGACCCTCGATGACCGCATCGCCCTCCTGCGCGAAACCAACGCCACGCTCGAAGCCATCGCCCAGGCGCTGTTCAAGTCGTGGTTTGTTGATTTCGACCCCGTCCGCGCCAAAATGGAAGGCCGCGCCCCCGAAGGCATGGGCGAGACCACCGCCCGGCTGTTTCCCGACAGCTTCGAGGAATCGGCGCTGGGCTTGGTGCCGAGGGGGTGGCGGGTTGGCACGCTGGGTGAACACACAAGCTACCTCAGCCGTGGAATTTCACCCAAATATATCGAGGATGGCGGCGTTATTGTCATCAACCAAAAGTGCATTCGAGACTTCTCTCTGGACTTGAGTAAGGCTCGCCGTCACGACCCAGCACAGAGAAAAATTGATGGTCGAGGGTTGTTAAAAGGCGATATTTTAGTGAATTCAACTGGCGTTGGAACGCTTGGCCGTATCGCGCAAGTTCTGTCTTTAGATAACCCCGCCATCGTTGATTCGCATGTCACGGTGATGCGTACAGATTCCTCGCTTACCTGGAATTACCTTGGGCTATCAATAATGCGCAGGCAGGCAGAAATTGAAGGCATGGGCGAAGGCTCAACAGGGCAGACCGAGTTAAGTCGAGGAAAACTGGCTATTCTCAAATTGCTCATTCCTCCTATTGCAGTACTTCAAAATTTTGATGACGTTGTGTTGCCATTGCGTGAACGTTTCTCAGCAAACCAGACGCAAGCACAATCCCTCGCCACCCTGCGCGACACCCTGCTGCCGCGCCTGATCTCGGGCCAGCTGCGGCTGCCGGACGCCGAAGCCGCCGAGGAAGCACTTGCATAAATTCAACGCCCTGCAGTCACTATGCTTTCAATAGCTTCTCACGCACATTCCACGGGGGCTACAGGCCAGTTTGGCACTTAATTTCGCGCAGTATCTCCGCCAACGGCCTCACCTCAGGGTGGAAACGATGTGTATAGAAATTTCCCCTTTTTATACACATGAGCGCTATCATGTGAAAAAAATTGATTTTTCTTTACATTATTAGCCCGATTCAGAGGTTTCCATGTCGTTTGACCGCCAGCTTCCTTTCAACGATTTGCCTTTGCTGCCACCGCCGGTTGATCTGGAAACCAAGGCGGTGCTCAAGCAGGTCATTGCCGCTCGCACAGCGCTGGCAGAGCTCAAAGGCGCTGCCCAGCTTCTGCCCAACCAAGGGGTTTTGATTCAGGCCATTGGTCTGCAAGAAGCCAAGCTGTCGTCCGAGATTGAAAACATCGTGACCACCAACGACGACTTGTTTCGCGGTTTCGCCAACGATGGCGAGGGTGCCAGTGCGCAGACCAAGGAAGTGTTGCGCTACAAGGACGCGCTCTGGCAGGGGCACCAGTGGATCAAGCAGGGCATGCCCCTGACCACGCGACTTTTTGAAACCCTTTACCAGACGGTCAAGCAAGCGGACGATGGGGTGCCGCGTACATCAGGCACCAAGCTTGCCAACCCTGCTACCGGCGAGGTGGTGTATTGCCCGCCTGAGGGCGAAACCGTGATTCGGGACAAGCTGGCCAATCTGGAAAGGTTTATAAATGAGCCCTCTGAGCTTGACCCGCTGGTTCGCATGGCGGTGATGCACTATCAGTTTGAAGCCATTCACCCGTTTCCAGACGGCAATGGCCGGGTAGGGCGGATTTTGAACATTCTGCAATTGCAGTCTGAAGCTTTGCTGGACGTGCCCATTCTCTACCTGTCGGGTTACATCATTGAAAACAAGGGCGCCTATTACCGTGGTTTGACGGCGGTGACCGAACGCGGGGAGTGGGAAGCATGGGTGTTGTACATGCTGCGTGGGGTCGAGACGATGGCCCACTTCACCCGCCAGCGCATCCGAGCCGTGATGGACCTGATGCAGACCGCCCGCGTACAAGCTGAAAAAGTGTTGCCCAAAGTGCAGGTTCCCGCCATTTTGGACGTGGTGTTTCGACACCCCTATTGCAAAGTACGTTTTCTGGAGGAAGCAGGCTTGGGCTCCAGGCCCACCTGCACCAAATATTTGCGTGCATTGGTAGCGGCAGGTTTGCTGCGTGAACAAGCCGTCTGGCGCGAAAACTATTTCATCAATGACGCATTTTTTGAGGCACTGGCGCGATGAAATGTCATGTGCAGGGTTTGAACATGATCCAAATATCATGTGAAAAATATGACATATATTTATCATGAAAGGCCTGTCGTGCTAACTTTCTTCGCATGACCCACCATGACCGAAGACCAACTCGAACAAGAAACGCTGACCTGGCTGGCCGATGTGGGCTACACCCACGCTTTTGGCCCCGACATTGCCCAGGACGGCCCCACCCCTGAGCGTGCCAGCTATGGCCAGGTGCTGCTGACTGGGCGGCTGCGTGCCGCCATCGACCGGCTCAACCCCACCATCCCTGCCGCCGCCCGCGAAGACGCGATCAAGCAGGTACTCGACCTGGGCATTCCCGCACTGCTGACGGCCAACCGGCATTTCCACCGCTTGCTGGTGGCCGGTGTGCCGGTGCAGTACCAAAAGGACGGCGAGACCCGGGGCGACCTTGTGCGGCTGATCGACTGGGCAGCGCCTGCCCACAACAACTGGCTGGCGGTGAATCAGTTCAGCATCAAAGGCCCGCACCACACGCGGCGGCCCGACATCATCCTGTTCGTCAACGGCCTGCCGCTGGTGCTGCTGGAGCTGAAGAATCCGGCCGACCTGAACGCCGATGTGTGGAAGGCGTACGACCAGATTCAGACCTACAAGGAGCAGATTCCCGACGTGTTCCAGACCAACGAAATGCTGGTCATCTCGGACGGCACTGAGGCGCTGCTGGGTTCACTGTCCGCAGACCCGGAGCGCTTCATGGCCTGGCGCACCATCGATGGCGTCACGCTGGACCCGCTGGGCGAGTTCAACGAGCTGCAGACGCTGGTGCGCGGCGTGCTGGCGCCCAAGTATCTGCTGGACTACCTGCGCTACTTTGTGCTGTTCGAGGACGACGGCGGCATCGTCAAAAAGATAGCGGGCTACCACCAGTTTCACGCGGTGCGTCTGGCGATTGGCCAGGTGGTGGCGGCTTCGCGCCCCGGCGGCTCTCAAAAAGGCGGCGTGGTCTGGCACACGCAGGGCAGCGGCAAGAGCATCACCATGACCTGCTTTGCCGCCCGCGTGATGCAGGAACCGGCGATGGAGAACCCGACCATCGTCGTCATCACCGACCGCAACGATCTGGACGGCCAGTTGTTTGGCGTGTTCAGCCTGGCGCAGGATTTGTTGCGCGAGCAGCCGGTGCAGGCGCGCACAAGGCAGGAGCTGCGCAGCCTTTTGGCCAACCGGCCTTCGGGCGGCATCGTGTTTGCCACCATCCAGAAGTTCATGCCGGGGGAAGACGAAGACATGTTCCCGGTGCTGTCTGCCAGGGGCAACATCGTGGTGATCGCCGACGAGGCGCACCGCACGCAGTACGGCTTTGAGGCCAAGCTCAAAACGCGCAAGTCTTCAGTAGGTCGGGTTAGCCCGCGGGGCGTAACCCGACAAGGCGACGAACCGTTGTCGGGTTACGCTGCGCTAACCCGACCTACCAAAGTCATAGCTACCGGCGACGGCATGACGCCTGAACACCGAGTTGAATTTGCGCCGCCAGACTACCTCGTTCGCCCTGAGTTTGTCGAAGGGCTTCGACAAACTCAGCCCGAACGGTTCAATGAACATTACCAAGCGGGCTACGCCCAGCACCTGCGCGACGCCTTGCCGCATGCCACCTTTGTTGCCTTCACCGGCACGCCCGTCAGCAGCACCGATCGCGACACCCGGGCCGTGTTTGGCGACTACATCCATGTCTATGACATGCAGCAGGCCAAGGAAGACGGCGCCACGGTCGCGATCTACTACGAGTCGCGCCTGGCCAAGCTCAGCTTGAATGAGGCCGATCTGCCGCAGCTCGACGAAGAGGTGGACGAGCTGGCCGAGGACGACGAAGAAAGCCAGCAAGCCAGGCTCAAAAGCCGCTGGGCCGCGCTGGAGAAGGTCGTGGGAGCAGAACCCCGTGTCGCCAGCGTGGCAGCCGACCTGGTGGCCCACTTCGAGGAACGCAACAGCACGCAGACCGGCAAAGCCATGGTGGTGGCCATGAGCCGCGACATCTGCGTGCATCTGTACAACGAAATCGTGAAACTGCGTCCCGACTGGCATGACGCTGACCCCGAGCGGGGCGCCATCAAGATCGTCATGACCGGCTCGGCCAGTGACAAGCCTCTGCTGCGCCCGCACATCTACAGCGCCCAGACCAAAAAGCGGCTGGAAAAGCGCTTCAAAGACCCGGCCGACCCGCTGCGCCTGGTGATCGTGCGCGACATGTGGCTGACCGGCTTTGACGCGCCCTGCGTGCACACCCTGTACGTGGACAAGCCCATGAAGGGCCACAACCTGATGCAGGCGATTGCCCGCGTCAACCGCGTGTTCAAGGACAAGCAAGGCGGCCTGGTGGTGGACTACATCGGCATCGGCAACGAGCTGAAAGCCGCCATGAAGGAGTACACCGCCAGTCAAGGCCGGGGCCGCCCGACGGTGGATGCCCACGAAGCCTACAGCGTGCTGGCTGAAAAGTTGGACGTGCTGCGCGCCATGCTGCACGGCTTTGATTACAGCGGCTTCCTCACCGGCGGTCACAAGACGCTGGCAGGCGCCGCCAACCATGTGCTGGGTCTCAAAACAGGCGAAACCCGTGACGGCAAAAAACGCTTTGCCGACACCGCGCTGGCCATGAGCCAAGCCTTTACCCTGTGCTGCACATTGGACGAAGCCAAGACGGTGCGCGAGGAAGTCGCTTTTTTGCAGGGCGTCAAAGTCATCCTGACCAAGAAGGACACCACGGCCAAAAAGCGCACCGACGAGGCTAGAGAGCTGGCCATCCGCCAGGTCATCAGCCAGGCGGTGGTGTCCGAGAGCGTGGTGGATATTTTTGACGCCGTCGGCCTGGACAAGCCCAATATCGGCCTGCTGGACGACGAATTTCTGGCCCAGGTGAAGAGCCTGCCAGAGAGAAATCTGGCGGTGGAACTGCTGGAGCGCCTGATGGAAGGTGAAATCAAAAGCCGCTTCGCCAGCAACGTGGTGCAGAACCGCAAGTTCTCAGAGCTGCTGGCCAGCGTCATCACCCGCTACCAGAACCGCTCCATCGAAACCGCACAGGTGATGGAAGAGCTGGTTGAGATGGCGAAGAAGTTTCGCGAAGCGGCAACGCGCGGCGAAACCTTGGGACTGACCGAGGACGAAGTGCGCTTTTATGACGCTCTGGCCAACAACGAGGCCGCCGTTCGCGAGCTGACCGATGAAACCCTCAAGAAGATCGCCCACGAGCTGACCGAGAACCTGCGGCAGAGCCTGACTGTGGACTGGTCAGAGCGCGAAAGCGTGCGTGCCAAGCTGCGTTTGATGGTCAAGCGCATTTTGCGCAAATACAAGTATCCGCCAGACCTGCAGGACGCTGCGGTGGAGCTGGTGCTGCAGCAGGCGCAGGTGATGGGGGAGAGCTGGACGGAGATGTAAGACGGCTTTGCAGATATTCAGTTCAAGCTCTTCAGCGCCAAGCCGAACGGGCACGCTCGCGAACCTGGATGCTGGCTGAGCCGGCCGGTTGTGCGCCAGTTCCTTCAGCGGTTGCAGAGGGCCAGACCAGGGTTTCAAATTTCGTCGCCAGCGCGTCGGAAATGAAACGTGTGCGCGAGGCGTAGAGGTGACGGTCACCCAGGGCAGACTGCTGGGTCACATAGAAACGGTGCGGCACCAGCAGCTGCAGATGCTCTTTGGCGCGGGTCATGGCGACGTAGAGCAAGCGGCGCTCTTCCTCGATCTCAACTTGCGAGCCGGTGCTCAGGTCCGATGGGATGCAACCGTCCACCACATTGAGCACATGGACTGAAGTCCACTCCTGCCCCTTGGCCGAATGAATGGTCGAGAGGATCACATAGTCCTCATCCCGGTGCGGCGCGCCAGACTGGTCGCTGGTGGCATCCGGTGGGTCCAGCGTGAGCTCACTGAGGAAGCGTTCGCGGCTGGCGTAACCCGAGGCGATGCGCTCCAGGTTGTCCACATCGGCACGCCGTGCTGGCGCATCGTCATGGAGCCGCTCCAGGTGCGGTCCATACCAGCGCTTGGCCAGATCCATATCAGCCGGCCACGCCCGCTCCGAATGACGCAGTGCGCGGTACACCTGCACAAATGCTTGCCATTGAGTGGCGGCGCTCGCTGGCATCTGGAAACTCTCAAGCGTGGCAGTCGGGTCGGCGGCTACATCCATCGCATCAAGCAAGCGCGTGGCGTGCGCCGGTCCGATGCCGGGAATGAGTTGCACCACGCGAAACCCCGCCATGCGGCCCCTCGGATTCTGGGCAAACCTCAAGATCGCCAGCATGTCTTTGACATGCGCCGCTTCGAGAAACTTCAAGCCCCCGAATTTGACGAACGGAATCTGGCGGCGCGTGAGTTCAAGCTCCAGCGCGGCGCTGTGCGAAGAGGCGCGAAACAACACCGCCTGGGATTTGAGGGTGAGCCCGGCTTCACGGTGCTCCAGGATGCGATTGGCCACCCAGCGCGCCTGCTCGGCCTCATCCGGCACCATGACCAACTGGGGCCGGGAACTGCCAGCCTTGTCGGTCCAGAGATTCTTGGCATGGCGCTCGGTGGCCTGCGCGATCACCGCATTGGAGACATCCAGAATAGGCTGGGTTGATCGGTAGTTGCGCTCCAGCGTCACAAGGCGCGCTGGCTGGCTGAACTGGTGAGGAAAGTCCAGGATGTTGCGCACCGTGGCGCCCCGAAAGCTGTAGATGCTTTGGGCATCGTCACCCACTACGGTGACGCCCTGGCCGGTCGGTTTGAGTCCCAGCACAATGGACGCCTGCAGCCGGTTGGTGTCCTGGTATTCATCGACCAGCACATGGTCAAAGCGAGCCCCCACCTCGGAGCCGAGCTCCGGGTCGGCCATCATCTCGGACCAGAACAGCAGCAGGTCGTCGTAATCGAGCACGTTCTGCTCCTGTTTGGCTTCGACGTAGGCACCGAACAGCTTCTTGAGTTCGCTCTCCCACTGGGCACACCAGGGGAATATCTGCTGCAGAACTTGCACAAGTGGCTGCTGGCTGTTGACCGCGCGCGAGTAGATGGACAAACAGGTGCCTTTTTGCGGGAAACGGTTCCTGGTGGACGAAAGTCCAAGGTCATGTCGCACCAGGCCCAGCAGGTCCTCGGAGTCGCTGCGGTCATGGATGGTGAAGGATTCATCCAGACCAATGCGCCCGGCATAGTCGCGCAGCAATCGAGCGCCGATGCTGTGGAAGGTGCCGGACCAGGGCAGCGATGGCAACTGACGCGCGGTGCTCTGGCCCAGCACCCGGTTCAGCACACTGCCGACACGCCTTTGCATCTCCATGGCAGCGCGGCGCGAGAAGGTCAGTAGCAAAATGCGCTGAGGGTCTGCCTGATTCATGATGAGATTGGCAACGCGATAGGCCAGGGTATTGGTCTTGCCGGAGCCAGCTCCGGCAATGATGAGCAGGGGCCGGGCGTCATCGCAACACCCGCCCAGGCCGTGTTCGACCGCCAGGCGCTGCGGGGCATTGAGCGACTCGAACGGATCAATGCGGGAGGGAGCGGTGGTTTCCATGGAGGCAGGGATTCAGGCGATGCAATGAGACTTGGATGCGTTCTTGGGCTGTACATTAACACAGTATTTTAAGCAACCGGCCGAGAGACCTGCCGGTTCAACCGTGGGGTGCTGCTGCTTGAAAGCGATCGGTCTGTGCGTTCAGTCCGAAAAACTGGGGGACGCCAACCAGTGGGGCATCAGCGCTTCTCCAGGCGGATCAGATCGCCACGACGACGCAGCGCCTGCGCGAAGAACAAACCCGCCGCCGTCAGCACCCCACCGCCCAGCGCGATAACGGCGCCGGAACCGATGCGGTCAACCAGGCTGGCGGCCAGCAGCACGCCCACTGACTGACCCAGGAACAGCGCCGAGGCAAACAGCGACACCGCCGTGCCGCGCGCACCCGGTGCCATCTGCGTGGCGTTGACCTGCATGGTGTTGTGGAACATGAAAAAGCCAAAACCCGCCAGCAGGCTCGCCGGAACAGTGAACAGCCAGTATGGGGTGAAACCCAGAACCAGGGCCGACAGCCCAACCAGGCAGACCCCCAACACGGCCAGCCCCTGTTGACCAAAGCGGTGAATCAAATGGCGCGCCACTGCCATGTAGAGCATGCCGCCCAGGCCGAACAGCGCCACGATGGCGCCGGCTGCCGAGAGCGACAGGCCCAGCACCCGGTGCAGGTGCGAAGCCCAGATGGCCAGCACGCCAAAGCCCGCCGCGCCCTCGACAAAGGCCACCAGGAGCACGATGCGCGACCACGAGCCGGTGATGATGATCAGCGCCTGCGCCACAAAGCCCGGTCGCACCAGCGACGGGGCACTGGCCGCTACCACGGGTACAGCCGGCTGGCGGCGCCAGTCGGCATAGAGCAGAGAACCCACGACGCCGAACAGCAGCGTCATGAACCCAAAAGCCCAGCGCCAGCCCAGGGTGTCGGTCAATAGACCACCCACCAGCTGGCCGCCCACAATCCCCAGCGTGGTGCCCAGCCCGACGCGCGCCAGCGTCTCCTGAAGGTGATCGTGGGCCACTGCGTCCCCGACCCAGGCCATCGAAAGCGGAATGATGGCCGCAGCCCCCAGCGCAACCAGCACGCGCGCCAACACCAGCAGATCCAGGGTTGCGGCAAAAACGGCCATGATGCTGCCTACACTGCACGCCAGCGTGGCGAAGGTCACGATGCGGAACTTGCCCAGCCGGTCGCCCAGCGGGCCGTAGAACAGCTGCGCCAGTCCGTACACCACCGCAAACACCGATACCACCTGCGCCGCCTGCGCCAGGCTCACGGAAAAAACGCGGGAAAGCTCGGGCAGCATGGCGTCACAAATGCGCTGCGCCGCCATGCTGGAGAACGTGGCAAAGGAAAGCAGCAGGATGGAATGTCGCGTGGCCGCGGAGATGGTGGCAGAGCTGGTGGTCATGTGCAATGGAGGTTCAAACAGATCGGGCGCACCGCAAGCTGACGCCTGATGCACATGCCGCTTTATTGTATGCAGACCGGCCCCCTGGCACGCTGCGGCAGGCCGAAGCAGGGTCGCCAAGCGATAGCGCCACTCGGGTCTGCTTAATCTGGCGCTTTGTCCCGGTCTCGGCGGTTTGTTTTCGATTGCTTCATTGTTGCTGCGATCGTAGGGTGTTCATTGGGTGCCTTCCGGTTGAGACGGAGGGGGTGCAAGACCAGGTAACGCTTTACAGTCCAAAGTCACGCCATAGCTCAGATTCGTCGCGTGATCGCGACTTTCCACGAAGCCGCCCGCCTCCAGCGCATCCATTAGGTGCTGGACTTCGTGGGGTGAGCAGCTCCGCTTCCAGTGATGCATGAGCATGTCCAGCGTCCACCAACCGCCGTCCGCGCGCAGCCGCAGCCATAGGGCGCGCACGTCCTGAGAGATGGAATTACTCATGATTGACCTCTGGTTCTGACCAGGAGTGCCCGATGCGATCGGCGCTAATTTTGGGGGGTTTTTGCTTGCGCTGGTGCGGCATGGTCACGGCGATCTTGCGGGTCTGCTGAAAAGCAAGTGCCCGATTAGCAGGATTGACGTAGCGCGACGGCCACAGGTCTTCAGGCTTTTTATCAAGCGCTTTCGCCACCAATTGCTCGGCCGCCAGCCAGGGGCTCGTCAGTACGCGCTGGATGTGGCTGTAGCCGTTCTCGATCGCTATTTTCCGAAGGCTGGTGCCGCGCTTGTGCAGAGCAGCAATGACATCGGCGGGGTGCATATCTTCTTGGGCTGATGTCGATTTCTTTGTGCTCATACCCACTATTTTGAGCACAAATAAACTGAAGTCAACCCATTTTTGCTTTCTTGTTTGTGCTGACGCTGATGAATTTATGTTTTTCCGTTGATGCATGGCGCGCATTTGCTTTTTTGTGTCCATCGACACAGAATGGTGTTCATGAGCACAAATAAAACAGCGCCGCTGCGGCCAAGTGACGCCAGGCCCTATTCCCTCGAGCCGGTGCCACCGGTCAGCGTTGAAGAGCCGATTGCCTGGTATCTCCAGCAAGCCGCTGCAGCGGCTGACAAGGCAGGCCTGAAAACGGCGCGGACCGAAGCCAGAACAGCGTTCATGCGCCAGTTTGGTCAGCGCTGCAAGCTGGTGCGGGGCGCCAGGGAGATCAATGACGTGGCGGCCACTGTCGGTGTTCACCGAAACACCATATGGAACATCGAGCGTGGCGACAGCCTGCCGGATGCATTTGAGCTCGAGGTGCTCGCCAAGGAATACAACACGACACCCGCCTATTTGCTGGGCGGCGAGCGGCAGCAGGGCAAGGCCCAGCCCACCGCAAGGGTGTCCAACAGCGTGCGTGCGGTGCCGGTGGATGCCTTTATTTATGTGCCATTGTTCGACTTCCGGTCCTCGGCCGCCAAGGGTGCGTTCAACGACGTCGAATCGGTTGTTGCGATGCGCCCCTTCGATGCCAACTTCATCAGGGACGACCTGGACATCCCCCACAACGACATTGCCATGTCACTGGTGGTGGGCGTCTCCATGGAGCCTTGGCTGCATTCAAAAGACGCCATCCTGACAGACTTGCAGGACCGCGATGTCCTCGCCGAGGGCGTTCATGTTATAAAACTCGACGGCGCCCTGCTCGTGAAAAAACTCCAGAGGCTGCCAGGGAAAATACTGCGTGTGAGCAGCTATAACCAAGCCTATGAGTCGTTTGACGTTCAGGGCCATGACTATCCTGATCGGGATTTCGCGGTGCTTGGCCGGGTGCGCTGGGCGGGGGTGACTTTTAACTGACTCAAGGCACGTTGACATGAACTCTCCTGAAGCGATTGGCCCCACCGGGAGCGTTCAAAACCTCCCGCGCGAGGACTGGGTCGAGATGCAGTTGATTCAAACGTTCATGCACAACGCCGGGCCTGCGCACTATGCATCCGCCCTCATGCTCGTCGTCATGGTGATGGTCCTTTATCGGCATGTGGAGCCGACCGGTCTTTGGGCGTGGGCCGTGGCGGTCGTCGCCGTTACGCTGGCGCGCACGCTCGTCATCAGGCGCTACCAGCGCCAAGGGGCCGGGGTCAGTGGCCCGCGGCTGCGGGCCTTCATGGCGCGCTATTCCTGGCTATGGCCGCTGAGCGCCATGATCTGGGGCTCTTCGATGTTTGTGTTTTTTCTCAAGGCGCCAATCTACGACCAGTTTGTCTGCCTGCTGGTGCTGGTTGGAATGGGTGGTTTTGCCATCGGGACTTTTTCGGCTCACTGGCGCTGCTTTTCAGGCTATGTCGACGGACTGGGGGCGTCCGTGATGGCTGCGCTGGCCTATCACTTGTTCATGGCACGCGGCATTTCCTCCACCTTCAACCTCTACGGCATGGCGGCGCTGGTGCTGACTTACTGGGTGGTGATCCGCGTTTGGGGAAAACGCTTTCATCAAGCACAGCGCGCCAATCTTCAATTGCATTTTGACAATTCGGCATTGATCGCCTGCCTGACTGAAAAGAGCCGCGCGGCGCTGGAAGCGATAGCCATCAAGAATCGCTTTATTGCCAGCGCGGCCCATGATTTGCGCCAGCCGGTCCACGCCCTGGACTTGTATGCTGGCTGGCTGGCCGCGGAGCCGCAATTTGTTGCGCAGATCGCGCCAAAAATCGTCCGGTCGACCAAGGCGGTCAACGAGTTGTTCAACTCGCTGTTCGACCTGGCGGGGCTGGATGCAGACCCTTTGAGAGTTCACTGGCAAGACGTTGATCTGGCCGGGTTGCTGCAGGACCTGGAAGTGCAATATGCGCCGGTCGCGCTGGAGCGTGGTTTGCGCCTGAAAACCCGGGCAGCGCCGGGGCATGTCCTGTCTGACCCCGTGCTGCTCAAGCGGCTGGTGAGCAACCTGCTGTCCAATGCCTTGAGAAACACGCACCAGGGCGGCGTTTTGCTGGCGTTGCGGCGCCGCCGCAGCGTGTGGTGCATTGAAGTCTGGGATACCGGCATGGGCATTGCCAAAGAGCACCAGCAAGCGATTTTTCAGGAGTTTTATCGCATTCCCCTGCAGGGCACGGAGGAAGGTTTCGGGCTGGGGCTGGCGATCGTCTCGCGCTTGAGCCAGGCGCTCGGCCACCCGGTAGGCATGGCTTCAAGGCCCGGCCGCGGCAGCGTCTTTTGGGTGGCGTTGAACAGCCCTGTGGCAACGCCGCTTGCCTGACGCCCGGCGCCTTTGTTAAAGCAAGCCCTGCGTGCGGGCAAGATGGCTGGCCTGAGAGCGGCTCTTGACGTTGAGCCGCTTGAACAGACGCCATAAATGCACCTTGACGGTGTGCTCGCTGATTTGAAGTTCTTCGGCAATGTCCCGGTTGCTCAATCCCCGGTCGAGCATCACCAGCAGTTGCTTCTGGCGCTTGGACAGCTTTTCGGTCGGCGCGGCGGGCTCCGGTTCCAGCTCGCCGTTCAAAAAAATGCGCAACACATTGCTGATTTCGGTGGCCCCCGCGGATTTCTCGATATAGGCGTCGGCACCCGCTTCAATGGCCAGCTCTTCATACTCTTCGGCCGGTGTTGCCGAAAGAACGACGAGCGGCACCTCGGGGAACTGCCGCTTGAGTTCGCGAATGCCCGACACACCTTGGGTATCTGGCAGTTTCAGATCCAGGCAGATCAATTCGGGCACGCCGTGCTGCTGGACGGCGGGCATGACAGCGGCCAGATGGTCCAGCTCGATCACCGTGGCCTTGCTGTTCAGGCGGCGAATCAGCATGACCACCGCTTCACGCATCAGGGGATGGTCATCGATGATAAAAATTCTCATTGATTCAGATTGGGAATGTCGTTTTTGTAGCCGTGAGCATAACTGCTGAAAGTCGATTTTTGGAAATAAGAAAATCAGAAATTCCAAAATTTTGCCGCTTGGCTGCTTCTAAAAACAACACGCGCGCAAGCCTTCGCTGCCTATCTCAGATCGCGACGGGTGCAAAAAACTGCAGGGCCGCATCGAGTTCGCCTGCCGCGATTCCGTTCGCGGCCGCCACCTCGCCCCGCAGCGTCGCCAAGGCGGTCGAGCCCTCCTTTTGCAGCCTGGCGATGGTCAGGGCCGCCTCCCTGGGCGATTCAAAGCCCTGGCTCTGCAGCAGCACTCTGGCGTTGGCATCGACGAGCTTGAAATAGAACTTGCCGTCTTTTTCGCGGTATTGCTTGAAAGCCGGTGCAGCGGTCCTGGCGGCTTTGCTTTTTGGGGCAGCAGCGGACAGAGAGTCCAGGTTGCGCAGTCCCACCGCTTGGCGCAGCTCGCGCAGGAAGGGGGTTGCCACGGCGCGTGCCTTCTCGGCGCCCGCCTGCAGCAACGCTTCGATGCTGGCTGGATCGTTGATGAGCGCGTGGTAGCGCTCGCGCATCGGGGCGACATCACGCTCGATGCGCTCAAACAGCAACTGTTTGGCATCACTCCAGGCAATGCCGTCGGCATAGGCCTGGCGCAGCGCTGCGGTCTCGGGGGCGCTGGCAAACGCCTGGTAAATCTGGAACAGCGCGGAGCCCTCGACCTCCTTGGCCTCGCCCGGTGCGCGCGAGTCGGTGACGATGCCGGCGATCAGCTTGCGCAACTGCTCACGCGGCGCAAACAGTGCAATGGTGTTGTCGTAGCTCTTGCTCATCTTGCGCCCGTCCAGACCAGGCAGCAGCGCCACGGACTCTTCGGTGACCGCTTCTGGAAGCACAAAATGTTCGCCATAAAGATGGTTGAAACGCTGTGCCATGTCGCGCGCCATTTCAATGTGCTGGATCTGGTCGCGCCCGACCGGCACCTGGTGCGCCTTGAACATCAGGATGTCGGCCGCCATGAGCACCGGATACATGAACAGGCCCGCGCTGACATCGACATCCGGGTCGTTGCCGGCAGCCAGGTTTTTATCGACCGCGGCTTTGTAGGCGTGGGCGCGGTTGAGCAGTCCCTTGCCGGCGATGCAGGTCAGCAACCAGGTCAGCTCGGGAATTTCAGGAATGTCGGACTGGCGGTAAACCGTCACGCGGTCCGGCTCCAGCCCGGCGGCCAGCCAACTGGCCGCGATTTCCAGGGTGGAGCGCTGGATGCGCGCGGGCTCATCGCATTTGATCAGCGCGTCATAGTCGGCCAGAAAGTAAAAACCCTGCACACCAGCAAGTTGGCTGGCGGCCACCGAGGGGCGGATGGAGCCCACGAAGTTGCCCAGGTGGGGCGCGCCCGTGGTGGTGATGCCGGTCAGAAAGCGCAGCGGCGAGGTGTTTGGGCTGGAACGCCCGCCGGCGTCAGTTTGTCGGTTTGTCATCAATTCACCAGCAGGGCCAGAGGCGTCAATACGATTTGAATAAAGCCGTAGGTCAGTGACATCAGGGGGAGCAACCACAGCCTGGTGACAACCCCGGTAATCACCAGCGCCATCACGATGAAGAAACCCCAGGGTTCGACGCGTGACACCAGCGCGGCCTGCTTGTAGGGCAGCAGGCCCACCAGAATACGGCCGCCGTCCAGCGGCGGCAGCGGGAACAGGTTAAAGACAAACATCACGACATTGACCAGTATGCCGCCCTGGCACATCTTGAGGAAAAAAGCCTCGGTGACGCCGGCGCCTTGCAGCAGGACCAGCAAGATACCCCACAACAAGGCCTGGGCCAGGTTGGCGCCTGGACCGGCGAGGGCGACCCAGACCATGTCGCGCTTGGGGTTGCGCAATTGGCCGAAATTCACTGGAACCGGCTTGGCGTAACCAAACAAAAAAGCCCCGGAAGTCGCAAAATAAAGCAGCAGCGGCATCGCAATGGTGCCGATCGGGTCGATGTGCTTGAGCGGGTTCAGCGTCATGCGGCCCAGCAGGTAAGCCGTGTTGTCGCCAAAGTGGCGGGCGACGTAGCCGTGCGCGGCTTCATGCACCGTGATGGCGAACAGCACGGGAAGCGCATAAATGGCGACAGTTTGAATCAGGTTGGCAATATCCATCCCCGGATTGTCTCAGACGCGGCCGATGGTTGGTTACAGCCCCAGCGGCGCCAGATCGCCGCGGCCTTGCCGGATCAGCACCGGCTG
>MERZ01000114.1:30932-32316 GCA_001770785.1 Burkholderiales bacterium RIFCSPHIGHO2_12_FULL_61_11
CACGGCGGCCAGTTCATTTTGCAATTGTTCACGGATGTCGTTGGCGTCGCTGAGCGGCTCGGTTTCGCCGCGCGGAATGAGCGTGGTGGCCAGCAAGGGCCCGCCATGCACTTCCAGCAGGGCCTGCAAGGCCTTGTGCGCGGGCACGCGCAAGCCGATGGTTTTGCGCGACGGATGGCTCAGGCGGCGCGGCACTTCCTTGCTGGCTTCAAGAATAAAGGTGTAAGGCCCGGGCGTTGCCGCCTTGAGCAGGCGGTATTGCGTGTTGTTCACCCGCGCGTAGTTGGACAACTCACTCAAATCACGGCACAGCAGGGTAAGGTGGTGCTTGTCGTCGATGCCGCGGATGCGGCGCAGGCTGTCGGCTGCCGCCTTGTTGTCCAGCTGGCAGACCAGGGCGTAGCTGGAGTCCGTAGGGACGGCTGCGATGCCTCCGTGCGCCAGCAGGTCGGACGCTTGCTTGAGCAGGCGAGCCTGGGGATTATCCGGATTGATTTCAAAAAACTGGGCCATGCAGGAATCTTAAACGCGTCAGGATTCAGGCGGTTGAATGGTGACCCGGCTCTCGCGCACGGCGAGCCAGGCACCCGCCGCGCCGCAGACCGCGATCATGCCAATGCCGAGCATGGACCACTGATCGGGAACATGTGAAAACGCCAGCCATCCGCCCAGCATGGCAAAGCCGATCTGGGCATAGAGAAAGGGCGTGAGGGTGGATACCGGCGCCCGGGCATAAGCCAGAATCATCACGAAATGCCCCACCGTGGCCATGACACCCATCAGGCACAGGCCAGCCCAAAGCATCCAGGAGTCCAGCGATGTCCAGAAAAAAGGCAGCGCCAGCGAAGCGAGCAGCGTGCCCACCCACCCGGTATAAAAATGCATGGTGAATGGATCTTCGGTCCGGGCCAGTCGGCTGGTCAGAATCTGGAACCAGGCGTTCGAGATCACCAGCCCCAGCGGCAGCAGCATGGCCCAGCTAAAGCGCTCGCCGCCGGGACGGATGATGATCAGGGTGCCGACAAAGCCGCCCGTCACCAGGACCCAGCGCAGCACGGAAACCGGCTCACCCAGCGTGAGCGAAGCCAGCAGGGTCATGACCAGAGGGGTGATCATGACGATGGCCGTGAACTCGCCCACCGGCATGTGCTTGAGACTGAAAAACGCCAAAAAGCTGCTGGTGAGCAGCAGCACGCCACGCAGGCACTGAAACCTGGGATGCTCCGTGCGCAGCAGCGCCCAGCCGCGCTTGGGCAGAACCGCCACGGTGGTGGCGATGGCCTGAAACGCGTAGCGAAACCACAACGCCATCAGCGCGGGAACGCTGAGGGAAACGGTTTTGGTGGTGGTATCCAGTACCGCAAAGCAGGCCACGGCGAGCACC
>MERZ01000114.1:32385-34991 GCA_001770785.1 Burkholderiales bacterium RIFCSPHIGHO2_12_FULL_61_11
CCAGCAGTTCCCAGACTGGTGTCAGGTCACCGGGTAAAAACGGCAGGGCGCCCAGGTCAGTGTAGCTCTCGTCGGGGCTGTGAAAGTCGCTCCCGCGCGAAGCGGCCAAGCCGAATTCCCTGGCCATCCCGGCGTATTTCACGTATTCCTGCCGGGTATGGCTGCCAGTGACGACTTCCACGCCCAGGCCCCCATGCATCTTGAATTCGGTAAAGAGCGCGTACTCTTCGTTGGCGGTGAAGTTGTAGCGGCCAGGATGGGCAATCACCGCGATGCCGTGCGCCTGGGTGATCCAGCTCACGGCATCTTGCAGCCTGGCCCAGCGGTGCGGCACATAGCCCGGTTTGCCATCGGTCAGGAATTTCCCGAAGACTTCAGGCGTGTCGCGGCAGACGCCGGATTCCACCAGAAAGCGGGCAAAGTGCGTGCGCGAAATCAGTTCGGGGTTGCTGACAAACTTCAGTGCGCCTTCGAAGCTGCCCGGGATGCCAGCCTTGGCCAGCGACTCGGCCATGTCCCTGGCGCGCTGCTCACGGCCGCCGCGGGTGTTGCGCAGCCCTTGCTGCAAAGCCGCATCGTCCGGATCAAAGCCCAAGCCCAAAATATGCACGGTTTCACCGGCAAAAGTCACCGAGATTTCGGTGCCGGTGAGGTAAGCCAGGCCCTGCGCCCTGGCCGCCACCGCGGCGCGCTGCTGGCCGCCCAATTCGTCGTGGTCGGTCAGGGCCCATAGTTCGACGCCATTGGTCTTGGCGCGGTCTGCCAGCACTTCGGGGGTCAGGGTGCCGTCGGACACGACGGAGTGGCAGTGAAGGTCGGCATTGAGTATGTTTTTTGGGAGCACAAAAATATTTTAGGCTTTCCGGCAGCGCCGCGCCCTGGCGCCCGGCAAACCCCCAATTTCCCTGTCCGCAAGGCTCGAACCGTCCCAACGCTCATAAACGCCGCTTCAGCGGAAACCGAAATAAGACAGGATAAAGCCGATGATGACAATAAGTCCGACGATATAAATGATGGTGTTCATGGTTGTCCTTGGGGTGCCTGGACGCTCCGATGGGGGCGCCTACGGCATCTGATCATTGCCGCCTCGCCAGCGACCAGCTGTAGGAAGTCCCGCCCACGAGCTGTCGGACAAGCACGCGACAGCGCAGGCTGTACTTGCCTGGTCCTTGGGACTTTGAGTTTGCTCAGGCGGTGGCCGATGGCGTCTCGCCAGTACCCGTGCTTCGTGGTGCTCGCGCAAGCGTTGGGAACGTTTCATGCCTGCATTGCCGAATGGTGAATGCCGCACGTCAACTTGCCATGACGCTCGGCCGCTTGTGGAAGGTCAATGGCTGCGCCACCGGCCCGAGTCGGCTCGCGCCTTCGGCGCTCGGAGCCAGCAGGTCGGCGAGCGTGTAGCGATCGAGGTACTGCATGAAGTTTTGCAGCGCGCCACTGATGATGCTGGTCAGCTGGCAGTTGCCGGTCAACAGGCACCCGGTGTCGCTGGCCAGGCAATCCACAAGAAAGAAATCGGACTCGATGCTGCGCACCACGGCGCCCAGGTTGATTTCGGCTGGCGCAGCGGCCAGCCGCATGCCGCCGCCCTTGCCGCGCACGGTTTCCAGCCAGCCCGCCAAACCCAGCTGATGGGTGATCTTCATCAGATGCGATTCGGAAATGTCATAGGCGTTCGCCACTTCAGAAATGGTGCACAGGCGCTCGGGATGTTGCCCGACATACATCAGCAGGCGCATGGCATAGTCGCTCATGGTCGTCAGGCGCATGCTGAACTCCCTTGCGGGAACTGGATGACTCGCTTCATGGCCGCGGCCTGATCATCAGCGGCGCGAAGCGCCAGAGGTAGAGCGCAAACGCGGCCATCCAGGCCGCTGCCGAGAGCTGCAGCGCCAAAAGGCTGAAGGCGCTGGTGGCAAGCGCCGACAGGCGCAAGGCCGCGGCCAACAGGATCAGCCCATAGCTGACACGCATGCTGCGATCGGTGGCGAGCGGGCGCCCGAGGTGGCCCAGCGCGGTGCGCGTCAGCATGCCGATGATCAATACCGAAAAGCCCGCCATCGCGATCATGTGCACCGGCAACGCTGGTGGCAGACTCACCCCTGCAGCTTTGAGTGCGGCCAACAAAAGGCCTAGCCCCAAGCCGGCATAGCCGACGTAGAGAATCCACAGCAGCGGGTTGCCACGCACCGCGTAGGGCTTCCAGCTCACCACCTGCCACAGCGACAAGGCGCCGGCCACGCCGATCGCGACGGCGCTTGCCGACTGCAGGCCTGCCAGCAGAAAACCCACCCCGGCCGCGCACGCGGCCAGTTGTACCTGGCCGGAACGCGTGTGTTTTGGGAGCGTCAGGCCACGCACCGCACTCATCGCGAAGAAAGGAATCACGCGCCTTGCAATCAGCAGCGCAATCAGCGCCATCACCAGCAGTCCGGCGTTGAAACGCTGCATCAGCAGCGCATGGTCGCCGCCGCGCGCGGCCAGCAGGTACAAGGCGTCGGCTGCGCCCAGGCCGACCAATAGCCATGGCACGGCATAATTGCGGGCGTTCTTGGCGCGGTACACCGCGCGCATCATGGCCAGCGCGGCCAGCACGAAAAAGCCCA
>MERZ01000115.1:0-2121 GCA_001770785.1 Burkholderiales bacterium RIFCSPHIGHO2_12_FULL_61_11
CCAGACCTGCGGCGCCAAAGTTTATGGTCCAGCCGCCGAGCGCATCCCGCAGCCCTTCATACCCCTGCACGGTGGCAACACGGTACACACCCTGGGCCTGGATTTTCATGTCCTTGACGTACCGGGTCACACATCAGGCCATATTGCCTACTACGCCCCGAACAGCAATGGCAAGCCGCTGCTGTTTTGCGGCGACACACTTTTTTCAGGGGGCTGCGGTCGCCTGTTTGAAGGCACACCGGCTCAAATGCTGGCCTCGCTCGGCAAGCTGGCGGCGCTGCCCGGCAACACGGTGGTGTGCTGCACCCATGAATACACCTTGAGCAACCTGCGCTTTGCGCTGGCCGTCGAGCCCGGCAACGCCGATCTGATCGCCTATCAGGCGCATTGCATACGCTTGCGCGAAGCAGGCAAGCCGACCTTGCCCACCTCGATAGCCCAGGAACTGCTGATCACCCCCTTTTTAAGAACCCGGCAAGCCACTATCATGGCTGCTGCCCGCCGCTTCGATGCGTCGGCCCATGACGACAACTCTGTATTTGCCGCCATCAGGCAGTGGAAAAACCAATTCAAATGACACATCAAAAACAAATCGCCACTGCCCATGCTTTTTCTAACGCGCGTCTTGTTTCGCTGACCCTGCTCCTTGTGATGGTGCTGCTGGCAGGCTGCGCCACGCAGCCTGGCATGCCGGGTGATCCGGTACTCACGGTGGGACCGAGACCGGATGTCGTCAAGCCGCTCTACCCCGAGGGTCCGCTGCAAGCCATCACCCCTGGCCGGGCGGGCTCGCGCCAGATCGCCTCGACTGAGCCACCCAGGGAGCTATGGGACCGCATTCGGCGCGGCTTCGCCATGCCCGACCTGCAAAACGAATTGGTGACCGACCGCGAACAGTGGTATGCGAGCCGACCGGAGTACATGCAGCGCATGACCGAGCGCTCCAGCAAGTATCTTTTCCACATTGTCGAGGAGCTTGAACGCCGCCAGATGCCCACGGAACTGGCCCTGCTGCCGTTCATCGAGAGCGCCTTCAATCCACAAGCGGTTTCCAGCGCCAAGGCCGCCGGCATGTGGCAATTCATGCCGGCCACCGGCAAATACTTCGACCTCAAGCAAAACATGTTCCGCGATGACCGCCGCGACGTTCTGGCTTCCACCCGCGCGGCACTGGACTATCTGCAAAAGCTCTATGGCATGTTTGGTGACTGGCATCTGGCATTGGCCGCCTACAACTGGGGTGAAGGCAGCGTCGGCCGCGCCATCGCCAAGAACCAGAAGGCCGGCTTGGGAACCGGCTACAGCGATATCAACATGCCGGCGGAAACGCAGCTTTACGTTCCCAAACTGCAGGCTGTTAAAAACATCGTTGCCAACCCGCAGGCTTTCAGCACCGAACTGCCACTGATTGAAAACCACCCCTATTTCCAGCAGGTGCTGCTCACGCGCGACATTGACGTCGCCCTGGCCGCAAAGCTTGCCAACGTGAAGATTGAAGATTTCAAGGCGCTCAACCCCTCCGCCCGCCGGCCCGTCATCATCGCCTCAGGCACGCCACAAATTCTGCTGCCTTGGGACAACGCGGCCTTGTTCCAGCGCAATTTCGAAGCTTACAGCGAAGGCCAATATGCCAGCTGGACCGCCTGGACCGCCCCGAGCACGATGAATTCGGCTGAAGCGGCGCGGCGCACCGGCATGAGCGAAGCCGACCTGCGCGGCGTCAACAACATACCGCCGCGCATGCTCATCAAGGTCGGTTCAACCTTGCTGGTGCCGCGCTCGGCCAAGGTAGAAAACGACGTAACCAGCCATGTGGCCGACAACGGTCAAGTCACATTAACGCCAGAAATTGTTACGCGGCGCACGACGGTCAAGGCCCGCAAGGGTGAATCAGTGGCCACCATCGCCAGGCGCTACGGCCTGAGTGCGGCAAGCGTGGCGGCGTGGAACAACGTCAGCAGCTCCGCCGCTTTCAAGCGGGGCCATCAGGTGGTGGTCTTCCTGCCACTCAAAAGCCGCGTGTCTTCTTCAGGCCCCAGCACTGTCAAGGCGGTCAAACGCAGCACCCAGCGGGCGATCGTGAAATCGAAGCGACGCCGATAACGCTCAATGGCTACCGGC
>MERZ01000115.1:2128-9623 GCA_001770785.1 Burkholderiales bacterium RIFCSPHIGHO2_12_FULL_61_11
CGATGTAGTTCAGAAGACGCGGAATGAGCAGGATGAGAATTCCCGCGATCAGGGAGATGAGAGGGCCGATGCTGTGTGAAAGATTCATGGTTTTTCCTTTTGTTTTGACTATCGGCTCTCCGCAGCATCCAGGGACAGAAGCTTTTCGCAGCGAGCGTACGGGCAACTTTACTTAGCTACCCGCGGCATGGTTGTAGGACGGCAGGAAGAGTTGTGAAAATATCCCAAGCAGAAGACATTTGCGACTCTGCTTTAAAGCTTTTTCGGCTAGGCCAAGCCACTCAAGGGCGTGCTCGTTGTGTTGGGATGAATCTGACATGTCGCAAGCCAGCAGGCAACCCGCCTGAACGCGGGAAGCGGGCGCCTCTGCAGTCGGCAGAAAGTGGCTCAAGCCTCGAAGCGTTCCTTGGCCCGGCGTGCAAACTGGTTGGTGTAGGTCTTGGCAAGATCTATCTTGTCGGGCTTGATGCTCGGGTCAAAACTGGCCAACGCCTTCAGGGCCGTCCGGGCGCCATCATCGGGGATCAGGCCATCGAGTGCGATGGCCTCGCGCACCTTGCTGAAAGATGCCAGATACAACGCCCGGTCACCCAGAAAATAGCCCTCCGGCACCGTCTTGATGATGTCGCCAGGCCCCGCGGTTTGCAGCCACTTGAGGCCGTGAACAATGGCATTGGCCAGCGCCTGACAGGTTTTTGGGTTTTTCTGGATGAAATCCGACGGGGCATACAGGCAAGCGGCCGGCATGGGTCCGCCAAACACTTCCATCGTGCCCTTGAGGGTGCGTGTATCGCTGATGATTTTGACGTCGCCCTTTTGCTCCAGCATGGTCATGACCGGATCGATATTGCTGATGGCGTCAATCTGGCCAGAGCGCAGCGCAGTGAGCGCCCCGGCAGCGGTTCCCACGCCGATAAAGCTTACATCGCCGGCTTTCACTCCGCCGCGTGACAACACCAGATTGGCCATCATGTTGGTGGACGAACCAGGCGCCGATACACCAATTTTCTTCCCCTTCAGGTCAACAACCGATTTGTAGTTGGCCATGGTCCTGGTGGAAACGCCCAATGCAATTTGCGGTGCCCTGCCCTGCAGCACAAAAGCCTGAAACATCTGGTTCCTGGATTGCAGGTTGATGGTGTGTTCAAAGGCACCGGAGACCACATCGGCCGACCCGTCGACCACCGCTTGCAGTGCGCGCGAGCCCCCCGCAAAGTCGCTGATTTCAAGGTTCAGGCCTTCGGCTTTGAAGTAACCCAGTTGCTCGGCAATGGTCAGCGGCAGGTAATAAAACGACGCCTTTCCGCCTACTGCAAGTGAGACTTGCGTTTTTTCAAGCCGTGACTGCGCGCGCAGCGACGGTAGCGCCAGCGAGGCAGCAGCCAGCGTCACACCGCTGACAAACATTCGACGGGATACAAGGAGTTGGCGCTTCATGGCAGAGTCCTCTCTCATTTCTTAATAACATGAGCATAGAGGGGCCAAATAAAACCCGCATCGGGGTCATCCCGTGCGGGTTTCTACTGAAAGGTCAATATAGGGATTCTCTTTTCGGGCTACCGTTGATACGTCAATGGTGCCTGGACAGTGTTCGTCACAGCGGCTGATCCAGCGCCGCACTCAGCGCCTGTCAACCAGCGCGTGGGCAATTGTGCCCAAATCAACGTATTCGAGTTCACTGCCCACCGGCACGCCGCGCGCCAGGCGTGTTACCTGCACGCCGCGGCTTTTCATGGCCTGGCCGATCACATGCGCCGTGGCCTCGCCTTCCGCGGTGAAATTGGTCGCCAGAATGACCTCCTGCACTTCGCGCGACGCCGCCGGCAGCGGCCCGCCCTGCTCGTCCCTGGGAACCACCCTGTCAAACAATTTTTGCAGGCCAATGTCATGGGGGCCCACGCCATCAAGCGGGCTAAGCTTGCCCATGAGCACAAAATACAGGCCCCGGTAGGCCAGCGTGCGCTCCAGCGCCGCCTGATCGGCCGGCGTTTCAACCACGCACAGCTTGCTGCGGTCGCGCTGCGGGTTGCTACAGGTGGCGCAAACTTCCTGCTCGGTCAGGGTATTGCACAGGGTGCAGTGGCGGATGCTGCCCACAGCGTGCTCCAGGGCCCGCGCAATTTGCAGTGCGCCGGGCTTGTCATGCTGCAACAGATGAAAAGCCATGCGCGCCGCCGACTTGGCACCCACGCCTGGCAGCTTGCGCAATGCCTGGGTCAGGCCTTCAAGTGCATCGGAATTGGCCACAGTAATTCAACGGCAGTGCGGCTTGGCCTAGAAAGGGAACTTCATGCCACCGGGCAATGCCGGCATGCCCGAGGTGAGCTTGCCCATTTTTTCCTGGCTGACTTCCTCGGCCTTGCGCACGGCGGCATTGAAGGCCGCAGCCACCAGGTCTTCGAGCATGTCTTTATCCTCGGTCAGAAGGCTGGGATCGATTTCAATGCGCTTGACGTCGTGTTTGCAAGTCATCGTCACCTTCACGAGTCCGGCACCGGCTTCTTCGGTCACTTCCACAAAAGCCAGCTCTTCCTGCGCTTTTTTAAGATTGTCCTGCATCGCCTGCGCCTGTTTCATGAGGCCTGCGAGTTGTCCTTTGTTAAACATATTCTTTCCTTTGAATGTCGGGTTGAAAAACTGGTGTCGATCATATACGCGGCACAACCGCCTTGATGCTGCCCGGAACAATCCTGGCGCCCCAGTCGCGGATCATGTCCTGCACCAACGGGTCGTTCTTGATCATTTCTTCGGCGGCGCGCTGGCGCTCGGCCAGAGCGGCTGCATTGCGGCGCGCCGGGGAGTCCGTCACAGCGCCCACTTCAACGACCAGCTTGAGGCCCGGCTCGCCCAGCGCTTGCTGCAGCGCGGCCTGCAACTTGTCGCGGGCGGCGCTCTGGTTCAGCGACTCGCGCTCGACGCGCAAGGTCCAGACGCCCCCCGCCTGGCTGCACAGCTCGGACTGCAAGGCCAACTCACGCGGCAGTGCGGCCACCGCTTCGGCGGCAACCAGCTGGTTCACGGTCTGGCGCCAGGCGTCGCCGAGCGGACTCGCCGCCAGCAACGCGCCGGGATCAAATGCTTGCGGGGGTTGCGTGGGCGCGGTTGCCGAAAGTGGTTCAACGGACGCCTCCGAATTAGTAGCAATAGGCGCTCTACGTCCATGCGCTGGAGGCATATTTGTCTCCTGGATTTCGGCGGGAGCAAGCTCAGCCACCGATACCGCCATTGGTGCCAACACCGGCTTTTGACGCGTCGCAGGCGCGCTGACTCGGGTCAGCTCAGGCTCAAGCTTTTTTTCGGGCTCGGCGGCGCTCCCCAGTGACGCGGACTGGGCGGCGGATACCGCGACCCCCGCAGGCTTGAAGGCCAGCAGACGCAGCAACACCATGGTCAACGCAGCGTATTCGTCGGGTGCCAGGCCCAATTCGCCGCGACCATGCAGGCACAAGCTATAGAGCAGCTGGGTTTCATCGGCAGGCATGATCCGGGCCAGCCGCGCGGTCTCGGTGATTTCGGAGTCAGCGTCATCCTCTGTGATGGCCCTGTCTGGCACCGCCTGCAGCACCGCCATGCGTTGCAGCACGGTTGCCATTTCTTCCAGCGTGGACGCGGCACTCAGGCCATGAAGTCGCAGAACCTCAGAGGTTTCCACCACCACCCGGCCATCACCGCGCGCCAGCGCGTCCAGCAGGCGAAACACATAACTGCGGTCCACACTGCCCAGCATGGTGCGCACGCTGGCTTCTTCCAGGCAGCCCGAACCAAAAGAAATAGCCTGATCGGTGAGCGACAAGGCATCGCGCATGGAGCCGCGCGCGGCGCGCGAGAGCAGTCGCAAGGCCTGCGGCTCGGCCGATACGTTTTCAGCGTGCAGCACCTGGACCAGGTGTTCCAGAATGGTTTCGGGTGCCATGGGCCTCAGGTTGAACTGCAAACAGCGCGACAAGACCGTGGCCGGCACTTTTTGCGGGTCGGTCGTGGCCAATACGAATTTCAGGTAGTCGGGGGGTTCCTCCAGTGTCTTGAGAATGGCGTTAAACGCCGTGTTCGTGAGCATGTGAACCTCGTCGATCATGAACACCTTGAAGCGGCCCACCACCGGCTTGTAAACCGCCTGCTCCAGCAGCGCCTGCACCTCGTCAACGCCCCGGTTGGACGCCGCGTCCAGCTCGGTGTAATCGACAAAGCGGCCACTGTCGATATCGATGCAGGCCTGGCAGACGCCACAGGGCTCGGCGGTAATACCGCCCTGCCCACCGGGCCCGGTGCAGTTGAGCGACTTGGCCAGAATGCGCGACACTGTCGTCTTGCCCACGCCCCGCGTGCCGGTGAAAAGGTAGGCATGGTGCAAGCGACCGCTACTGAGCGCATTGCCAAGCGCCTGCACCACATGCGACTGACCCACCATTTCAGAGAAATTGCGGGGGCGGTATTTGCGGGCAAGAACGAGATAGGACATGACGCCATTCTAAATTCACTGACCGCGCTTCACCGCCAAGTCGTACAACCGGTCAAGCGCTAAGTGGTAAAGCGCGAAGACGATGTCCTGGCGGCGCACTGCCGCTGTCGGGGTCATTGCAAACTCCCTTATAATTTCAAGTGACGGGCCTTCCCGCATGGTGAGGCGGCCAACCGGGTCAGATGGGGAACCAAGCAGCCCTAACCGCGGAGCCAGTGCCGGGGTCGAGGCTCGTCAACTTATTCATTTGTCAGCGTCGCGTATTTCTCACGTAGCAGCAGCAAGCACCCGATCACTGCCGGGCTTCTTCTATCGCCGTCGTCGTCTGCAACGCATGATCGGCAATTTGCGCGGACATCAAAGCCAGCGACGCCAGCGGATACGTGCCGCTGACGACACCGTTGTAAGCCACCTCGGCAGCCACCGCGTCACTGCCCAAACCTTCGGTGGCGGCGACGATGCATTCTTCAATACTGCCCAAGCCCGCGTCGCCGTAAAGCGCTTCGCCTTCGTAGCTGACGCGGTATTCGTACTGGCCTTGTCCAATGGGGTCAATGTGGAAACGAACGATCATGGCAGGCTCCTTGTATGAACTGCTGCTGCGATGAAGATTTAATCACTACCAATTTCATGGGTTCCCATGCCCGTGTTTATTGGGTTGTAGGCCTAAATATCTTAAAACTCCTTGCCCGGCAGCACGACCGCTGGCAAAACAGGCGGTGAGCAGATAGCCGCCAGTGGGCGCTTCCCAGTCGAGCATTTCGCCGGCACAAAACACGGGTTGCGTGACGCCTTCGGGTGTTTTGAGGCGCAGCTGCGCATCCATCGCCTCAAACATCACTCCGCCCGCGCTGCTGATGGCTTCATCGATAGGCCTGGCCGCCAGCAGGCGCACCGGCAAGGCCTTGATGCCTGCGGCGAGTTGGACCGGATCGGCAATGGCGTCTTTACCCAGCAGTTCATAGAGCATGGCGGCCTTGATGCCGTCGAGGTTCAAGCGACTCTTGAGGTGGCTTGACAGCGAGCGCGAGCCGCGCGGGTGGCGCACCTCCACCAATACCTGTTCGGGCGATTTGTCGGGCAACAAGTCCAGAAAAAAGGTGGCGCTGCCATGCGCCGCAATCTCGTCGCGCAGCAAGGGCGAGACGGCGTAGATCAGGCTGCCCTCCACGCCAGTGGCCGTGGCGACGAATTCGCCTTTGCGCTTGAAGGTGCGACCCTGTGAATCGGTGAAGTGAATGGCGACCGACTTGAAAGGCTGACCGGCGAAGCGGCTGGAAAAGTGCTCGGTCCAGCCGACTTGCGGCAGCGGGCTCTTGCCGATCAGTTCCATCAAAAACTCGCGGCGTGTCTCGCCGGTATCGGCAGCGGCGGCCGCCACTTGGGCCGGACTGTCAGGCCGCGCGGCCAAGTCAAAGCCGCAATTGGACGGCTGCAGCGGCGCCACTGCCACGCCGCGCTCGGCCAGCAGCGGCACCCAGGCGCCGTCAGACCCCAAACGGGCCCAGCTGCCACCGCCCAAGGCCAGCACCACGGCATCGGCCTGCGCGAGCACCTCGCCAGCGGGTGTGGAAAATTTCAGCGCGCCATCATCGGCCCAGCCCAGCCAGCGATGCCGCATGGAAAACTTCACACCCGCGCTGCGCAGGCGGTGCAGCCAGGCACGCAGCAGCGGCGCGGCTTTCATGTCTTTTGGAAACACCAGGCCCGAGCTGCCGACAAAGGTTTCCACCCCCAGGGATTCGGCCCAGGCACGCAGCTCGGCAGGGCCGAACGCGGCGATCAGGGGCTGCAGCTGCGCGCTGCGCTCACCATAGCGTTTCATAAAAACGTCTGGTGGCTCGGAATGCGTGAGGTTCAGCCCGCCCTTGCCGGCCAGCAAGAATTTGCGACCCACCGAGGGCATGGCATCGTAGACCTGCACCGACAGGGCGGGGCCCACGCTGGCCAGCACTTCGGCGGCCATCAGGCCTGCAGGGCCGCCGCCTATGACGGCGACGTGTAGGGGTTTGACAGGGTAGATTGAATGGTTCAAGGAGGTATATCCGTCGGCACAAAGTGTGCAATGTAATGTCGAAATAACAGATCAAGCGCTTGCCTGAACTTCGGGCCAGGCAGCAAATGCTCATTATTTGGTAGCTACTGACGCCCGTTGGTATTGGGATGCACTGCAAAAAGGCTTCAAGTCCGCATCTTGCCGGAAACCCGAAACCCATTCGAAGGAAGCTTCGATTATTGCAGTCGTAGCATCGGCAGCGCCCACCCTGCCGGGCTCAGCAAACTTCCACCACCGCGCCCTGCCCAGTCAGAAAAGCGGCTTTCACTGTGGTGCCGGGGTAAATCAGTTGCACTGCCGCCCGGTAGGCCTGCAGTTGCGCGACCAACGCGGGCTGCTGCTGTGGCGCATCGGCTGATTTGTAGTCGAGCACCCACCACTGGCCCTCAAAGCCTGCATCTTTGCGCTGCACCAGGCGGTCCAGCCGCAGCGGCTGTCCTTGGTACACGAGGTCCACTTCGTTGCCCTGCCAGGCCACCGCGTCCTGGCTCCAGGCCCAGGCGCCCGACCCGACCAGAATGCGCTGCGCCAGGGTGGCCGCCTGCGCGGCTTGCGACGGACTGAGGCGAAACTCGCGCGCCACGGCCGCGACCTGCTGCAAAGAGGCTGAACCGCCCCACTCCAGCAAGCGGTGCATGGCCTTGCCAGTGCGGGCATTGATGGAGTCTTCGTCTTCGCGCGCTTTGGTTGAGGGTTTGGGCGCCATCGTTTCAGGCAGCGCTGGCAGTTCCGGCAGATGGAAAATATCGGCTTCCGGCGAGACTGAGAATTTGTTCACGGGGGCGTGAACCGCAGGTGATTCAAGCGGCGGCACCCGCCCCTGCAGGCGCTGCCACCAGCTGCCGGTCGTTGCCCGGTGCGGTTCAATCGACGAAATCACCAGCGTGCTTTTGGCGCGTGTCATGGCGACATACAGCGCATTGAGCTCTTCGCGCTTGCGGGCGGCTTGCTCGCTGACAAGGGCTTCTTCGGCACAGGCC
>MERZ01000116.1:0-2032 GCA_001770785.1 Burkholderiales bacterium RIFCSPHIGHO2_12_FULL_61_11
GGTTCTAAAGGATATCTCCGCGCGCAAGCAGGCCCAGCGCGAAACCCTTCGCCTGGCGATGCGCCTGACCACCACGCTGGCCAGCATCACGGAAGCCTTCGTCACGCTGGATCGCCGTTGCTGCTTTACCTACCTCAACCAGGAAAGCGAACGCCTGCTGCAGCGCAGCACCGGCGACCTGCTGGGCAAGGCGGTCTGGCACGACTGGGTTGGCGGCGAGGGGCTGCTTCTGAAGCAGCGCCTCGAGCAGTCGCTCACCAGCAATCGCCGTGTGGAATTCGAGGACTTCTACCCCGCCCTGGAAAAGTGGCTGGAAGTGCGCGCCTACCCGTTCGCCGAGGGCCTGGCGGTGTACTTCCGCGACGTCACCGAGCGGCGTAAATCGCAAGAGCAGCTCATGCTGCTGGAAACCAGCATCTCGCGGCTCAATGACATCGTGGTTATTGCCGAATCCTCGCCCGCCGGTGAAAGCGAGCCGCGCATCGTGTTTGTCAACGACGCCTTCAGCCAGCACACCGGCTACACCCGCGATGAGATGCTCGGCCAGACGCCGCGAGTGCTGCTCGGGCCCAACCCCCAACTGGACGAACTGCTCCGCATGTCCGCGGCACTGCAGCAGCACCAGCAGGTTCGCAGCGAACTGATCATCTACAGGAAGGACAAGAGCTGGTTCTGGGTGGAGCTCGAGATCGTCTCGGTGCGCGCGTCACAGGGCAAGCCGACGCACTGGGTGGCCGTGGGCCGCGACATCACCCAGCGCAAGGCGGCCGAGGACGAGATTCACCATTTGGCCTTTTACGACCCGCTGACCGGGCTGCCCAACCGGCAGCTGCTGCTCGACCGGCTGCAGCACCTGCAGACCCTGAGCGTTCGCACGCGGCGGCATGGTGCCTTGATGTTCATCGATCTGGACAACTTCAAGGTCCTCAACGACACCCTGAGCCACCACAAGGGCGACCTGCTGCTGCAAAAAGTCGCGACCCGGCTGCTGGGCTGCGTGCGCAAGACCGATACCGTGGCGCGCATCGGTGGTGACGAGTTCGTCGTCATGCTGGAAGACCTGGGTGACGACCCGACTGCCGCCGCAGTGCGGGCCCGCGCCGTCGCTGAAAATGTACTGAGTCAGCTGCGCGAGCCTTTCGATCTGGACGGCCACCAGCATTACACGAGCGCCAGCATGGGCGTGACCGCACTCAGCGGTCTGCAGGAAAGCGTGAGCGAACAACTCAAGCATGCCGACCTGGCGATGTACCAGGCCAAGGCCCTCGGGCGCAACACCGTCTGTTTCTTCGACCCCGACCTGCAGGCTGCCGTGAGCGCCAAGGCGACCGTCAGTTCCGACCTGCGCATCGCCCTGCAGGAGCAGCAGTTTCTGGTGTACTACCAGCCCCAGGTCGATCACCACGGCCGCGTCAGCGGTGTCGAGGCCCTGCTGCGCTGGCAGCATCCCGAACACGGGCTGGTCGCGCCGGCAGAGTTCATCCCGGCGGCCGAAGACACGGGCCTGATTCTGCCGCTTGGCCAATGGGCGCTGGAGACCGCCTGCGAACAGCTTGCGGCGTGGGCCGCACGGCCGGAAACGGCCGACCTGAGCATTGCCGTGAACGTGAGCGTGCGCCAGTTCCGCCACCCTGATTTTGTGGACATGGTGATGGCCGCGATTGCGCGCACCGGCATCCGGGCGCAGCGGCTCAAGCTTGAACTCACGGAGAGCTTGCTGGCCGACCGCATGGAGATCACCCTGGCCAAAATGGGAACGCTCAAGGCGCTGGGGGTCACGCTGTCGATCGACGACTTCGGCATGGGTTACTCGTCGCTGTCCATGCTCAAGCGGCTGCCGCTGGACCAGCTCAAGATCGACAAGAGCTTTGTCGCCGACATACTGACCGACCCCAACGATGCGGCCATCGCGCGCACCATCATTGGCTTGGCGCAAAGCCTGGGTCTTGCCGTCATCGCCGAAGGCGTCGAGACCGAAGCCCAGCGCGACTTTCTGGCACGCCATGGCTGCGAGAACTACCAGGGTTACCTG
>MERZ01000116.1:2061-2791 GCA_001770785.1 Burkholderiales bacterium RIFCSPHIGHO2_12_FULL_61_11
ATGCAGGGCCTGCCGCAGCAGGCCCGTTAGAGCGAGCATGGGTCGGCCGCAACTGGCGTCAACGCGAGGGCCATGGAACCTGTGCTCCATGACAAATTCAAAACCTCAAGAGCACCTCACTACGCCCATTACCCTTTACAGGGTTGTGGCCAGCAGCGCCGCATTGCCACCCGCCGCCGTGGTATTCACCGTCAGCGTCTGCTCGGCGCAGAAGCGATACAGGTAGTGCGGGCCACCGGCTTTGGGGCCGGTGCCACTCAACCCTTCGCCGCCGAAGGGTTGCACGCCAACCACGGCGCCAATCATGTTGCGATTGACGTAGATATTGCCCACATGTGCGGCAGCGGCGAGTGCCTGCGCGCGAGAATCGATACGGGTCTGCAGGCCCAGCGTGAGGCCGTAGCCGAGGGCGTTGACCTGGGCGATCACGGCTTCGGGGGTTTTGAGCGCGCCGCTGCCCCAGCGCACGATTTGCAGCACGGGGCCGAAAATCTCCTCTCTGACCTCGGCCAGGCTGCCCACTTCGAAGGCGGCTGGCGGCACGCTGTTGGCTATCGTATGAATAGCTGCTTGCGCGCGTTCCTTATTGGTTGCAAGCACTTTTGATGTTGAATTGAGGCGCTGCAGGTGTTTCTGGATGGCGTCAAAAGCCTCGCGGTCAATCACCGGGCCCAAGTCCGTCGCCAGTTCGGCGGGGTTGCCGACCGCCAGCTCTTGGGCGGCGCCCTGG
>MERZ01000116.1:2814-8822 GCA_001770785.1 Burkholderiales bacterium RIFCSPHIGHO2_12_FULL_61_11
AAGGCCGTGCTATCCACCAGCATGGCGTTGATGCCGCCGGTCTCGGCAATCAGCGGAACGATGGGTCCGTCCTTGGCGGCCAGCGCCCGGTTGATGAGCTTGGCGACCTGGGTCGAGCCGGTAAACACCACACCGGCCACGCCCGGCGCAGCCACCAGCGCAGCGCCGACGGTTTCACCGGGGCCGTGCAGCAATTGCAGCGCGCCTTCGGGCACGCCGGCCTGATGCAGCAGCTTGACCGCTTCCCAGGCCACGCCCGGCGTCTGCTCGGCCGGCTTGGCCAGCACGGCGTTGCCGGTGGCCAGCGCGGCCGCCACCTGGCCGGTAAAAATCGCCAGCGGGAAATTCCACGGGCTGATGCAGACCCAGACGCCGCGCCCGCGCAGCCGCAGTTCATTGGTCTCGCCGGTGAGGCCCAGCATCACCCCGCCATGCTGGCCGGGCAGCGCCATTGGCTGCATGATGCGCTCGGCTTCGCCCGCGTAGTAGCGCAAAAAGTCCACCGCCTCGCGCACCTCGGACACCGCATCGCCCCAGGTTTTGAACGCTTCCTTGACCAGCAGCGCGCAGAACCTGGGCAGCTGCTGCTGCAGCGCGTCGGCGGCGCGGCGCAGCATGGCGGCGCGCTCCGCCACCGGAACTTGGTGCCATGTCTGATAGCTGCTTGCGCCCGTCGCCAGGGCGCCAGAGACCAATTTGGCATCAAACTCCGGCACCACCGGAACGGCAGTGGTGTGCAAGGCGGCGAATAGCGGCGCGCGCATGCTTTCCACCGTCAAGTCGAGCCCCAGACTGTTGAGGCGGCCGGGGCTGTACAGCGCGGGCGGCAGCGGCAGGGACGACTCGGGTTCCAGGCCCAGCGGCGAGGTCAACAGTTCGCTGATCCCCACCGATTCGTCGGCCAGCTGGTGAACAAATGAAGAGTTGGCGCCGTTTTCGAGCACGCGGCGAACCAGGTAGGCCAGCAGGTCGCGGTGCGCGCCGACGGGCGCGTAAAGGCGGCAACTGATCCGCGGGTTTTTCAGCACTTCGCGGAAAATTCCCTCGCCCATGCCGTGCAGGCGCTGCAATTCAAACTGGACGGGCGATCCCGCCTGGCTCCCTCTCCTGCCGGGAGAGGGTAAGGGTGAGGGCTCCCCGGCTTGCGCCGCATGCGCATTCCCAGACTTTGCGGCCATTTGCAAGATGGCGGCAATCGTGCCGGCGTTGTGCCCGGCAAACTGCGGATAGACGGCATCGGGCGCTTCCAGCAAGGCCTGCGCGCAGGCCAGATAAGACACATCGGTGTGGTGCTTGTGCGTGAACACCGGGTAATGCGGCAAGCCCAGCTCTTGCGCCCGCTTGATTTCCGAATCCCAGTACGCACCCTTGACCAGGCGGCACATCAGGCGCAGCTGGTATCTGCGGCCGATGGCGATGACATGCTCAATCAGGTCGAGTGCGCGGGTCTGGTAGCTTTGCATGGCCACGCCAAACCCCTGCCACTGCGGGTACTGCTGCGCCACCCGGGCGGCAAGGGCTTCAAACACGTCGAGCGAAAGCTCCAGCCGGTCCACCTCCTCGGCGTCAATCGTCAGGTTGATATTGGCCTGGGCCGCCAGCTCGCACAAGCCCCAGACGCGCGGCACCAGCTCGGCCATGACACGCTCGTGCTGGGCGTCTTCGTAGCGCGGGTGCAGTGCGCTGAGCTTGATGGAGATGCCATCATTTTCCTCGGTCGCGACCGTTTTGCTGGAACGATCAGCGATGAACTTGATCCCGTTGACGTAGCTTTCCAGGTAGCGCAGCGCGTCTTTATCGGTCCGTGCGCCCTCGCCCAGCATGTCATAGCTGTACCTCAGCTTTGGCATTTTCTTGCGCGCGTCGTCGGCTTCCTTCATGGCCTCGCTCATGGTCTGGCCCAGCACGAACTGGCGGCCCAGCAGTTGCAGCGCGCGCACGGTTGCCGCCACCACGGTGCGCGCCCCCAGCTTGCTCAGGAGGCCAGCTTCTTCAGCCTGTCCCGAGCTTGCCGAAGGAGGTAAAAACTTCTTGGACAGGCCAATCGCCGAGGCCGACAGGCGCGCCATCGCGCCATGACTTGGGCCGTCGCCTGCGCTGTCAAAATCAGCCCGGCCAAGCTGGTCGGCGGTCAGGGCGATGGCGGTTTCAGCATCGGGCACCCGCAGCAGGGCTTCGGCCAGGCGCATCAGCGCCAGGCCTTCGGCAGTGGAAATCGGGAATTCCTTGAGCAGGCTCTCCATGGCCCAGAACGGCGGCGGATTCCCGCGCACGGCCTGCACCCAGGGCCGGGCCGACTGGGCCGCATCCGCCCAGTCGAGTGCGCCGGCCAGGCGCTGCAGATAGCGGGCCACGATGTCGGCCTCCGGGCGGTAGGGAAAAGGCAAGCGCGCTGATGCAGACATCTGGGACTCCATCAAAGAAGGGTTCAAGATTGGCGGGTACGGAATGAATAAAGCTTGCAGAAAATTCGGTTCGATGGCGCCATGTTCCATGGAATGCTGAAGAATTTCGCACCAAACTTACCGTATTTTTGAATAATTCACTAACCGTGACTGAATACTCACCTGACCATTGACAGAATCGATCTGAAAATCCTGATGGGCGAAACCCGCACCTATGCAGTGATGGAAGAGGTGAAAAGCACCACCCGGCTGGCGCTGGGGGTTTAAGGCTGAAAGCCCGCCCCTCCTGTGTCAGCCCGCCGCGCGCGACCGTCCACCAAAGATCGCCGTACCCACGCGCACCATCGTGCTGCCGGCATGAATCGCCGCCTCCAGGTCCGCCGTCATGCCCAGCGACAGCGTGTCCATGGGTAGGGGCAACACAGCGGCGTCATTGATCTGATCAAAAATGGCTTTTACCCTTGCATGGAGAGCGCAAGCAGCGACAAAATCAACAGCCGGCTCGGGGATGGCCATGAGTCCGCGCAGGGCAAGACGCGGCAGTTGCGCAACCTCTAGTGCCAAGGCCTGCACGTCTGCCGGTGCCAAGCCTGATTTGTTCGCGCCGCCATCCACGTTGACCTGCAAACAGATTTGCAGCGGCGGCAAGTGCGGCGGCCGCTGCTCGCTCAGGCGCTGCGCAATCTTCAACCGGTCGAGCGACTGGACCCAGTCAAAGTGCTCGGCCACGAGACGGGTTTTGTTGCCTTGTACCGGTCCGATGCAGTGCCACTCCAGCGCGCTGGCATCAGGACCAGACGGCTCATCAACCCGCGCCGCCTGCCAGGCGCGCAGCGCCAGAATCTTCTGGACCCCCTCGGCGATGTAGTTTTCACCAAACGCGCGCTGGCCGGCCAGCAGCGCCTCCATCACGGCGTCCGTGCCAAACGTTTTGGAGACCGCCAGCAGGCGCACGCTGGCCGGGTCGCGCCCGGCGGCCCGGCATGCCTTGGCGATGCGGTCATGAACAAGCTGAAGCTTGCGGGAAATCGTGGTCATAATCCGACTGTAAACTCAAGTTCAAACTCAATTTCGATTTCCAAGGATCCCTGGATGGACATTACCCAGCTGCTGGCCTTTAGTGTCAAGAACAAGGCGTCTGACTTGCATTTGTCAGCAGGCTTGCCTCCCATGATCCGGGTTCATGGTGATGTGCGGCGCATCAATGTCGATCCGCTGGACCACAAGCAGGTGCACGCCATGGTGTACGACATCATGAACGACACCCAGCGCAAAAACTACGAGGAGTTTTTGGAGGTTGATTTTTCCTTCGAAATCGAAGGCTTGGCGCGCTTTCGCGTCAATGCTTTCAACCACAATCGGGGTGCGGGCGCCGTGCTGCGGACCATTCCTTCGAAAATCCTGACGCTGGAGCAACTGGGCGCGCCGAAGATTTTTGGCGACCTGGCGCTCAAGCCGCGCGGCATGGTGCTGGTGACGGGCCCGACCGGCTCAGGCAAGTCCACCACGCTGGCGGCCATGGTCAACTATCTGAACGAAACCGAATACGGCCATGTCATTACGGTGGAAGACCCGATTGAGTTTGTGCACGAATCCAAGAAATGCCTGGTCAATCAGCGCGAGGTCGGGCCGCATACGCTGAGCTTCAACGCCGCCCTGAAGTCCGCCTTGCGCGAAGACCCCGATGCGATTCTGGTGGGGGAAATGCGCGACCTCGAAACCATTCGGCTGGCCATGACGGCCGCCGAAACCGGCCACCTGGTGTTCGGCACGCTGCACACCTCCAGCGCGGCAAAAACAGTGGACCGGATCATTGACGTGTTCCCGGCCGCAGAAAAGGAAATGATCCGCTCCATGCTGTCCGAATCGCTGCAGGCGGTGATCTCGCAAACGCTGTGCAAAACCAAGGACGGCCAGGGCCGGGTGGCGGCGCACGAAATCATGCTCGGCACCGCCGCCATCCGCAACCTGATTCGGGAAGCCAAGGTTGCGCAGATGTACTCATCGATCCAGACCGGCAGCAGCGTGGGCATGCAGACGCTGGACCAGAATCTGACCGACCTGGTCAAGCGCAACGTGATTTCTGCCGCGGAAGCACGAAGCAAGGCCAAAATCCCTGAAAACTTTCCCGGTTGATCTGCCGGACGGGCTACCAGGAGAAAGGACCCATGAAAGGCTTGTTCGGACGGCTCAAGCAGCCCGCCGCGTCGCGTGATGGTGACGAGTACCCTGATTCAGTGCTGTTCAGCACTGCGTTCGCCGATCAGGGCGTTGATCCGTCGATGCTGGTCCCCTGGGAAGCCCGCGCCAACGAGGTCGGCGCGAAACGCTTGTCAGCCCCGCGGGCCATCAAGCTGTTGCAGGGGCTGTGGGCCAGGGACAAATACATGTCGAGGCTGCCCACGGACTCCGTGAGCCAGCTGGAACAATTTTTTGACTTCGCCACCGTGCCGGCCAATCGTGACATCGTCCGCCAGGACGAGTATGGCAATTTCATGATCGTGCTGCTGACCGGCAGCATTGCGGTGGACCGGGTGCAACCGTGGGGCGAGCGCCTGCGCCTCACGGAAACACGCCCCGGCGATATCCTGGGTGAAATGTCACTGCTGGACAGCGGCAAGCGCTTTTCGGTGTGCAGCTCGCTGACCGAATGCGATATCGCCGTGCTGAGTGCGCAATCGCTCGACGAAATGGTAGGGGTTGACCCCGCCCTGGCCGCCAACCTGGTCGCCCTGCTGGCGCGCAAGCTGTCGCTTCGCCTCAGGATGATCAGCGCCCGGCTCACCGACAAAAAGAACTAGCCGCTACCTACCCCCCAAAGCGAAGATCCAAAGGACATGACATGGAACGCGACCAGGCCAGCAAATTCATTAACGACCTTCTCCGGCTGATGGTCAGCCGCAATGGCAGCGATCTGTTCATCACCGGGGACTTTCCACCCGCCATCAAGGTGGACGGCAAGGTCACCAAGGTGTCGTCCCAGCCGCTCAACGCCAGCCACACGCTGGCACTGGCGCGCGCCATCATGAACGACAGGCAGGCCGCCGAGTTTGAACGCACCAAGGAATGCAATTTCGCCATCTCGCCGCCGGGCGTGGGGCGCTTCCGCGTCAATGCGTTCCTGCAACAGGGCAAGATCGGCATGGTGCTGCGGGTCATTCCGGCCGTGCTGCCCACCCTTGACGGGCTGGGCATGCCCCAGGTACTCAAGGAAGTTGTGATGTCCAAGCGGGGGCTGACAATTCTCGTGGGCGCCACCGGCTCGGGCAAGTCCACAACGATGGCCGCCATGATCGACTGGCGCAACGAGCAATCGTTTGGCCACATCATCACGATTGAAGAACCGGTGGAGTTTGTCCATCCGCACAAGAACTGCGTGGTCACGCAACGCGAAGTAGGGCTGGACACCGACAACTGGGAAGCAGCGCTTAAAAACTCCCTGCGACAGGCGCCCGATGTGATTTTGATGGGCGAGATCCGCGACCGGGAAACCATGGAACACGCTATCGCCTTTTCCGAAACCGGCCATCTGTGCCTGGCCACGCTGCACGCCAACAGCGCCAACCAGGCGCTCGATCGGGTGATCAACTTCTTCCCTGAAGA
>MERZ01000116.1:8843-16284 GCA_001770785.1 Burkholderiales bacterium RIFCSPHIGHO2_12_FULL_61_11
TACCCAGACAGGATGGCAAGGGTCGCTATGCCGCAGTCGAAATCATGTTGAACTCACCGCTGATTTCCGACATGATCTTCAAGGGCGAAGTGCTTGAGATCAAGGAGATCATGAAGAAAAGCCGCAACCTGGGCATGCAGACCTTCGACCAGGCGCTGTTTGACGCCTTCGAAAGCAATCTCATCACCTATGAAGACGCCCTGCGCAATGCCGATTCGGTGAACGATCTGCGGCTGCAGATCAAGCTCAATTCGCAGCGCGCCAAGTCGACGGACCTGGCAGCAGGCACAGAGAATTTCGCCATTGTCTAGGCGCCAACCTCCCAACCCCCAAACTCCATTATGTCCAGTACAAATTCAAAAATCTACGAAGCTTGCACACCACGCCATGTCGCCTTTCTGGGCCTTGGCGTCATGGGTTACCCCATGGCTGGCCATCTGGCACTGGCTGGCCATCAGGTCACGGTGTACAACCGAAGCGCCGCCAGGTCAGCCGCATGGTGCGCCGAATTTGCGACATCCAGCGCGCCGGCACGCGCCGACACGCCGCGACTGGCTTCGGCCGATGCCGACATCGTGTTTTGCTGCGTCGGCAACGACGATGACCTGCGCTCGGTCACCCTGGGCGCGGACGGTGCGTTTGCCGGCATGAAGCCCGGCGCCCTGTTTGTAGACCACACCACCGCGTCGGCCAATGTCGCGCGCGAACTCTATACGGCCGCAAAAAACATCGGACTTCATTTCATCGATGCACCGTTGTCTGGCGGTCAGGCGGGCGCCCAGAACGGCGCGCTCACGGTCATGTGCGGCGGCGACGCCGCAGCGTTCGAGGCCGTCAAGCCGGTCGGCATGGCTTTTTCAAAGGCCTTCACGCTGATGGGTGAAAGCGGCGCCGGCCAGCTCACCAAGATGGTCAACCAGATCTGCATTGCAGGACTGGTGCAGGGCCTGAGCGAAGCGGTGGCGTTTGGCCAGAATGCCGGGCTGGACCTGAACCAGGTGCTGGACGTGATCGGCAAGGGTGCCGCGCAAAGCTGGCAGCTCGACAACCGCGGAAAAACCATGGTGGCCGACAAATTTGATTTCGGCTTTGCGGTTGACTGGATGCGCAAGGATCTGGGGCTGGCGCTGGACGAAGCCAGGCGCAATGGCGCCCGTCTGCCCGTCACGGCCCTGGTGGACCAGTTCTATGCGGATGTGCAGGCCATGGGCGGCCAGCGCTGGGATAGCTCCAGCCTGATCAAGCGCCTGAAGTAGGCCGCCAGCAGACTTCAGCCGCCCAATGGTTTGGCGGCTGCGGCTTACCGTTTGGTCGGTGCGGACAGCGAGCCTGCGAGCTCTTCCTCGCTGATGATCTCGAAAATCCGTACCACCTTTTCGACCCCATTTGTTCCGCGAACCACGGCCGTGGCGCGGTCTGCCTCGCGCTGCGTCACCCGTCCCATCAGGTAGGTGGTGCCCCGCTCGGTGACGACCTTGAAAGCATTGGAATGCAAGTCCCGGGCATCCAGCAGCCTGGCCTTGACGTTGCCCGTCACCAGGACATCCGATGAACGCTCGCGCAGGCCGGAGTTGCCCATGACGGCCAACTCGTTGACCACGGATTTCACATTTTCAATCCGTGAAACGATCTGCTCGACCAGCTGCTTGTCCTGTGCACTGGGCACTTCGCCCGTCAGCAGCACCTGCCGGTTGTAGCTGGTCAGGTTCACATGGACCCGATCACCCACGTTGCTGCGAATCCGGCTGAGGGCGCGCAACTCGATCCCCTCGTCTTCAAGCTGGGCACCGGTCGTGCGGCGGTCGGTGGCGAACAGAGAGCCTCCCGCAACGGCGGCGCCGCCCACCACAAGCGGAACACAGGCCGTCAGTGCGCCAGAGAGCAAAGCCGCCGCGGCCAGCGACAAAGCCAGCCTTTTCATCACAACATGTTTCATACTGAAGATTCCTGATCACCAAGTAACTGGGTGTCCACACCGTCGCAAATACAGTGAAGGACGAGAAGATGCACCTCCTGGATGCGCGCGGTTCGATCATGCGGCACGCAAATATGCACATCGGTTTCGCGCAGGGCGTGAGTCATTTTGCCGCCGCCCTTGCCGGTGAGGGCCACCACGGTCATCTCGCGCTCATGAGCGGCTTCGATGGCCGCCAGCACATTGGCCGAGTTGCCGCTGGTACTCATTGCCAGCAGTACGTCGCCAGCGCCGCCGAGGGCACGGACCTGCTTGGAAAAAATCACGCTGAAATCGTAATCGTTGGCAATCGCCGTGATGATGGAGCTGTCGGTGGTCAGGGCAATGGCGCCGAGCTCGGGCCGCTCGCGCTCATAGCGACCGACAAATTCAGCGGCGAAGTGTTGGGCATCGGCCGCCGAGCCGCCGTTGCCGCAGGCCAATACCTTGCCACCACTGGTGACACTGGCCAGAATGGCTTGCACCGCGGCAGCGATGGGTTTGGACAGAACTTGCGCCGCCTGATATTTCAGATCGGCGCTGTCGATAAATTGCTGTGCAATACGTTGTTCGGGCATGCGCCAATGATACCGGGTCGGGGTGAAGGCTCGCGTCGACAGGGGCTTGCACCCGAAACGCAGGGCAAGGCCTGCTTGCAAAATCCGTCCGAATCAGGGGGCTCGAGGCCCGTTCGAGAATAGGTTGTGCATTTGGCCGTCGGATTCGGGATGCGATGCTAGTGCAGTTGCAGGGACTCCTCACGAAGTCAAGCACAGTTTGGATTTATTTTTCCTTGATTAGAATTGCCGACGTGGCTCCCGCCAAACCGGCTCGCATTGGCAGGGTAACGGCCGGATTTAGGATGATCCTACGGGTGGCGAAAACCCGCGGTGCAGAGACTCTGGTTTGTTCTTGATTTTGCGTACTCCACTGGCTTGCGCGATGGGGAGTCGGTTGGGGCCACACTGAGAGCCATCACGACCGATTGCCATCGACCGCAAGAAGATGGCTTTGGACACCTGCGAGTGAGGCCTGTTTCATGGGAAGAGAATTCCAGGCAACACTTGAATTGCCATGCAATAGGCTCCTCAATCTCGCAGAACAATGACTGCGGGTGTATTCATCATTCCAAGAATTAAAAGTTCGACGCTCAGGGAGCGTCGCTCCCGTGGCGCTTGAGAAGAAGCGCTGCATCGGTTGCCATCCATTGGATTATTTCAGCGGCTGGTTCGATGTTGTGGACCAGTCCTGCGGCTTCACCAAACCAAACGCAGGTATTTTCCGTGTTACCATCGCTAAAGGCCTGTCGATAGCGTGGGCCTTCAATGGACGCACTTTTCTCCAGTGCATCTTCGCGGCCATGCCATCGAGTCGTGAATGAGTTTCGAGCGATTCTTGCGGTCAAACCAACTGGCCAAGGAATCTGCCGAGCTATATCGGCAACCCTTGTGCGCAAAGTGCTATCGCCGTTTGCTTCAACAATCAATTTGTGATGGTTCCCATGCACGAGTGCCTCGTTTGAGGCCCACAGGCGCGTTCCAACCAATACGCCGTCAGCACCGAGCATCAACGCCGCAGCAAGACCACGTCCGTCTGCAATTCCACCAGCCGCAAGCAAAAGTGTGTTCGGTGAATTTTCATAAAGAAAATCCGCTGTTTCCGGCACAAAACTCAGGGTTCCGCGCAGCGCACCATGACCACCTGCTTCGCTGCCCTGTGCAACGATGATGTCTGCGCCGACATCCACCGCATCCATGACATGGTCCATATCTTGACACTGGCAAATGAGCGTTGCCCCAATGCTGCGGATGTCATCAATGAATGGCCGAGGGTCACCAAAGGACAGCATCACTGCCGCAGGTCGGTATTTCAAAACATCGGTCAGCACCGATCGTGATTTCCGAAGTGACCACGATATAAAACCGACACCGACACGTTGTCCACCTGCAGCCTCAAACTGTTCGTTGAGCCAACCTGGGTCTCCATAACCACCACCAATCAAGCCCAAGCCACCTGCATGGCTAACTGCGGCGGCTAGCGCACCACCGCCAGCAAAGGCCATCGGAGCTGAAATGATTGGATGGCGGAGATTGAGGGCGCGGGTCAGTCTGGTGGTAAGCATAGTCATCTTTGGTTCCTGTCGTGGCAGTTGTAAACATTTGACCAAGTGCCGATGCGCTAACTTTACATTTTTGGCGGGTTGGGCAAAATTAGCCAAATAATTTACTTCGTTTGACAATTTTCACTTCACCAAAACCAAGGAAAAAGGTCATGTACCAACGCATCCTCATCGCGACCGACGGCTCCGCACTTTCCAAGAAAGCCGTCAGCAGCGGGATCGCGCTGGCCGCAATCACGGCCGCGCAAATCGTGGCAATCAAGGTCATTCCGCACTATCCTGTTAGTTATTCTGACGGGGGCGTGGCCGTGTGTGAGCAGGATGTGGCCAAGACTGAAAAACAATGGGCTGAAGCCGCGCAAACCGTAGTGGATGGTGTAAAAGCCGAGGCCGAGGCCAGCGGCGTCAAGGCCAAAGCGGTGATCATCGAGTCAGACTTCATCGCCGAAGCCATCATTGCCGCGGCCAAGAACCACAATTGCGACCTGATCGTGATGGCCTCACATGGCCGCCGCGGGATCAAGCATTTGTTGTTGGGCGGTGAAACGCAGCACGTACTGACGCACTCGCACGTTCCAGTACTCGTTTTAAAGTAGAAAGGCCTGCAACCAATAATGCACGGGCGCAAGCGGCCACTAACTTAATCGTAACCGAGCATCAAATCAGGTGAACTGGCTTCTGAATCGGTCACAAGGCTATGGCTGAGGTGCCGATGGCAAGAAGCGCCCCAAGCCGTGTACGCCGGTAGATTGCGCCTGCGCGTTACACCAAACCACAGCGCTAAGACGCTCACGGGGTTCGTGCAGGAAAACGTGCTGAAAGGAGCAGTGGCGCGCACCGATGATACTGCCTTGGGCGCTTTGGCGCGTCCACGGTGAGCGGTTTGCCCTTGTGCCTGCGGCACACGGGTGAAACTGGACTCGCTGGTCAGGTACAAGCCCTCGTCGGCCAGCATGGGCACGATGCGCGCACCGCCTACCTCGGTGGCAGGAGGACGGCTAGATGATTTTCAGAACCTATATAGACCACCGCCAGAATGGCTCGTTGCCGCGGTTTAATCTCAAACTCATCCTTGTCGCTCGTTCTCGCCTTGGGCACAAAAGGTGACAATCGACTGCCAGCGCTCGACCATGATGAAAGTCACTCAGCCGGGATTGCCGACCTCGTGAAATGAATTCAGACCGATCGGTAGTTGCGAAGCGTGGTCTAAGCCTTTTCACAGAAAGCCCTGACGCTCGAGGGCTGGCTGCCGCTGTGACCCAAGCGACGAAATCCTGCTCGCGATCCTCCCTGATGAAGCGCCGTATCAACACGATGCATTCCATGTAGACACCTTTGTGGATTTAGCGCATGCCACCATCGAGTCGGACGATCCAGTCCTCGTGCTCGCGGCAGCCGGCGGGGAAGCGCTTGAGCACGTCCGGGTCATGGCCCGGAATCACGAGTTGCGGTGCGTCGGCCAAGCTGTAGAGGCGCGCATACGCTTCGAGCATGTCACCGACGTTGTAGACCACAGGGAAGGGGCGATGCTGCTCAATGTTTGCGTAGAGGTGCGAGGCATCGGAGGCTAGCAGCAGCCAACCCTGCTGCGTGTGTACCCGCACCACCTGCAGGCCATTCGTGTGCCCGCCCACCAAGTGCACGCTGAGCCCGGGCGCGATATGCGAGTCGCCGTCATGAAATTGCACCCGACCATCGAAGACACGGTGCACCATGCTGGAGACGTCTGCCGCCTCGAACGGATGGTTCAGGGTCGGATGGCACATGCAGCGGCCGGTGCAATAGGCCATCTCGCGGTCCTGCAGGTGGTAGCGCGCGTTGGGAAACAACTCGCGGTTGCCTGCGTGGTCGTAGTGCATGTGGGTCAGAATGACATCCTGCACCGTGCCGGTGTCAACGCCGATGGCCTTGAGTCCCTTCTCGATCGGATTCGTGATCACGCGGCCGCGCTTGGCGGCCCCCTCCTGGTCAAAGCCAGTGTCCACGATGAAGGTGCGCGATTCGCCCACAACGGCCCAGACAAAGTATGCCAGCGGCATTGGCACGTCGTGACTGTCTCCGCCAATGAAGTTGGCCGAAGAGAGGCGATCGTGGTGGGCGTATTTGATCGCAAAGACGCAGTAGGACTCAGCAGGAGCGGTCATGTAGCGCTTCCTTCTTGGAAATGGAAAATGACTGTACGGAATGATTGCCGATAGATGATACCGCTATCACGCCAAGCTGTCCCTTATGATTTGACCCATGCAATTTGATATTCATTTTCGGCGCAACGTCGCCAAAGGCGCCGACGGTGGCTGAAGGCAATATCCGTTCGGGCGGGCCTGGCGCCCGCATGCGTGACGTGGCCAATGCGGCAGGCGTTTCGTTGATGACGGTTTCGCGCGCGCTGCGCCAGCCGCAGAAACTCTCCGAAGAAACGCGCAAGGCCGTGCTCGATGCCGTCCAAAAAATTGGCTACGTACCCAACAGCATCGCTGCCAACCTCGCCTCCAACCGTTCCAGCGTGGTGGGCCAGATCGTCCCGAGCATCCAGAACTCCCTGTACGCCGACACCGTCAAGGGCACGGCCGACGTGCTGCGCACGGCTGGCCTGAACCTGCTGCTGGGCGACAGCGGTTACTCGCTGCAGGATGAGGAGGCACTGATCGGAGCCTTTCTGGCGCAACGGGTCTGCGGCCTGATACTGCACAACACCGACCACACGCCGCGTTCGCTACAGATGATCAAGCGGGCCGGCGTACCCGTGATCGAAACTGGTGACGTGCCGCACAACCCGATAGACATGGTGGTCAGCTATTCCAATAACGCGGCGGCCAAAGCCATGACCCTGCACCTAGCGGCACGCGGCTACGAACGCATAGGTTTCGTCAGCCTCGACACAAAAATCAATCGCCGCGCGCGCGAGCGCCAGCGCGGTTACTTCGCGGCCCTCAAAGCCTTGGGGCGCAGGAAAGATCCGTTGTTGGTCAGCGAGGTCGGTCCCGGCCTGACCTCCGGCGCGCATGCCATGGTCGACATGATGACCCGCGTGCCTAACGTCGATGCCATCTTCTTCGCTGGTGACGTGCTGGCCATCGGCGCGCTGTTTGAGGCGCAGCGTCGCGGCTGGAAGGTGCCGGGGCGCATCGCAATCGCAGCCTTCGACGACCTGGATATCATGCAGCACACCGTGCCCCGCATGACCTGTCTGCGCCTTCCACGCCTGGAGATAGGCCGACGCAGCGCTGAGGCCTTGCTCGAGAGAATGCGTGGTACGGTCGAGCCGGTCCGCCTGGACCTCGGTTTCGAAGTGATCCAGCGCGAAAGTACTTAGTCTTACTGTGTCATAAAAATATGGCATGATATGTTCATCTTTTCCTTTTGAGGGG
>MERZ01000117.1:0-2712 GCA_001770785.1 Burkholderiales bacterium RIFCSPHIGHO2_12_FULL_61_11
GCGTCCCAGCCCAAAGCTGACGGCGCTGCTGATGACCAAAATAATGATGCTTGAAGTTTCCATACCTGATGTGTCCATGGCGCTACGGGTTTCACTCTGCTAAAAACAGTTCCTGCAAGTCGTTCAAAAAATCAAAGCCACGCTCGGTGGGTTTGACGCGAACCAAGTCGCGCTCAATCAGGCCCTTGCGCTCGGCTTTTTCCAGGCCCTGCTGGATGGCGGACAAGGGCAGTCCGGTCTTGTCGGAAAAATCCTGCAGCTTGAAGCCCTCCCGGAGCCGCAAGGCGTTCAGCATGAATTCAAACGGCAAGTCGGCGCGGCTCACTTCGTTTTCCTGCGTGACGGCATCGCCGGCCAGGGCTTTTTCCATATAGAGCTTGGGCTCGCGGAAGCGTACCTGGCGAATCACCCGATGGGCGAAGCTGAGCTTGCTGTGCGCACCCGCGCCGATTCCCAGGTAATCACCAAACTGCCAGTAATTCAGGTTGTGAAAACAGCGATGTCCCGGCTTGGCGTAGGCCGACACTTCGTAGCGCGCAAGCCCCGCACCTTCAGTCATTTCCGTGATCCTGTCGAGCATGGCGTAGGCCAGGTCTTCCTCGGGAACGGCAGGCGGAAATTTTGCAAAGAAGGTATTGGGCTCGATCGTCAGTTGGTAAATCGAAATATGGGGCGGCTGCAGCGCCAGGGCCTGGCGCATGTCGTGCTCCAGATTTTCCAGCGTCTGGCCGGGCAAGCCGTACATGATGTCGAGGTTGAAGGTCTCAAACGCATGCGCTGCCTCTTCAACGGCGGCCAGGGCCTGGGCGCGGTCATGCACGCGGCCAAGGGCTTTGAGGTGGCGGTCGTCAAAACTTTGCACACCGACGGAAAGGCGCGTGACGCCGGCGCTGCGAAAGGCCTTGAAACGGTCTCTTTCGAAGGTGCCGGGGTTGGCTTCCAGCGTGATCTCGCAGTCGGCGCTCAGCTTCAGCCGCGCGCGGACATCGCTCAGCAGACGGTCAATCGCTTGCGGCGAAAACAGGCTGGGCGTGCCGCCGCCAATAAACACGCTGTGAACTGTGCGCCCCCAAATCAGCGGCAGTGAAGCCTCCAGATCGGCCACCAGCGCATCGATGTAGCGCTGCTCGGGCATCTCGCCAGAGATCTCATGCGAGTTGAAATCGCAATACGGGCATTTTTTCAGGCACCAGGGCAAATGCACATAGAGCGACAGCGGCGGCAAGGCCGCAAGCTGCAGCGTGCCGCTGCGCAGGTAATGCTGGATGTCTTTTTGGGTCATTTTTACTGGGGCATGGTTTTCAGCCAGCGTTCACGCATCAGCGCCATCATCTGGCGCGTGGCCTTGCCACGATGGCTGTTGGCGTTTTTCACGCTCACGGGAAGCTGGGCAAAGGTCTGGCCGAACTCGGGAATGAACATCACCGGATCAAAGCCAAAACCGTTGCTGCCCATGGGCTCAAAGGCAATTTCACCCGACACCCGCCCGGAGGCAATCAAGGGCTCCGGGTCGTCGGTGGAGCGAACCGCCACCAAGGTGCTGACGAGCGCTGCGCGGCGCTGGGAGCGTTCGGTGAGGCCTGCCATCTGCTCCAGCAGGGCTTTGACGTTGTTGTCGTCACCCTTGGGATAACCAAACTGGGTGGCATAAAACGCCGTGTCCACGCCCGGCAAGCCGCCAAACGCGTCCACGCACAAGCCCGCATCGTCGGCCAGTGCGGGCAAGCCGCTCAGCCTGGACGCGTGGCGGGCTTTGGTCAGCGCATTTTCCACGAAGGTGCGAAAAGGCTCTTCCGTTTCAGGAATGCCCAGTTCAGCCTGGCTCAGCAGTTCCAGGCCCAGCGGTGCCAGCATGGCTTGCAGTTCGGCGAGCTTGCCCTGATTGTTCGATGCAAGTACGATTTGCATGATTAAAAGTTGCTTCAGACCATAGATGACGGGCATTAGAAGCTGTTAATTTAATAGTGAATGTTGCTGCAGGGCGACCAGTTCAATGATGCCTTTTTCAGCCAAAACCAGCAACGCATCCATTTCTGCACGGGAAAACGCAGCGCCTTCCGCCGTGCCCTGCACTTCCACAAAGTGGCCGGCACCGGTCATGACCACATTCATATCGGTGTCACAGGCCGAATCTTCGGTGTACTCCAGATCCAGCAAGGCAGTGCCCTGCACCAGGCCGACCGAAATGGCGGCCACATGGTCGAGGATCGGCGTTTCCTGGAGCTTGCCCTCGGCCAGTAACTTGCTGACGGCATCCTGCGCAGCCACAAAGGCACCGGTGATGCTGGCCGTTCGGGTGCCACCATCGGCCTGAATCACGTCGCAATCGAGGTGAATGGTGCGTTCGCCCAATTTTTTCAGGTCAAACACGGAACGCATGGAGCGGCCAATGAGGCGCTGGATTTCCTGGGTGCGGCCGCTTTGTTTGCCGCGCGCCGCTTCGCGGTCGCTGCGCGTGTGGGTGGCGCGCGGCAGCATGCCGTATTCGGCGGTGACCCAGCCCTCGCCGCTGCCTTTTTTATGGCTTGGGACTTTTTCCTCGACCGAGGCGGTACACAACACCTTGGTGCCGCCGAACTCAATCAGCACCGAGCCTTCGGCGTATGCGGTGTAATGACGGGTGATGCGTACCGCACGCAGGGCGTCTGGAGCGCGTGCGCCGCTTCTTTCAAACTGACTCATGGTGAATGGCTTTCTGGCGGAAAACGCCGA
>MERZ01000117.1:2720-10199 GCA_001770785.1 Burkholderiales bacterium RIFCSPHIGHO2_12_FULL_61_11
GACAACTCGATTTCAGCCTTTTTTTACGGCTGAACGGCGAATGGCCTCGTTGATTTCGGCGATGGACCGTTCGATCGATGCTTCATCCAGATCGTCGGCCATGCTATCGAGACCCCCAGCCTGAATGGTGGAGGCGAAAACCCCGTCCATAATGCCGTCGGTAGAAACCCCGCGGGTAGATTCAAACGCATCCGGCGTTTCCCACTCCATGGCCAGAACGGTCACGTTGTCACTGCGCTCGCCCCCAGCGCGCAGTGCATTTTCAACCAGATCAGGCACCGCATCGGAAACGCTCTTGCTGGCCAGTTGCCGGACAATTTCATCGTCACTCAGGCTACCCCACAGGCCGTCAGAGCACAGCAGTAATTTGTCGCCCTGATGCAGGATGACCGGACCTGTGATGTCGAAAATGGGCTTGGTCGGCGAACCCAGACAGGTGAACAGGATATTTCGATTGATGTCACTCGACTTGACTCCCGCCGCGCTTTGCTGCTCAAGATAGGAGTGGTCCCGGGTACGGGTCAGCAGTTCACCATCGCGCACAACGTACAGGCGAGAGTCTCCGCAATGCACCCAAGTGGCGCCGGTCCCCTGCAAAATGGCAGCCACCAGCGTGGTGCGAGGCGTGTCAAGCATGCCTTTTTCGGTGGCATAGCGAAAAATCTGGTGGTGCGCGGCCAGCACCGCGCGTGACAGAAATTCAGTGGTGCTCTGAATGATGGGCCGCGCTTCCTTCTGATACAACGCAGCAATGGTCTGCAGCGCAAGCTGTGCCGCCACTTCACCTTCAGGGTGACCGCCCATGCCATCGGCCAGTACGAACAGGCCCGACTCGCGTGTGTAGCAGTAACCCATTCGATCTTCGTTTTTCTCCCGCCCGCCTTTGCGGCTGACCTGAAAAACAGAAAATTTCATTTGAAGCGGGTCGCAAAGGCAGTCGCCTTGCGCGCGGTTTTTTTCGTGTCAGACACCATGTTGTCAAACTGCAGGCGTACCTTTTCGGCAACGGTGAGTTTGGTGTAGTGCCGCTCACTTTCCCGACTCAACTCCTTTTGCAGCGCAAACACCGATTGGGGCCGGGACAGCGGGTCCAGCGACATGCACCACTCGACAACTTCAATCAGATTGTCGGAGTACACGCCGCGCAAGCGAGACAGCGCCAGCGACAGCCGGTCTTTTTCAAGGCGCTGCGGCGCGTCATTGGGCGGGTAGCCCTGCATGGACGCGTAGATGCAGGCACCAATCGCGTAAATGTCGGTCCAAGGGCCCATCGACGCATCGCGGCGGTACATCTCCGGCGCCGCAAAACCGGGCGTGTACATGGGCCGGATGAAGTTACCTTCCTTGCTCAACACCTCGCGCGCCGCGCCAAAGTCAATCAGCACCGCCCGGTTGTCGTCAGTGACAAAAATGTTGGCGGGCTTGATGTCGAGGTGCAGCATTTTGTGCTGATGCACAATGCGCAGCCCGCGCAGGATTTCGTCAAAGAGCGAGCGAATGGTCGATTCGCGGAACACCTTTTGTCTTTTCAATTCACGGGCTGTAATAATGAAGTCTTGCAGCGTTCCGCCTTCCAGGTAGTTCATGACCATGTAGACGGTCTCGTTCTCGCGAAAGAAATTCAGCACGCTCACCACTGAACCATGCGAAATCTGGGCCAGTGATCGGCCCTCCTCAAAAAAGCTTTTGAGGCCCAAGCGGTACAGGGAGAGCTTTTCCGGCTGCACCTGCGGCAGCAACTCCCCCGGCGCGCGGCTGGCCAGCGAAGACGGCAGATACTCCTTGATCGCGACCTGCTGGGCTTCGTTGTCGACGGCCAAGTAAACTACACCAAATCCGCCCGCCGAAAGCTTTCGAACCACACGATAGCCACCAATGAGCGTGTCGGGTGGCAATGATGCGGGCTTGACCTTTGACATAAATTTGGGGTGAGCTGCGGCGACAATGTCACCAGGTCTTGTTCTCTATCTAGTAAAGCGTATTAATAAATGTCAGTTTACAGCATGACGGGTTATGCAACCGTGCAATCCAGCGTGGCGCAGTCTGCTCCGGAAACTGAAGCGCGCCAAGAGGCCAGTTCCCGGCTGGGCGTAGAAATACGGTCCGTGAACAGTCGCTTTCTCGACCTGGCATTCCGACTGCCAGACGAATTGCGACAGGCCGAGCCGGCTTTACGCGAACTACTGACCAGCAAGCTCAAGCGCGGCAAGGTAGAAGTGCGGGTATCGCTTGAAAGCGCATCGGCCAGTAGCCTGCGCCCCCCTTCGTCAGCCACGCTGCAACGTCTCGGCTCGCTGGAAGACAGCATCAAGTCGTGGTTACCACAGGCCGCTGTGCTGAGCGTGGCTGACATCCTCAGAATTGCGACCAATGAAGACAAAAAACCGCACGATGACAGCGAAGAACTGCTCAAGCTGGCAAATCAGGCCCTGAAAGAGTTGATGTCTGCCCGCGGGCGTGAGGGTGCCCGGCTGGCAGCCATGTTGCTTGACCGTACCGCGCAGTTGCGCGCACTGACCGCGCTGGCGTGGCCCATGGTTCCCAAGCTGGTCGAGCAGCAACAGGCTCGTTTTCTGGAGCGCTGGAAAGAGGCTATGGCCTTGGGAGGCATCGCAGTGCAGCCTGAAATGGCCCAGGATCGGGCTCTGACCGAGGCCACCGCCTTTGCCATCCGGATTGACGTGGCCGAGGAGATCACCCGCCTGTCGTCGCACCTTGATGAAATAGACCGCCTGCTCGCAAGCGGCGGCGAGATGGGCAAGCGCCTGGATTTCCTCATTCAGGAGCTGCACCGGGAAGCCAACACTTTGGGCTCCAAATCGGCGTCTCTGGATCTCACGCGCATTTCCGTGGACATGAAAGTGCTGATCGAGCAGATTCGTGAGCAGGTGCAGAACATCGAATGACGCCTTTTTAACGACTAAATTTATAGCAACAAACAAACACCACGCATGGACTATCCCGGAAATCTATTTGTTGTTTCGGCACCCAGCGGGGCTGGCAAGTCCAGCCTTGTGAGGGCCTTGATGGAGCTGGATTCACGTATCCAGCCCGCCGTGTCACACACCACCCGACCGCCGCGCGGTCAGGAAAAGCATGGCAGGGAGTATTTTTTCCTGTCTCCCGAAGAGTTCGACAGCATGGTGCTGCGCGATGCTTTTGTGGAATGGGCGCAAGTCCATGGCCACCGCTACGGCACCTCGCGCCAGACGATCGAAGAGCGGATTGCGCATGGCGCCGATGTGATTCTTGAAATTGATTTTCAGGGCGCCATCAACATCAAGCGGATTTTTGCCAATGCGGTGCTGATCTTTATACTCCCCCCAAGCTGGGAAGAGTTGCGCGCCCGATTGCAGCGGCGCGGCGAAGACTCGCCGGAAGTCATCGAATTGCGACTCAAGAATGCGGCCATCGAGATGGCGCAGGCCCGGGAATTCGACTTCGTTATAATTAATGAATTGTTTGAGCGGGCAGTTTTCGACCTAAAAACCATTGTCCACGCGCAGCGGCTCAAGTTTGCGGCCCAGCGACGCGCCCGGGCCGAGACTTTCAAGGCCCTTCATATTCCTTAAGTTACCGATCACACCGAAAGAATCACCATGGCCCGCATTACTGTCGAAGATTGCCTCGAAAAAATCCCGAACCGCTTTCAGCTGGTTTTGGCTGCTACCTACCGGGCCCGCATGCTCAGCCAGGGTCATGCCGCCAAGATCGAAAGTAAGAACAAACCTGGCGTCACCGCGCTGCGTGAAATCGCCGCGGGTAAAATCGGCCTGGAAATGCTGAAAAAAGTACCTGGTTGATCCTGCCCAGCTCGGTTGAAAAAAGCACCGGGCGACGGTGCTTTTTTCGTTTATGGCGCTTAAAACGCGATTTTGCCCCCGATTTATTCATGCCGCGATACATTTGAGGCATGAGCGCAATGCTTTCATCTGTCGTTTCGAGTAAGTCAAGCCCGGCGGCCGCCAATGCTGCAGCGGCGAGCTTTGCCGCGCTCACGGCCAAACTCGACTACCTGAGTGCCGCGGATATTGAAAATGTCCGCCTTGCCTACCGTTTCGCCGATGAAGCCCATCTGGGTCAGCTGCGAAACAGCGGCGAGCCCTACATCACCCACCCGATCGCCGTCGCACGACAGTGCGCGGAATGGAAGCTTGATTCCCAGGCGCTGATGGCCGCCCTTTTGCACGATTCAATTGAAGACTGCGGCGTGACCAAAGCCGACCTGATTGAGCATTTTGGCGCACCCGTTGCCGAATTGGTGGACGGACTGACCAAGCTGGAAAAGCTGGAATTCAATACCCGGGAAGAGAATCAGGCCGAGTCTTTCCGGAAAATGCTGCTGGCAATGGCGCGCGATGTGCGGGTCATTCTGGTCAAACTGGCCGATCGTACCCACAACATGCGCACCCTGGGCGATGCGCCGCGCATCAAGTGGACGAGAATCTCACGCGAAACCCTGGATATCTACGCCCCCATCGCGCACCGCCTTGGCCTGAACACGACCTACCGGGAACTGCAGGACCTGTCGTTCCAGTATCTGCATCCGTGGCGGTACACCATATTGAACAAAGCCCTGCTGCGTGCGCGGGGCCGCAGGCGCGATGTGATCAAGCGGGTGCAGTCGGAAGTCGAGTCCACGTTTGTCAACGCCCACATCCCCGTTCATATTCATGGGCGCGAAAAAACGCTGTATTCCCTCTACCACAAGATGGACGAAAAGCACCTGTCTTTTGCCCAGGTCACTGATCTTTATGGCTTTCGGATCATTGTGCAGGACCTGACGGCCTGCTATACCGCCATGGGCGTTTTGCACCAGTTGTACAAGCCCTTGCCCGGGAAGTTCAAGGACTACATAGCGATTCCGAAGATCAATGGCTACCAGTCGCTGCACACCACGTTGGTCGGCCCCTTCGGAACCATTATCGAGTTTCAGTTGCGCACCGAAGCCATGCATGTGGTGGCCGAATCAGGCGTGGCCGCTCACTGGCTCTACAAGGCAACGGATCCCGACAGTGACGCCTCACAACGCCTGGGAGCGCAATGGCTGCAGTCGCTGCTTGAAATCCAGCAGGAAACGCGCGACGCGACCGAGTTTTGGGACCACATCAAGGTTGACCTGTTTCCAGAAGCGGTTTACGTGCTCACACCGAAAAGCCGGATCATGGCGATGCCGCGTGGGGCCACCCTGGTGGACTTTGCCTACGCCATTCACAGCGATGTGGGGCATCGCACGGTAGCGGCCAAGGTCAATGGTGAGCAGGTTCCCCTGCGTTCCGAACTGCACAACGGCGATATGGTCGAGATCGTTACCGCAGCAGGCTCCAGCCCCAATCCAGGCTGGCTGGCATTCGTGCGCACTGGCAAAGCGCGCTCCAAAATACGCCAATACCTCAAGACCATGGCGCTCAAGGAATCCCAGGATCTGGGCGAAAAAATGCTCGCCCAGGCGCTGCGCGCCGAAGGCATAGACCGGGAATATCTCTCCGAGGACGACGAGGCCCATCACGAGAAGTGGGAAAAAATCCTGCGATTTACCGGCAACCGCTCGCGCGCTGACTTGCTGACAGACATCGGGCTGGGCAAGCGCATTGCCAGCATGATTGCCAAGCGCATTGTGACCCTGCTCGCCGAAACCGGTGAAAAACCCAACGCCCTGCTCATGAGCCGGGAGCGCTATACGCCCCATGAGTCGGTATCGCAGGGCGCGCTGGTACTCGATGGCAGTGAAGGCACATCCGTGCAGTTTGCGCCCTGTTGCCGCCCGATTCCAGGCGACGGCATTGTGGGCTATTTAGGCCAGGGAGAAGGCCTCTTCGTGCATACCGACGACTGCGCCGTGGCCAAGCGCCTTCAGCAACGCGACAGCGAGCGCTTCATCGCGGTCGATTGGGCGGACGAACCGGTCCGCCCCTTTGAGACCAATCTTCTGGTGACAGTTTCCAATGGCAAAGGCGTACTGGCACGCGTAGCGGCCGCGCTGGCCAGCGCGGAAGCGGATATCACTCACGTTGACATGGAAAATGAAGCTGCACAGGATGCGACAGACCTGCGCTTTGGCGTGGCCGTGCGCGATCGAATCCACTTGGCATCGGTTCTGCGCAGCGTCAAGCGCACGCCTTCCGTGCTTCGGGTGCAGCGCGCCAAGTCAGCCGGCTAGGCGCGACACTTTTCACGGCGCGCGCATCATTGGCGCATCAGGTGCCGGGTAGTGCACTTTCAGCACCTCAAGCACCTGAACGCCATGCGGCGTAACGAGATTAACCTCATCGCCGACCCGTGATTTAAGCAGGGCTCTCGCCACGGGTGAGACCCAGCTGATTTGCGCCAGGGAACTGTTCGCTTCATCAATACCCAGAATGGTCACGGTCCGCTCCTCACCGCTGTCATCGGCATAAGTCACGGTAGCGCCAAAAAATACCTGGTCACTGCCGTGGTGGATCGAGGGGTTGCTGATTGCCGCAATTTCCAGTCTTTGCGTCAAAAACCGGATGCGTCGGTCAATCTCGCGCAGACGTTTCTTTCCGTAGATATAGTCGCCGTTTTCGGACCGATCACCATTGCTGGCGGCCCAGTGAACAAGTTCCACCACTCTGGGTCGCTCGGCGTCAATCAAGTCAAGCAATTCGCGGCGCAGGCCCTCGTACCCTTGCGGAGTGATGTAGTTTTTGCCACCCACAGCCAAGGGGACAAAGGAAGGATCTTCGTCATCAGGCTCGGTTTCTTTGGTAAAGGCTTTGTTCATGCTCCGTCAGAATAGCATTCAGGACACCCGTCCACGACACGAATGATCGGCGTATAAACGAAAAAGCCTGCAACTTTCGTTGCAGGCTTTTGTTTTTGGTGCGGCTGGCAGGAATTGAACCCACGACCCCTTGGTTCGTAGCCAAGTACTCTATCCAACTGAGCTACAGCCGCCAAGCGTTGAATTGTAGCGCATTTCAATGGCGATGCCCGTTGATTTTGCAGCAGCAGTCTGCCGACTATTCCGAAACCTGCCCGTTTGACCCAGATCAAGCTTGTTCATCGTCAGACCTCCTAAAGTGGCTCATGCCATTCATGCAACTCCAGTTCCTCGGCGCAACCGATACTGTCACCGGTTCCAAATACCTGCTGCGGCAAGGCAAATCCAGCGTCCTCGTCGATTGCGGCCTGTTTCAGGGCTACAAGCAGTTGCGCCTGCGCAACTGGTCGCCGCTGCCGGTGGATGCCGCATCGATCAACGCCGTCATCCTCACCCACGCGCATCTTGACCACAGCGGTTACCTGCCTCTGCTGGCCCGACAAGGTTTCAGCGGCAAGGTGTATTGCAGCCCCGCGACCTTTGACCTGTGCCGCATCCTGCTGCCCGACAGCGGCTACCTGCTCGAGGAGGAAGCCGAGTACCTGAACCGGCACAAGATGTCGAAGCACTCACCAGCCTTGCCCCTGTATACCCGCGACGATGCGCAGCGCTGCCTGAAACTGTTCGAACCGGTG
>MERZ01000118.1:0-6446 GCA_001770785.1 Burkholderiales bacterium RIFCSPHIGHO2_12_FULL_61_11
AGCCCGCCGAACTGGGCGACATCCGCTCTCGTGGAATACGGACCCAGTGGGCTCTCCGGCAAGTCATGCAACCGGAGAAGTCGCTCAGCGGCCTCGTAATGTCTATCCTGGTACTCAATCCGACGCCTGATACAAACCCCGAGGCCATGGTTGTCGCAGAAGAAGGTTGCGGCAACTCCGGATGCACGCACCAGCGGGCGCTCTGTGACCAGGCGCTGCAGGAATGAAACCTCGGTGGTCGTGAACGCCATCAGGCCAACTCCCGCTCTCGGGCGCACACCTCGATGTCGTGAAATCCCTCGTTGATTGCGAAGACCTCTGGCACCGGGTCGCCAACGAAATTCAAATGCAACCCCGAGCCCAGCAACTGCGTGCACGCATACATGAGCCAGGCTTGATCCGGCATGTCGGCGATTTCGGGCTTGTCCGACTTCCAGGCCACCAGAGAAACAGGGTCAGTTGCGACGGCGGCTTCGGCCAGCAGTTCTCGCAGCGCCATTTGCTCCGGCTTCAGCACATTCAAGGGCTCGTCCGGCTCAACAATGATCATTTGTGGGCCCGAATCATCGTGGCGCGCCTTCATCGCAACCTTGCGCGGCATTCTTTCCATGGCCGCCACGAGGCTGTTAGTTATCTCGGGATCGGTGTCGCCAACATCGGGTTGCGGTCGAAGAGCAATGGGTTCGGGCCGGAATAGCGCGCAGTCGGCGCTTTCTGTGACGTTCAGATCCCAGCCGTCGGTGGTCTTGTTCCTGACCAGCCACAAGGCAAAGCGGGACAGGCGCTTCATGCGGGCTTCCATCAGTTTGGCGTCGAACAGGCGCTTGCTGATGAGGGACTGGGCGTCTTTGATGTGAGCGGTCCATTGGAGACGTTTGGTACCCAACCGACGCACCACCAGGTGGCGAATATGCGGTAGGCCGCTAGAGATCGCTTCATCACCAATCATTTCGACGATGGCGTCAATGGAGCTGACATCGCGCAGGAAGATGTCGATCTGGCGCCCGTAATACTTGTTCTGACGAAATTTGGAGGCTAGGTCGTCTACGTTTCCGTACTGAGTCGATATCAATGAATGCAGCAGAGACAGGTTGTGCTCAATTGAATAGGCAATGTCGATCACGGATTCTTCCAGCGCAGACTCCAGGCGGACCATGTCGCGCATCGAGCCGGACGCCTTCAGCCGACGCAGCTCGTTCCACTGTTCGCGGGCCTGGCGCATGCTCCCGGACACTTGGCGTAAGGCCTGGAATGCCTGGTAGCTCGACAGGTGGTCGGCAATGAACTCGCGCAGCCGGGGATTGAGCGTGTAGACATCCTCGTCGTGCGGTTTCAGCGCGTTGATGCCGCTGAGGGCTTCAATGCTGGCGTTGCGCGGTTTGTCGCCGCTGGAGACCGATCCTTCGAACGCTTCTGCCACTAGGTCGCTGTGCTTATCCAGCCCCGCCATCAAGCGCTGAACCTGGACTCCCTTTTCGCTCATGCTGGCTCTCCACTTCCTTGGCCATCCTGGTGATCCTGGTCGCCCTGGCCAATCTGGGCATCGTCAACCAGGTCCTCCTGCGGATCGGAACGATCATCGATTTCGTTGTCGGGAATCACCTGGTGCTCATCGAGAAACTGAAGGACGGCGTATAGCTGCTCGATCTTGCCGGTCACCTGATAGGCACCGGTATCCTTGTTGGCGAGCATCAGGTAGCCGTCTTTGCAAAGATGCGCCATAAGGCGGATCAGGTTCTCGTGGTTGGAGTTTCTGTGGGCTCCGTTGTGGATAAGCCCAATCAAGCTCTTCAGTTGCACCTCAATCGTGCTGCTTTGCGCCACCGCCGCGTCCAGGTCGTAGAGTTGAATGTATTCGCCCGGACTCAAATGCAAGCTATCCGATTTCACCTGGCGGATGAAGTCCAGCAAGACAACGGCTGGACCGTATTCGTCGCGGAACTTCAAAAACTCGGCTTTCATTTGCATCAGTTCTTTTGGGCCGATGAAATCGGGCGCCATGAAGAATGCCCCTTCATCGCCGATGCGCGCCAGGCGCATGCCCATTCCCATGAGCCAGCCGTCCACTTCCTCTGACTCGGACGGCGAGTTGATGGCGTCAAACTCATTGCGGTAGCGTACCGGGCAGATGTATTCACCGGCCAGCAGGAGCTTCAGTGCTTTCTGGTTCATGCGACCCCCTGTGTTGGGCTGGCTTTTGGTTTGGCTACCAGGGGTTTGTAGATCGACGGGTCGTATTCCCGTATCCGGCCGCGGTCCTCAAACAGGTAATGATGCGAAAACATGGCGAGCTGGGTAATGCCAAGTTCCGGGGATGCGGTCACCACGTCGATGTGGTTCTCCTGCAGCATCTTCATGAGGCCCACAAAATTCTTGGAATCCAGTCTTGCGACCTCGTCCGTGACCCACGGCACGTGGACCGGCTCGCCCTTGCGCACGGTGTTGAGCAACGCCGTCAGCAGGGTAATCAAAATCAGCGATGTCAGGCCATCTGAAGAGATGCCCTCGAGTTCACTCGAACGCTTGAACTCCTTGTAAACGCCGTTGTCCGTGACGCTGCCCTTGAGGGTGATGTGCGATGCCAGATTGACTTCCAGACTGCCGTCGGTGCCAATCTTGTTTTGGAAATCGGCCAGTGCGCGAACGGTCTCGTCGCTTGGCAGCTCCCGGCTGTAATCCTTGCCGAACTCGGCACTTTGCTGGCGCACAATTTCCTGCATCTTCGACAGGCTCTTGTAAAAGCCCAGGCCCTCAAAGTTGGTGACCAGATGGAGCTGTAGATCCCTGATGCGCTCAAAGCGGCGAACTTCACCAAGCCCCGCCTGCAGGCGCTTGTTGAATGACGCCACTTCTGCCTCAAAGGAGGCAAACTCCCGCTGGAAAGCGCCGATATTGGCCACCAGCGTGCGCAACGTGGTGTTCACATCGTTGATGACCTGCGGCCCAATGAGCTTGTAGCATGAGCACAGGGTTTCCGCCTTGCCAATTTCCGAGTAGGTGGTGGCGTCGAGCAAGCTGACATCGACAAGCTCCCTGATTGCACTGTCCTTGGTGGTCAGTGCGGCGCGGGCCGAGGTAAATAGGGTGTCAATGCTGCCGGCCAGCTTCTTCAGATCAATGCACTCTGCTTTCACCTTGGCGCGCAGCTCTTTCACCGATTCGCGTGGATCAATCATGGACACGTGCAGCGGTTGATAGGCGCCAAAATCATTTTCGTCAAGAGCGGTCAGGATCTCGATGTCTTCATCGACAGCCTTGGCCTTATCCTGCTTCGCTTTAAGAGCGGCTTCAAACTGAACGCGCTCAGTCTCAATGCTCGCGATGAAAGTATTCAACGCCGCGCTGTGCTTACCCTCAGCTTCGGCAGCCGCCGCGGCTGAGCTCTTCAGGGTTTCGACGCGGGTGTTGCCACCGGCGGACAGCCATTCGTGCCAGCGCCGGACCAGTGATTCCTTGGCTTCGGCTTCGTCGATCTGCCTACCCACAGCCCCAGCTTGCCCCTTCAAGCCGTTCAGGTGCGCGACATCAATGCCGGCCGCACTCAAATGGTCGTCCAACTGCTTGCGGATTTGCTGAACTCGACCGACGGTGTCTTCCTTGAGGGCTTTGATGCTGATGTCAATACCACGAATTGCATCATCACGAAGTGTCTTGGCTTCGGTCCGCAATTTGTCGTGTGTTGAGCGGATCGCCTTGTCGAGCGTGACCCTCGCCTGCGACAGGCTGTTTATCTGGTCCGCGATCTCTTTGATTTCGCGGCGAATCCGATTCAATTCAGAGTCGGCCTTGGCTTTGACTTGTTTTTTTTCTGTCTCTACCAATCGGTCGGCAACACCAACGGCCGTTTCCAGGTCTTTCAGCTGACCATCGAGCACAAAGAGTCTCGCCTGAGCCACTTCCTCGGACTGCTTTGCTGCGTTCAATTTGCCGCTGGCGTCTGCCAGTGCTTCCTTGGCGCTGTCCTGATGCTTTTGGGCTGCCTCAAGGCGGCTGGCGGCTAGTTCGATCGCCTGGCTCAGCGCTGTGTCGTCAGCCCACTCGGGGGACAGGATCGCGCCGGTGTTGATTTGCCAGCCATAAGCCGTCTGAGCAACATCCTCAAAGTCATCGATGGCTTTCGGGTCGAGGTCATCTCGTTCGAGCAAGTCCGGGTTGACGATCTTGGCCAGCGTGGCCTTCCACGACTCATCGCCGTGCATTCGCAGTGCTGACATGAGCGTCCCTGCGTCCGGGTTCAGCCTCTTTTGTGCCAGATTCAAGGCTTCGGCGGCCTGTTCAGTTTTGGCTTTTGCCCGGCGAAGGTCACCCTCTCGCCCGCTAAACGCCTGCTGCGCCTCCTTGTGAATGGCTTCAGCCCGTGAAACGATTAGACGCACGTCACCCGCGTCTTGCGTGTGCTTGAGCAGGCGCTCCTTGGCTGTGGACTGAGCCTGCAAGGTTTCGCCGGACGTCGTGGGCGACTTGACTTGGGCCTCCCAAACGCCACGCTGTTCGAGCAGTGGTTCCTTTGATTCATTGAGTTGCTGGCGTTGCGCCGTGTCGGTGGCTTCCGATTCCTTCAGGGCCTTACGTTCTTGCAACTCAATGGCCTTGATTGTTTGCTCGTACTCTTCCCGATACGGGGCTTTGGAAACCTCAAGCGTCAGTTGGCGTTCGCCGGCTTCACGCTCGGTATCGTGCACCAGTTTCTCGTAGCGGCTAGAAGCCTCTTTGTTCGCTGCTTCGGTGACTTCAACCTGGCTGTCAATGGCCTTCTTGTTCAAGCGCAAAGTGGGGAGTTCCCGCACCAGGGCGTCCCAGTGGGCAGCGCGCTCGACTTCAAAGTAATTCGCTTCATCGAGAGCATCGTCAAATGAACGTTTTGTCACGCGGGCAGCCTCACCAGCAACGTTGCTGAGCTGGCCCAATTCGGTTCGGCATCCGGCTTGCGACAACACCACCTCCTTGCGGTCTTCTGCCATCACTTCAATTGCCGCCGTCAATACGTTCAGTTCGGAGGCGCGCGCATTGTTGACTAGCCTGACATCGGCGCGGCGTTCTCGGAATTTGGCTTCCATCGCCCGGTGGTCTTTCAGGGCGTGTTCGAGTTCTTCGATCTTGGGCGCGAGCTTGAGTGCATCAACGCAGGCAGCGTGATTGTTCATCCAACGGTCAAACGGCGCACGACCATGCCGGATGGAAAGTTGGGCACGATCCGAGCCAAGGCCGCGCTCGTATTGAACCAAACCGACCGCCACCTGCACGATGTCGGCGAAATTGATGTGCTTCTTGACCATCGCCGCAACCAGTCGGTCCAGGTTGTCCAACTGCTTCGGGCCAAAGGAAAAGTCGCGGCTGTAGGCCTGCATGCGTTTCTTGTCTTTGGCGTCCAGTCCAGTTTTCAGAATGACGGACCGATATTGAGTGGTCGAGAGTTTGCCCGTGATTTCGATGCCAAGCAGGCTGGCCTGCTTCTGGGATTCCTCATCCGTCAGGAAACGGCCTTCGCTGACGAACAATTCCTGGCGGTAGCCGCAGCGGTATAGGCGGTATTCAGGGGCATCGGATTCGTCACGGCGTCGGCGGATCACAGCCAATCGCAGGTCTTCCTCGTTCTCGGTGCCGCGCTGGTATTCAAAGGCAATGGCGCTGGCGTCCGTCGGCAAGATATAGCGAATCATGGGCTCCTGGCCCTGGCCAGAAAGAACTATCTGGCTTGGCAGGTGACCAAAGAACAAGGGGATTATTCGAAGCGTCGTGGTCTTTCCGACTCCGTTTTCACCCAATACGGAGGCCCCGCCGCGCGGGTCGATCGAGGTAATTCTGTTGCTTGGCTCGTGCTTGTTCGAGCCAGCGTTGATAAACAGCATCTGCCGCATCTGAAAAGACATTTTTATGACCCCGTCCCCGTTATTGGCGTGATTTACACACGAGCCCTATTATTGGCCCCTTTTTTTCTGCTTACTTCAGGCTGAAAAATGTTCTGACGCTACCCGTACTGACGACTCAGATTTGCCCGGGCAGCCGCACGGCTCCCTGTTATCGGTCACAGGCCGCGACATCCTTGCGGACTTTGAATGTCCGCTACCGGGCGATGATTTCGACGGGCCCTATGTCCGGGTTGGGCACGAAGCGGGCCGTCATTAATGACCGCTGACGGGTCGGCAAAACGTAGGAATTGAACTTTCAGAAAGCCGCCGGTGGGCTATGCCCGCTTCCGCTGCGATGCGGACAGTCAGCCACGTGTCATCGACCAGCCGAACGGGATCGAGTTGCGATGGTCGCTTTGTGAACGTTTTTTTCTGAAAGCAGTGCTTTGGGCACTCCATGGGCATCAGAGAAGTAATGCTGGAATTGAGGCCCGAAACAACGAGGGCCTGCCCGAAGCACCCGCGCCTGCGTCTACATCCCGCTGTAATTCGGCCCGCCGCCGCCTTCGGGCGTGACCCAGACGATGTTTTGCGTGG
>MERZ01000118.1:6464-7478 GCA_001770785.1 Burkholderiales bacterium RIFCSPHIGHO2_12_FULL_61_11
TCTTGCAGTGCACGCAGTTCTGCGCATTGATCTGCAGGCGGTCTGTGTTGTCGGCGTTCTTCACAAACTCATAGACACCGGCCGGGCAGTAGCGGCTTTCCGGGCCGGCGTAGGTGGTCAGGTTGATGTTGACGGGAACGCTGGCGTCCTTGAGCGTCAGGTGGGCTGGCTGGTTTTCTTCGTGGTTGGTGTTGGACACAAACACTGAACTCAGGCGGTCAAACGAAATGATGTTATCGGGTTTGGGGTAGACGATGGGCTGAAACCCGGCCGCTGGTTTGAGCATTGCGTGGTCGGGCTGGGTGCGGTGAATCGTCCAGGGCGGGCGCTTGATGCCGAGCCTGGGCAGCAGCCAGTGCTCGATGCCGGTCATGAATGAGCCCAGGGCCATGCCTTTTTTGAACCAGGCCTTGAAGTTGCGCGACTGGTCCAGCTCCCGGGCCAGCCAGCTGCTAGCATAAGCCTCGGGGTAGGCGCTGAGTTCATCGTGCTGGCGGCCCGACGTGACCGCGTCATAGGCGGCTTCGGCGGCCAGCATGCCGGACTTGATGGCTGCATGGCTGCCCTTGATGCGGCTGGCGTTGAGGTAGCCCGCTTCGCAGCCGATCAGGGCGCCGCCGGGAAACACGGTTTTGGGCAGGCTCAGTGCGCCGCCCGCCGTGATGGCGCGCGCGCCGTAACCGATGCGCTTGCCGCCTTCCAGGTAAGCCTTGATGCGGGGGTGCGTTTTCCAGCGTTGCATTTCTTCAAACGGGCTGAGGTAGGGGTTGGCATAGTCCAGGCCCATGACGAAGCCCAGCGTGACCTTGTTGCCCTCCAGGTGGTACAGGAAGCCGCCACCATAGGTGTGGCTGTCCATGGGCCAGCCGGCGGTGTGGATGACCAGGCCGGGTTGGTGCTTGGCCGGGTCAATTTCCCACAGCTCCTTCACGCCAAGCGCGTAAGTCTGCGGGTCTTTGCCTTCGTCGAGCTTGAAGCGGCTGATCAGCTGGCGTCCCAGGTTGCCGCGCGCGC
>MERZ01000118.1:7486-9700 GCA_001770785.1 Burkholderiales bacterium RIFCSPHIGHO2_12_FULL_61_11
CATCCTTGCCCAGCCCCAGGTTTCCAGTGGCCACACCCAAGACGCAGCCGTCTTCGTTGTAAAGCACTTCGGCGGCAGCAAAGCCGGGGAAAACTTCAACGCCAAGGGCCTCGGCCTGCCCGGCCAGCCAGCGCACCAGGTTGCCCAGCGCAACAACGTAGTTGCCGTCGTTGTGAAAGCAGTTGGGCACCAGAAAGTCCGGTGTTTTGACGGCGCCTGTTTCAGTGAGGAACAGGACTTTGTCAGCCGTGACCGGCTGGTTCACGGGAGCGCCCAGTGCTTTCCAGTCGGGGATCAGTTCGTTGAGGGCTTGGGGGTCCATCACCGCGCCCGAAAGAATATGCGCGCCCGGCTCGGAACCTTTTTCCAGCACGACGACGGAAATGTCGGTGCCTTTTTCAGCCGCCAGTTGCTTCAGGCGAATTGCCGTGGCCAGCCCACCGGGGCCAGCGCCCACGATGACCACGTCATAGTCCATGGCTTCACGGGGACCAAATTGGGTCAGAATTTCTTGGGGTGTCATGAGGGACTCGCTGATAATGAATTTCAGAAAGAGTGTAAAAGCAATCTGTTTCGCGAATGATTTTAGGTCGTGAATACAGACAAGCGAACGCTCGTTCACTTCTATGGATCTTTAATCGAGAGGAGTCTCTAGTGGCCTACAGTATTGACCTTTCCGGGCGTGTCGCGCTGGTGACCGGCGCTTCGGGTGGGCTGGGTGCCCAGTTTGCAAGAACCTTGAGCCGCGCCGGTGCCGCGGTGGTGCTGGCCAGCCGTCGGCTCGACAAGCTCAAAGAGTTGCGTGCGCAGATTGAGGCCGAAGGCGGCGCCGCGCATGTGGTCGAACTCGATGTGACCCATCATGCCAGCATCAAGTCGGCCGTCGCCCATGCCGAAACCGAAGTGGGGCCCATCGACATTCTGGTGAATAACTCCGGCGTGAGCACAACACAGCGCATCCAGGATGTGGCCGAAGCCGATTACGACTCCATTTTCGATACCAATGTGAAGGGCGCCTTTTTTGTGGCGCAGGAAGTCGGCAAGCGCATGTTGGCCCGTGCCAAAGGAGTCGCGCCTGGCACCTATGCGGGCGGGCGCATCATCAACATCGCGTCCATGGCGGGCCTGCGCGTGTTGCCGCAAATCGGCGTGTACTGCATGAGCAAGGCGGCCGTGGTGCAGATGACCCGGGCCATGGCGCTGGAGTGGGGCAAGTTCGGCATCAACGTCAATGCGATTTGCCCCGGTTATATCGACACCGAAATCAACCACCAGCATTGGGAAACCGAGCAGGGAAAAAAGCTGGTGCAGCTGCTGCCGAGAAAGCGCATTGGCAAGCCGGAAGACCTCGATGCGTTGCTGGTCATGCTGGCCAGTGGTGAAAGCCATTTTGTCAACGGTGCCGTGATTGCGGCCGACGATGGTTTCGGCGCATGAAGTTCGAACTTCCGGAGCGCAAGAAGCTCATCCATACGATGCATATTCCGATTCGCTGGGGCGACATGGATGCGATGGGCCACCTCAACAACGCCAGCTACTTCCGTTACATCGAAACCATTCGGATCGACTGGATGTTCGCCATTGGCTGCAAGCCCGACCCTAAAGGCGAGGGTCCGGTGATCGTCAATGCCTTTTGCAACTTCTACAAGCAGCTCGAATACCCAGGCGATGTGCTGATGAAAATGTATGTGAGCGATCCGGGCCGCACCACCTTTGAAAGCTGGGCCACCATGGAACGCGCCGATGAGCCGGGTGTGATTTGTGCCGCCGGAGGAGCCACCACGATCTGGGTCGACTTTCCGGCGAAAAAGTCCAAAACGTTGCCCGACTGGATGCGGAAGATCGTCAGTTGAGTGCATGATGGTCGGACCCGGAGGTTATTTCAAATGCCCATCACCGAAGTCATCGCCGCTGATCTGCGCCTCACCATCGATCCCGGTGCGCTGGGTTTTGCAGAAACGTCCGAGCTGCTGACGCAGGCGCTGCCCTGGATAGGACAGGAGCGGGCCCAAACCGCGGCCCGTTTCGGGCTGGAGATGCTTCAGCGTGACTACAACCTGTTTGTGCTGGGCGAAGTCGGCAGCGGGCGGTCCACCCTTTTGCGGGACATGGCACAGACGCTTGCGGTCAGCCGGGCGGTGCCGCCCGATTGGTGCTACGTTAACAATTTTGACACCCCGGAGCGGCCGCTGGCCCTGCGAATGCCTGCCGGAC
>MERZ01000118.1:9728-16792 GCA_001770785.1 Burkholderiales bacterium RIFCSPHIGHO2_12_FULL_61_11
GCCTACAAGGCAGAAGAAGGCCCGGCCTATGCAGAACTCGATGCGTTCGCAGAAGCGCGCAGCTTCTCCCTGTTTCGTGAAGAGGGCCACCTGGTCTTTACCTTGCGGGACGAAAAGGGCCGCGCCCTGACCGAAAGCGAGGCACTGGCTTTGCCCAAAGAGCGGCGCACCGAAATTGACCAGGCGGAGCAGGCGCTTCGCGCGGAGATTGCCCGATATCTCGACAAGTCCCGCGCGCTGGAGCGCGTCTTGAATGAGGGTCTTGCGGCTTTGCGCCGCCAGGTGGTCAAGCCGATGGTGGCGCATGAACTGCAGGAAATCCGCAGGGAATTCGAAAAGGCGGCCGGGGATTCGATCAGGCTGGGCCGCTACCTCGATGAGGTCCTGCATGACGTGCTTGAAAACGTGGAGTTGTTCCAGGTGGGCGACACCGAAGAGGAGATGCGGCTGGAGGCGCTTGATGCGGTGCTGTCGCGCTACCGCATCAATTTGGTTGTTGACAACCAGGGTTTGAAGGGCGCTCCCGTGCTGGTTGAGGACAACCCGCTGTTTCGCACACTGTTTGGCAGCATCGAGCACCAGTCGGACAATGACGTGCTGGTGACGGATTTTTCGCATGTCCGGGCGGGCAGCCTGCTCCAGGCGAACGGCGGGTTCTTGATGCTGCATCTGCGCGATCTGCTGGCCGATGAACTCGTCTGGGAAAAGCTGCGCCGTTTCCTGCGCAGCGGCCGCCTGCAGATCGAAGAGCCCGGCATGATGTATTCGCCGATTGCCGCCGTGTCACTGGCGCCAGAGGCGGTGGATGTGGATGTGAAGATCATCCTGATTGCCTCGGTCGAGGAGTACTACGCGGTGCAGGAGGGTGACCCGGAATTTTCACGGCGATTTCGCTGCAAGGTGGACTTTGCTGAAAGTTTCTCGGTCACTGGAAACACCTGGCGCGCCTCGGCCATTTTTGTGGCACATACCTGCAGCAAGATGGGATTTGCCCATTTTTCCGCAGCCGCTGTGGCTTGCCTGCTGGAGTACTCCCACCGCGAAGTGGACGACCAGGCACGCCAGAGTGCGATCTTTGCGCACACCGAGGCCCTGGTGATGGAAAGTGCATCCGTTTGCCGCACCCGCGGCGCAACGCAGGTGGACCTGCCGGACGTCGAGGCTGCCCTGCGCGCCCGCAAATACCGGCACGATTACCCGGAGCAGCGTGAGCAGGAAACCATTGCCGACGGGGAACGGCTGCTGGTGTTGTCGGGTCGCAGGGTGGGTCAGCTCAATGGCCTGACGGTCATTGACCTGGGCGACTACCGTTTTGGTTTTCCGGTGGGCGTCACGGCCCGTACCTATGCCGGTGATGAAGGCTTGCTCAACGTTGAGCGCGAGGTGAAACTGTCCGGCCCCATCCATGACAAGGGGGTGCTCATCCTGCACAGCTACCTGTCTGCGCTGTTTGCCCATATCGCCCCGCTCGCGCTCAATGCCGCTGTCGTTTTTGAACAGGAATACCAAGGCGTCGAGGGCGATTCGGCTTCCTGCGCCGAGCTGTACGCGCTGCTGTCATCCCTGTCCGGTATTCCCCTCAATCAGGGCATCGCTGTGACGGGGGCTGTCAACCAGTTTGGCGAAATGCTGCCGGTAGGCGGCATCAACGAAAAAATTGAGGGCTATTTCCGAAGCTGCGAGACTGTCGGGCTCGACGGCCACCAGGGCGTCCTGATTCCCCGCCTCAACCGTCGCCACTTGATGCTCGATCGCAAGGTGGTGCAGGCGGTGACCGAGGGCCGGTTCCATATTTACACCGCCGACCGCGCGGGTGAGGGCATGGAACTATTGTCGGGCAGGCCTTTTGGCGAACTGGGCGCTGCGGGAGTTTACCCACCCGACAGTCTGCTGGGCCACGCGCAGAAAACCCTGCAGGACTACCGGCGTGCCTGCCAGCGGTCGAACCCGCACAGGCCCGGGCGCAAACGCATGCAGCCCCGCTGAAGAAGTTTTTTTTGCAGCTTATTTCTGCTTGGGAACGCGGCCCATCAGGTAGAACTCGGGATTGGGCTGCATGTTGCTGAAGCTCGCCATGCGGTTGGACAGGCCAAAAAACGCCGTGATGGCCGCGATGTCCCAGGCGTCTTCGTCGTTGAAACCGTGCGGGTACAGGGCTTCAAAATCAGCGTCTTCAATCTGCTCGGCGGCAAGGCAGACCTTCATGGCAAAGTCGAGCATGGCGCGCTGGCGCGGGCTGATGTCGGCCTTGCGGTAGTTCACCGCCACCTGGTCTGCCACCAATGGTTTCTTCTCATAAATCCGCAGAATGGCGCCGTGCGCCACCACGCAATACAGGCAGCGGTTGGCCGCGCTGGTGGTGGTCACTATCATCTCGCGCTCGCCCTTGGTGAGCGAGCCGGCCGGGTTGGAGCCTTCTTCCTTGAGCATCAGCGCGTCGTGATACGCAAAGAAGGCGCGCCACTCGGCCGGGCGCCTTGCCAGCGCCAGAAACACGTTGGGGACAAAGCCGGCCTTTTCCTGCACCTCCAGCACCTTGGCCTTGAGGTCGTCGGGTAAGTCGTTGATGTCGGGCGCCGGGTAGCGTGTAGGCATGGCCTGGTCTCTTTCGCTTGTGAAGTGAAGAATTTGTGTCAGGTAATGATACGTTCAAGCGCGCTCTTTGTGAATCGCCGAAGAGCGCATCCGCCGCGTAGCGCAACGGATGCGTGCCCGTTCCCCGTGCGGGGCGAAGAAATCCTGACGACAGTCAACACAGGAAGCAACTATAAAAATAGTAGCATCAACCGGCCATCAGCCTGTGTACCAGGTCGGCGGTGGTGGATGCCTTGTATTTGCGCATCAGGCGAGCCCGGTAAATTTCCACGGTGCGGTGGCTGATGAGGAGGGCGCGGCCAATTTCCTTGGACGTCAGCCCGTCCATCAGGTGCGCGGCCACTTCACGCTCGCGCGCCGTCAGTTCCGCGGTGACCGGGCGGCGCGAGCTCAGGTCTTCAAAAGTCCAGATGCCGGCCTCGTGCGGCGCGCTGCGATTCAGTGCCCGGCCCGTGACGTGGCACCAGAAGGTCTCGCCCTTGTTGTGCCCATCAACGCGCTTCATGATGCGGTCGTCGGAGTACCAGCCCCTGGCATTGAGGATCGGGATCATGCGCGCGCCAATGCGCTCGTACTCGTCCACACTGGGGTAGAGAATCAGGAAAGACTGGCCCGTGAGTTGTTCCTGGCTGGCACCAAACATTTCGCACAAGTGCTGGTTGCAGTCCACAATGGAGCGGTTGCGCGACAACACCAGTCCCACCGGGGCCAGATCGAAAGCGAGCTGGTAATCCACTTTCATAGGGCTAACCTTTACGAAGAACTACGTATTTGAATAGGTAGTATCGTAAAGGATTGGCTTGAAGCCGAACGATACAAGGAGATTTTTTGTGAACAAACTTTTTCCCTCCGCTGCGGAGGCTCTCAAGGGTGTGGTCAAGGACGGCCAACTGCTGGCTGTCGGCGGCTTTGGCTTGTGTGGCATCCCGGAGGCGCTGATTGATGCGCTGCGCGACAGCCAGGTCAAAAACCTCACCGTGATTTCCAACAACGCCGGTGTCGATGGCTTTGGTCTGGGCAAACTGCTGGAAACCCGGCAGATCAAAAAAATGATTTCCAGCTATGTCGGCGAGAACAAGGAATTCGAGCGACAGTTTCTCGCGGGCGAGTTGGAGCTCGAGTTCACGCCCCAGGGCACGCTGGCAGAAAAGCTGCGCGCGGGCGGCGCCGGCATTCCGGCCTTCTTCACCAAGACCGGTGTCGGCACCCTGGTGGCCGAAGGCAAGGAATTGCGCGAGTTTGACGGCGAGGATTATGTGATGGAGCTCGCTCTGGTGCCCGAGGTCTCTCTGGTCAAGGCGCAGCGCGCCGACAAGTCCGGCAACCTGCAGTTCCACCTGACCGCGCGCAACTTCAACCCGGCCGCCGCCATGGCCGGCAAGATTTGCATCGTCGAAGTGGAAGAGGTGGTGGAAACCGGCGACATGGAGCCCGATTCGGTTCACCTGCCCGGCATTTATGTGCACCGTATCGTGCTCAACGCCCACCCCGAAAAGCGCATCGAAAAGAAAACCCTTACCGAATCCAAATAACCCTTGCGGGACAGGCCGCAGCCGCGTAGCGGCCATATCTGTCCCCAACTGGAGAAAAATATGCCTTGGACCCAAGATCAAATGGCGGAACGCGCCGCGCAGGAACTCGAAGACGGCTTTTACGTCAACCTCGGCATCGGCATCCCGACGCTGGTGGCCAATTTCGTTCCCGATGACAAGGAAGTCTGGCTGCAGTCTGAAAACGGCATGCTCGGCATCGGCCCGTTCCCTACCGAGGACCAGGTCGATGCCGACCTGATCAATGCCGGCAAGCAGACCGTCACCACCATTCCCGGCTCGTCAATCTTCGGCAGCCACGACAGCTTCGCCATGATCCGCGGCGGCAAGATCAACCTGTCCATCCTGGGCGCCATGCAGGTCAGCGAGCAGGGCGACCTGGCTAACTGGATGATCCCCGGCAAGATGGTCAAGGGCATGGGCGGCGCCATGGATCTGGTTGCCGGTGTCAAGCGCGTGATCGTCCTGATGGAGCATGTTGCCAAAAAGAGGGACGGCACCGAAGACCTGAAAATTCTGCCGAAATGCACGCTGCCACTCACCGGCGTCGGCGTGGTCGATCGCATCATCACTGATCTGGCGGTGATGGACGTGACGCCTGGAGGGTTGAAACTGGTCGAGCTTGCGCCCGGCGTCACGCGTGAAGCGGTGCAGGCCAAGACCGGCGTCAAGCTGCTCTGACGGCGCGTTCAGGATCAGCCCGGCGGCTTTGTTTTCTTCGTGGCGCGGCGCTTTGCGGGAGGGCAGGGGGCGTGGCTGTTCCTTCCCTGTTTGTCCTGCGCCAGATTTTCGATCATGGCCAGCAGCACCCTGCGTGTGGTCATTAGGTCATCGGGTGAAAGACCGCTGGTGCTGATGCTGTTGGTGTCCTCCGCCATGGGCACCAGTTTTTTCTTCAGTGCCCGGCCTTTTACCGTCAGGTAGACATAAACATTTTTCTTGTTGTCTGGTAGCTGCTTGCGCCGGATATAGCCCTGTGCCTCCATGGTTTTCATGGCGGAAAATGTGGTGGACTCCATCACGCCGGCACGCTCACTCAGTTCCTTCTGGGTCAGGCCATCGGCCTCCCAAAGAATCCTTAAAAAACTCCAGTGGCCAAACGGCACGGCATACTCGGCCAGCCTGACCTGCAATGCCTTTCGGAAGGCCCGCTCCGTATCGCGTATCAGGTGCGCCAGACGGTCGTTGGGGACGGCTTCCCGCCAGTGGTGAATGATGTTTTGTGTGTCGCTCGTCATGAGTTGGCATTGTGACTGACTTGATACCGAGGTTTGCAGTCGCTATTCGCCCGCGCGGATTCAAGAATGGCCAGGCAGACCGCCGTGGTGGCACGGGCCCATTCACCGCTGTGAACCGCCGGGCTGCCATTCACCACTGCCCCAAAGAGCTCGTCTATCACTTCCTGACGGGGAATGACAGGCGCAGGCAGGGGTTCCAGAATTTTCTGGCTGTCGGTATAGATCGCGATGCCTGAAGCGCCGGGCCGCAGGTCCGCCTTTTCGCAGCTCACGATGACATGGCCGAAATGCTGGTGTGCCAGATCTTTGGGCAAGGCAGTACCGGATAGATACAGGCTGCCGCCATAGTTACGTGTCGCTTTCAGCGCTGTTTCCTCAGCAGAAGTGGCAGCGCTTTGCAGACGCTTGCGCGCCGCACCGTAGTCACCGGGGCCTTTCACTTGACCCATCTCGCCTATGTTTTCCACTAGCTCGTCCGAATCGTAGTGGCCGTAGCCGCTGTACGTGGCGGATGCAAAAGCGCCGCCCTCAAACCCCAGCAGTGCGCTGTAAGCACCTTCGGTCGGCCGGGCAGCGTCCCATGAACCGGTGTGGGCTCGCACGTTGCTTACCAGCCCGCCTCCCAGCAGGCGGACGATGTCCATCTGGTGGGTCGCCTGGCTGTGAATGACGCCGCCGCCGGCCTGGGTGTCCAGCTCTTCCGGGCGCCGTGGCCGGTACAGAAAATCGGTAAAGTTCAAGGCTGTGATCATCCGGACAGCACCATAGATTCCGCTGTCGATGATTTCACGGGTGCGCTTGATGGGCGTGTTGAAGCTGTGGCTGTGGCCGACGATGAGATGTACGCCCGCGCTGCGGGTGGCCTCAATCATGCTGGTGCATTCATCCAGCGTGAGTGCCATTGGTTTTTCAACCATCACGTGTTTGCCAAACGAAGCGGCCAAGCGCACGTGCGCGGCATGAAATTGATGTGGGGAGGCGATGTAGAGCGCTTCAATCGCCGGGTTGGCGCACAACGCCTCAACCGACTCGTAACTGGGTGCACCAAAATCTTTTTCGAACTGCGCCCTGGCGGCGGCTATTGGGTCAGTTGCTCCCACCAGCTTGACGCGGTTGTCATGCACAAACGTGGGCAACATGAGCGTAAAAGCCCGACCCAAACCAATGACGCCGATCTGCAATGTCCGGTTTTTCATAGGTCCAGCACCAGTTCAGCCGATTTTGCACGCGACACGCAGAGCATGATCTGGCCGGCTTGCTCGTCTTCGCTCAGCACCATGTCGCGGTGCTCGGCCTCGCCGGCGAGCAGGCGCGTTTTGCAGGAACCGCATGTGCCGCTTTCGCAGGAGCTCGACACGCGGTAGCCGCCGGCCCGCAAGGCTTCCAGGATGGTCTGCTCAGCGCCCACCTCAACAGTGGCGCCTGATTTTTGCAGGCGCACGGTAAAGGGTTTGTTGTCTGCACAGGCCTTGGCATCCACCCCAAAGCTTTCAAAATGCACGGAGCCCGAGGGCCAGTGGCCCGACATGTCCGCCACGCTGTCCATCAGGCCTTTCGGGCCGCAGCAGTAAACATGTGCGTTGGCTGGCTTTTCAAACACCGGCCACAGATCCAGCGCTTGCGCCATATCGCCGTTGTCATGGTGTAGGGTAACCTGGCCCGGAAATTCAGAATTGATGTC
>MERZ01000118.1:16823-21621 GCA_001770785.1 Burkholderiales bacterium RIFCSPHIGHO2_12_FULL_61_11
CGCCTGCAATAAACAGGAAGTCGGTCGCGCGCGGGTGCAGCTCAAAATTGTTGCGCGGCGCGCTGACCGGCAACAGGTCTCCCTGGTGTAGGTCGTCGGCCATGCTGATCGAGCCGCCGCGCCCGAATGCGTCGCGCTTCACGGCGATCTGGTAGGCCTCGGTGTTGGCCGGGTCGCCGCACAGCGAATAGTTGCGCCGTGTTCCGCCGGGCACCTGCACCGTGAGATGCGATCCGGCTGTGAACGGTGACAGAGGCAGGCCCTGAGGATGGCGCAGCTCGAACCAATAAGTGTCTTTCGCAACAGTGGCCTTGCGCTCCACCTTCAGTTCAAAAAATGGCGGCTCTACGGGCGGAATCGATACGGCATTGTTGGCATTCACGGACAAGTCTCCAGCGTTGACCGTCGTCAAAAAGTGCTTGACAAACCGGACAAGTGCCAATAATCTTAGTCAACTAAGAATAAATTTGCAAGTTGTTTGATCAATATCAGTCAAAAGGAAAAAAACGTGTTGACTTCTGAAGAAAATGAATTGTTATGCCGCGTGGAAGGCAGGGCACCCATGGGTCAGTTGATGCGCCGCCACTGGACACCGGTTTGCCTGATCGAAGAAGTCAGCGAACCCGACGGCACACCGATCAAGGCGCGTGTATTTGGCGAAGATCTGGTGGTTTTTCGCGACACCAATGGCCGGGTTGGCGTGATGGACGAATATTGCCCGCACCGGCGCGCGTCTCTGGTGTTCGGTCGTAACGAAGACTGTGGCCTGCGCTGCCTGTATCATGGTTGGAAGATGGATGTGGAGGGCAACGTGCTGGAAATGGTGTCAGAGCCCGCAGCGAGCGGTATGGCGCAAAAGGTTAAACACCTGGCCTATCCGACCAAGGAATGGGGCGGTTTTGTGTGGACTTACATGGGCCCGTCTGAAACCCAGCCAGAGTTTCAGCCGCCGGCTTGGGCGCCCACGGCCGACACGCAAGTGGCGATTGCGAAAGCCATCATCCCATGCAACTGGGCCCAGATTCTGGAGGGTGCCATCGACTCGGCCCACAGCTCCAGCCTGCACTCATCCGACTTTGTGCCCGCCCGTGTGGATGGAGCCAAGGCCACCGGCGACAAGTTCCTACGGCCCTCGACCGACAAGGCGCCACGCATGCAGGTGGAGCGCGCCGCTTATGGTTTCAGATATGCGGCCATTCGTCGGCCGATCAACAACGCCGCGACCCACGACTACGTGCGCTCGACGGTATTCGTGGCGCCTGCCACGGCGCTGATTCCACCCAACAACCTGTACAACGTGGCCAATATCAATGTGCCCATGGACGACACCAACACTGCCTTCTATTTCATGGCGTGGGGGCATCCGGACACGACCCCGGACACGAATGCCTGGCGCAAGTTCCTGGGCCAGCAAATCGGTGTAGATCTGGACGACAAGTACCGGCCGCTGCGCAATCGCGACAATTCCTTCTGGCAGGACCGCGCTGCCATGAAAGCAGGCAACTTCACCGGCATCAGCGGTTTCCCGAACCAGGACGTTGCGATGTGGGTGACGATGGGCCCGATTGCCGACCGTACCCACGACCGGCTGGGAGCGAGTGATCTGGCGATAGTGGAGTTCCGCAAACAGATGCTGGATGCCGTACGCGCGTTCCAGAACGGTGTGCCGGCGATCGGCACCGGTGAGGCCCGCATCCCGTCCAGCGTATGCGCTTTCCAAGCCATCGTACCAAAAACCACGGACTGGCGTGTGTTCCCCGCGTCCTGCGTGTGGGACTCGAACCAACCTGCGCTGGAGCCCTCTTACTCGACGTCTGCTCAGTAGCGCAGAGTCTTCATGTTTTTCGCAAGTGAAAAAATCGCAAACATAATCTTAGTACAACCCACAAGGAGACATTTCATGAAACAACGTCGTATTCTTTTGCTTGCCACCGCCGTTCTGACGGCGTGCACCTTTGCCTTGCCCATGCTTGCACGCGCGCAAGGAACCTACCCCAACAAGCCACTTAAATTCATCGTGCCGTACTCGGCGGGGGGCCTGCCTGACACAGTAGCGCGTATTTTTGCCCAGCGGCTGGGCGACAAACTGGGCCAGTCGGTGGTGGTTGACAACAGGCCTGGTGCCAACGGCGTGGTGGCAGCGCAAGCGCTGGCCTCATCGCCCAAAGACGGCTACAGCTTTCTGGTGACGGATGGCTCCATGTTCTCCATCAATCCTGCCATCTACAAGAATCTGGGTTACGACTACAAAAAAGACTTCATGCCCGTGTCACTGGCAGCACGCGCACCGCTGTATTTGGCCGTCAATCCCAAAGTTCCGGTCAACACGTTGCAGGAGTTCATTGCGCTGGCCAAGTCCAGGCCCGGCACACTCAACTACGGCTCATCGGGCATTGGCAGCACGCATCACTTGACGATGGAAGCCATGAAAGCCTCGCTCGGACTGGACATTACACACGTACCGTTTAAAGGTACGGGTCAGTCGGTACCGGCGCTGATTGGCGGTCAGGTTGAAGTGTTGTTCTCGGCATTGCCTTCATTGGCCGGGTTTGTAAAATCGGGGCAGGTCAAACTGTTGGCATCCAATGCTGCGCAGCGCTCCAGCCAGGCGCCCACTGTGCCTGTCATTGCAGAAATCATTCCTGGTTTTGACTTTGCGCCCATCATTGGCGTGTTGGCATCCACCGGAACACCGACCAGTGCGATTGAGCGCATCAGCGCAGAAATAGCCGCCATCGCCAAAATGCCCGAAGTTATTCAAACCCTCAACAACGCGGGTATTGACCCGATTGGCAGCGGCCCGGTCGACTACAACAAGGCCATTCTTGGCGAGAACGAACGCCTGGCCAAAGCCATCACCGCAGCAGGGATCAAATCAGAGTAAGCATGTCCAAACTCAAACTGACCTTCGGCTGCTGGAACTACGACCGCACCCGCGCCCTGATGGATGGCAGCATCCAGCCCGACGGGATTGATCTGAACTACCTCAACATGCCGGTGGAGGAAACCTTTTTCCGCATGCTGCGGCACCAGGAATTCGAGGTGGCGGAACTCTCGCTGTCGTCCTATACCGTGTCGCTGTTCAGCGAGGCGCGCCCCTTTGTGGCGATACCCGTGTTTCCGTCGCGTTTTTTCCGGCACTCGTGTATTTATGTCAATGCCAATTCAGGCATTCGCGAACCCAAAGACCTGATCGGCAAGCGGGTCGGCAATCCGGAATACCAGATGACGGCGCCGGTGTGGATCCGGGGCATCCTGTCCGACCATTACGGCGTGCCGGTGGACAGCGTGACCTATTTCACGGGGGGTGAGGAAGAGCCCGGCCGCGACGAGAAAATAAAGCTCAATTTGCCGCCCAACATCAAGGTGCAGCGTATTGGCCCGGAACAGACCTTGTCAAAAATGTTGCTCGACGGCGAGATTGATGCGCTGTACACGGCCCGCATGCCCTCCAGCTTTTTGAACGGCGGTGGCAAGGTCAAACGCCTGTTCGAAGACTATGAGCAGGTTGAGCGCAACTATTTCAGGGAAACGGGCATTTTTCCCATCATGCACACGGTGGCCCTGCGCCGCGATGTGTACGAGGCGAATCGCTGGATCGCCCAGTCGATGATGAAGGCACTGACAGAAGCGCAGCGCCGTACCTATGAAGACCTGTATGAAACCGCTGCGCTCAAGACCATGTTGCCGTGGTTGACGTCGCATGTGGAGCAGGTCAGGCGCGAAATGGGCGAAGACTTCTGGCCTTATGGTCTCGAAAAAAACGAAGCCACACTGCAAACCTTTCTGCGCTACTCGTTTGAGCAAGGCCTTTCAAAGCGTCTGCTGCAGCCGCGTGAGCTGTTTGCCCCCGAGTCGCTTGAAGTGTTTAAAATTTGACGTCTCATGGAGCACAAGTCCGAGAGCCTGGCAACTGATGTCTGATGTGCTTCTCGGCTACCTGCTGGCGGTGTGTGCGCTGCTGCTTTTTACTGCAGGCATCCTGGTCACCAAAGTTGCTTCAGACCGGATTCCTCTCAACCTGGGGTTCTTGATTGCAGCATCCACCAACGTCGTCTTTTCTGCACTGGCTCTTGCGCTAGAGCTGGCCATGCGGGTTGGAGGCGTTCGCTGGGATGCTCGGGCTTTCTGGCTGTTCGCGGCAGCGGGTGCATTTTCGACCTACCTCGGCCGGTGGTTTCTTTACGAATCCGTGGTACGTTTTGGTCCCGCCAAGGCAAGTATTTTTCAGGTGAACAGCCCATTGTTTACAGCCGTGATTGCCTGGTCGCTGCTTGACGAGCGCTTGACTCTGTTGGTCGCGCTGGGCATGTTTTTGACCATCGGCGGCTTGATGCTGGTGAGTTACCAGCCAGGATTTTTTTCCCGTCGTAAGGTTATTGCTGATCAGGCCTCCAGAGGCATTGGGATGCCCATGAGGTTTCATGAGGCAGTGCGTGGGCGCATGGTGCAATCGGTCTTACTTTTGGGCCTGGGCAGCTCATTGGCTTACGCGTCGGCAACGTGCTGCGCGGCTCGGCCGTGCGCAGCTGGAACGAGCCCGTGCTTGGCGCGCTGGTGGGAGCGGTCTGCGGGCTGGCACTGCACCTTGCTTTCAGTGCCGGTAAACGAGAGCTTGTGGCCTGTTTGCGAACGGCCAGCCCCGGCTGTGTCTGGCTGTATGCACTTGTCGGTGTCTGTACCATTTCTGCACAAATTTCCATGATTGCTTCCATGCGCTATATCCCGCTGTCGGTGGCAACTGTGGTGACGCTCTGTACGCCAATTCTTGTCTTTCCGCTCAGCTACTGGCTGTTCA
>MERZ01000119.1 GCA_001770785.1 Burkholderiales bacterium RIFCSPHIGHO2_12_FULL_61_11
CCTGTGGCCATCCAGGACCCCTTGGCCACGCCGAATGCACCCACTGGTGTGGTCGAGCCGCAGCCACGCGCTGCGCCCATCGCTGTCCCGGTCGCACTCGCCCCCGCGCCTCCGGCCCAGCCGACCGCGCCGCGCCTGGTAGAAATCACGCAGGGCGAAACCGAGTACATCCTGCCGGCGCGGCCGGTTTACCCGTTGCTTAGCAAACGCCTCGGTGAATCCGGCCTGGTTATTGTTGCGGTGTATTACAGCGCCGCCGGTTATGCCAAGCGTGCAGACGTCTTCAAGTCCAGTGGTTTCGAGCGCCTGGACCGCGCAGCGCGCGATGCCGTGATGGCCTCACAGGTCACCCCTTTCCGGCGAGCGGATGTCACGGAGAACACCCAGTTTTTGCTCAAAGCCCCTATTAATTTTGTTCTGGAGTAACTAGGTTATGAATTCACAATTTGGTTTGATGAACGTCTGGACACAAGGCGACTTTGTCACCAGGACGGTGGCCGTCCTGCTGCTGGGCATGTCGCTGGCGTCCTGGGTCGTCATCATCATCAAGACGCTGGACGTCCTGAAATACAAAAAAATCGCCAGTGTTGCCGAAGACTTCTGGCACAGCGCAGACTTCGCCGTCGGCCTGGCCAAACTAGGCAGCGACCCGAGCAACCCGTTCCGCCAGTTGGCCATCGAAGGCCATGGAGCCACCGCCCACCACCGCAACACCAAGGCGCACCTGCACGACGCGCTGGACGTGAGCGACTGGGTCACACGCAGCTTGCGCAACACCATGGATGAGTTCACCTCGCGCCTGCAGTCCGGCCTGGCCGTCCTCGCCTCAGTCGGCTCGACGGCACCCTTCATCGGCCTGTTCGGCACGGTCTGGGGCATTTACCACGCGCTGCTGAGCATAGGCACGGCGGGCCAGGCAACCATCGACAAGGTGGCCGGCCCGGTGGGTGAGTCGCTGATCATGACGGCGCTCGGCTTGGCAGTGGCGATTCCGGCGGTGCTGGGCTACAACGCGCTGGTGCGCGGCAACAAGGGTGTGCTGCAAAAACTCAACCGCTTCGCCCATGATCTGCACGCCTACTTTGTGACGGGTGCCCGGGTCAACAGCAGCGGCCCGGCCAATGTCGTGCCGATGAAAAAAGCATAAATTCAACGAATTAACCTCCAAAGCGAGAAATACCATGGCTTTTGGAACCCAGGACGACACCGACGAGGTGATGAACGAGATCAACATGACGCCGCTGGTGGACGTGATGCTGGTGCTGCTGATCATCTTCATCATCACTGTGCCGGTGATGAAACATGCGGTCAACATCGATTTGCCCCGCGCGAACAACGAGGCGCAAAACGTCAAGCCCGAAACGGTTCGCCTGACGGTGGACGCACAAGGCATTTATTACCTCAACGAAGCGAAGATCGACGACCCGGACCTGGCATCGCGCTTGCAGGCGGCGGCCGCGCAAAATCCGCAGCCCGAACTGCATATTCGCGGCGACAAGGCGGTTCGCTACGAACGGGTGGCCCAGGCCATGGCTGCGGCGCAACAGGCCGGCCTGCACAAAATCGGCTTTATCACCGAGCCGGTCAACTGACCGCGCGGCCCGTCCGGCCGGTGTGATCGCCTGGCCTCTTCACGGTATCAGGCGGTTTTATTGGACGGTGCCACGTCAGGCCAGACCCACAAACACCACAGACAGCTTACTGGATAGCCCGGCTGATTTTTTCAGGCAGAAAGGTAATGTCCGACGC
>MERZ01000120.1:0-4605 GCA_001770785.1 Burkholderiales bacterium RIFCSPHIGHO2_12_FULL_61_11
AAACAGCAGCGTGCTGGAAACAACCAGTGGCATGACCAGTTTTTTTTCGTGCGAATAAAGTCCTGGCGCAATAAAGGCCCAGACCTGGTAGAGCACCACCGGCAGCGCAATCATGAAGGCAGCCATGAACATGATCTTGATCGGCACCACAAACGGCGAGACGACGTTGGTGGCGATCAGCGTAGCCCCCTTGGGCAGGCTCGCCACCAGCGGCGCGGCCATCAGGTCATACAATGCGCCCGGGCCGGGAAAAAGCGCCAGAACGGCCGCCACAACGCCAATGGCAATCACCGCCTTGATCATCCGGTCGCGCAACTCCACAAGGTGCTGCACAAAGGGCTGCTCGGTGCCCGCAAGTTCGTCGGGTTTGTCGCTTTTTTGGGTGTCGGGGTCGCTCATGAAGGAAATTTGCGCTGGATGAGTCGCGCCGGAGTGCGCGAACAATGAAAGATCAAAGAAGGAAGATCAGCAATAAAGCCTGGTCAGCGACCTGATTGTGGACGAAAACGGGCCACCCGGGCGGCACCCGACAGCGCCTTGGTACGCACACCCGAACGGGCTTTGTACCATAGCGGCGTCGCGCCCTGCTTGAGCCGCCACTTCTTTTTCGGGTGCTTGTATTCAGGAAATATTTCCAGACCGGGCAACTTGTTGCCAGATGCCGCATCGGTGGTTTCAGCCCACGATTTCTCAAAATCACGGGCGTTGGTCTGGACCGACGTTTCGACGTCGCGGGCCGCCTCTTCAACGGTTTCCTTCATCTTCTTGAGCTCGTCAAGCTCCATCGACCGGCTCACTTCCTGCTTGACGTCGGCCACATAGCGTTGCGCCTTGCCCAACAGGGTGCCCACGGTGCGGGCCACGCGTGGCAACTTTTCCGGACCGATCACGATCAAGGCCACGGCACCGATCAGCGCCAGCTTGGAGATGCCCAGATCAATCATGCGGGGTAGGTTCGAGGGTCAGTCCGGCCGCCGGGCCGCCCCAAGCAAGGCCAGCCCCCTCGGAGGGCAGCGCAGCACGCGCAGCGGCAAGCGTGGGGGACAAAGGCCGCAGCGCCGGGCCGCCCCAAGCAAGGCCAGCCCCCCCGGGGGGCAGCGCAGCACGCGCAGCGGCAAGCGTGGGGGCCAAAGGCCGCAGCGCCGGGCCGCCCCAAGCAAGGCCAGCCCCCCCCGGGGGGCAGCGCAGCACGCGAAGCGGCAAGCGTGGGGGCCAAAGGCCGCAGCGCCGGGCCGCCCCAAGCAAGGCCAGCCCCCCCGGGGGGCAGCGCAGCACGCGAAGCGGCAAGCGTGGGGGCCAACATATATGTCAAGACTTTTGCCGGGCTTCGACGTCGATGGTAGTCTTGTCAGCCTTGTCGGCTGATTGGGAATTGGTGACCTGCTCGGCAGGCTTGTCGTCAGCGGCAGTTTGCCCGCCTTCTTTCATGCCGTCCTTGAAGCCCTTGACAGCGCCACCGAGGTCGCTGCCCATGTTCCTGAGTTTCTTGGTGCCAAACACCATCACCACGATCAACAGCACGATCAACCAGTGCCAAATGGAAAGTCCACCCATGTTTTGCTCCTAATCTGTCATTACAGGTTTGCGAATTTACACGTCATTATGCTGATTCTAAAGGCCCCAGTTACCTAAGCGCGGATTACACCCTTGCGCTTGTAAGTTAGTGTCCTCGCGCGTCCAGGGGTTCCCTGAGCCTTGACTATCCTTTGAGCCAGGGCCGGGGGCCGCCCATGACGTGAATATGCAGGTGATGCACATCCTGACCGCCTTCGGCCCCGGTATTGACCAGCATGCGGAAACCGCCTTCAGGGTAGGGGTTGCAGCCCTGCTCCATGGCCAGCTTGGGTGCCAGCACCATCATGCGCCCCAGCAGTGGCGCGTGCTCGGGGCCCGCCTGCGCCATTGACGGGATATGCGTCTTGGGGATGATCAGAAAATGTACCGGCGCCCAGGGCTTGATGTCGTCAAAGGCGAACAGCTCGTCGTCCTCGTACACCTTTCGGCTGGGAATGGTTCCCGCGGCGATATTGCAGAAAATACAGTGCGCGGAAGGGCTCATGGGGTCAATCACGATCAGGATAGGGTTTTTGTTCAGGTTAGCCGGTTGCTGTTAAAGCGCATCCAGCCCCGCACGCAGCGGTACAAGTACCAGAGCCAGACAAGGCCGTAGGCAATGGCGCCGGGCAGCACCAGCAGCAACCACAGAGGCGAGAGCAAAACCAGCCACAGCAGCGTCCACCAGAATGTCGCGATCATGTAATTGTGGTGGTCAACGAACAGCACGTCCGATTCGTTGGCACGCCGGACGTAGTTGATGATGAGCGCGATCACCGCAAAAACACCGCCGCTGAACCATGCCAGCGTGTGCAGGCCATACAGCACATGCATGACGGTGCGACCGTTGGGATTCCTGATTTCGAATTCGGCCAAATCGGTTTCCATGGCTCAAGCCTTTTCAGCCGCGTCGCGGTGCTGCGCCTTGCGCAGCGCTTTTTCTTCAATACCGCTGGTGCCTTCGCGGCGTTCCAGCTCGGCCATCACGTCGGCCGGACTCAATCCGTAATGGACCAGTGCGATCAGGCTGTGAAACCACAGGTCAGCGACTTCGCCGACCAGCTTGCCTTTGAGTTCGGGGGTGGCACCGCCGTGATCAATATCCTTGGCGGCCATCACGGTTTCGGTGGCTTCCTCGCCAATTTTTTTCAAAAAGGCGTCGGGACCCCGCTGCAGCAAGCGCGCCACATAGCTTTTGTCCGCGTCGCCGCCTTGGGCCGGCTTGCGGCTCTCAATAATGTGCGCCAAGCGCTGGAGAGTGTCATTGGAGGACATGGTGTCTAGTGCCCATTACTTGTAGATGCTGCCGGGATCTTTCAAGACCGGCTCGGCGACGACCCATTGGCCGTCTTTGTAAAGCTGAAAGAAGCAACTGTGGCGACCGGTGTGGCAGGCGATTCCAGGTTGATCGGGTTCGTGGCCGAGTTGCGTCACCTTGAGCAATATCACGTCATTGTCGCAGTCAAGCCGGATTTCGTGAACGGTTTGCCAGTGCCCGGACTCTTCGCCCTTGTGCCACAAGCGCCCACGCGAGCGACTGAAATACACCGCATGGCCGAGCTCAACGGTTTTTTGCAGCGCCTCGTGGTTCATCCAGGCAAACATCAGCACATCGCCGCTGGACGCTTCCTGCGCAATCACCGGAATCAATCCCTTGTCATCCCATCGGACTTCGTTTATCCAATTCATGCTTTGCATTGTCCGTGATTGTGCGCAGCTGCGGCGTGGAGTACCGCACTTACTATCAAATCAATAGCTACTAACACCCGTTGTTATTTGGCTAGATGCCTAAAATGCTTGAATCTTTAAAGGCGCACCGGAATGCCGCGCATGGCCATGTGCTGCTTGGCTTGTTTCACGGTGTATTCACCATAGTGAAAAATGCTGGCCGCCAGCACCGCATCGGCGCCCCCGATCTGGATGCCGTCGGCCAGATGATCAAGGTTGCCGACGCCGCCGGAGGCAATCACCGGAACACTGACGGCGTCGCTCACGGCACGGGTGAGCGCCAGGTCAAAGCCCGACTTGGTGCCGTCGCGATCCATGCTGGTCAGCAAAATCTCGCCCGCGCCGCGCCGCGCCATTTCGATGGCCCAGGCCACGGCATCCAGGCCGGTGTTCTTGCGGCCGCCGTGGCTGTAAACATCCCAGCCCGGGCCGCGCGTCCTGGCATCTAGTTCGCTGCGGCGCTTGGCGTCAATCGCCACCACAATGCATTGCGCGCCGTATTTGCCGGATGCATCTTCTATCACCTGCGGATTGGCCAGCGCCGCCGAGTTGAAACTGGTCTTATCCGCCCCCGCATTGAGCAGGCGGCGCACGTCGTCGACCGTTCGCACTCCGCCGCCCACCGTCAAGGGAATAAAGACCTGAGACGCCACGGCTTCGATGATGTGCAGGATCAGATCCCGCCCATTACTGGTGGCGGTGATGTCCAGAAAAGTCAGCTCGTCAGCGCCCTGCTCGTTGTAACGAGCGGCAATTTCCACCGGGTCACCGGCGTCGCGCAGTTCGACAAAATTGACGCCTTTGACGACGCGGCCGCCGGTCACGTCGAGGCAGGGGATGATGCGTTTAGCGAGCATGGTTAATCTTTTTTGATCCAGAGTGGTTTACCGACTCGCTCAATGTGGTCAAGCAAATCCGGATTGTCGATTTGAGACAACAAAGAGAGATCAATCTGCCACGGCAGCATCAGGTCGTCAGCCTCCGAACACAAGCGCAAGTACGCATCGAAACCAAGGTCGGGCGCATCCAGCGTAATGTCAATGTCAGAGCCCGGACGATAGTTGCCTTTGGCGCGTGAACCATAGACGATGGCCCTTCGAATCAAGGGCTGGGCTGCGAACAGGGACCGTAGCGAAGCCAAGGCGCGCGCTGACAAACCAAACCCGGCATCCAGGCTGGGGACGGGCTGAGTTGGTACATCAAGTTCCGGCGTCACGTCGCACCTCCCGCATTTTTCGCTCAAACTCAACAAACAAGGCCGCGTAGCTTTCGGCGATTTTGAGGGTCAGTGCGTTCGCCGTGGCAAGGTTGTAGGTGTGGGAA
>MERZ01000120.1:4624-13084 GCA_001770785.1 Burkholderiales bacterium RIFCSPHIGHO2_12_FULL_61_11
GGCAGCACGAGTGGAGTCGCGAGAGGCCAACAGTCCTTCTTGGCCCAGGCTACGCAGGTAGTCTCTCATCACATTCCAGGCCAGCTCGTGCGTGAATTCAAAGGCTTGAATCAAACCCTGTTGCTCCAACTCGCTCAGGGGCCTGCTTCGGCGAAGGGTTACCGCCGCTTCAAGCTGCGCCAAGGCGCGCTGAAAACTAGCCAGTCGCTGCTGCCAGCGGATGTCGTCAGTCATGGGGCCACCCAGGGCGTTCAGCGACGGCGACGAGGCAGGGAATGATGCGACTGGTTAACATTTTTGCAATTCTCGAAAATGGCTTAAATGCCTTTTTAGATAAGGAATATGTTCTGGCGCGAGCTTGATCAGTTTCAATTGTGAATGTACGCCCAGCGCTATTAAAGATGCCATAGGCAGGGAGGGGGCAATCTGAATTAAGCCGGATTCATCAAAACTGATGAGGTACCGATCGAACAGTCGGTCCAGATTAGGCGTCAACGGCAGCCCGTTATAAACATCCAAACGCTCTTGATCACCAGACTCCGACCACGGCACGATATGCGAAGCAATCAAAATTTCGCTCACGTCACAGCCGGTAACAGCACAAGCACCCCAATAGTTCAACAGTTCACTGCGAAAGATGTACTGTCCAACTCTTAGAGTCGTTTCGGCCAATCTAGTGGTGGTCAAATCAGCGAAAGAAAAGTCTTGTTCCTGTTTCGGCGCGGTTTCGGGAGTAACCCAGCCCAACTCTTCCAGAGCAATGGCCAACTCGTCATACATGACCCAACCACCGTGGCCTCGCTCATCAGGAGTTTTGTCCCACTCACCTATGGCCGAAATTTTGTCACCCCCTGGCGACTCCATTTTCATGGAGTCGGACAGCATCCCGGCAAACAGTCCATATTGCAGACTGCCGGCCCGTGTTCCTTTGTATCCCGCTATTTGCCCCATTTCAAGCACGCTCAATCGCCGACCAGGAGCGCGGCAATGGCCAACGAGAATTTTTCTGACATTGACGGGAATCTTGACCTCAATAAATGACAACGCCCTCTTGTATGCGGCCACCACCCAAGAGGCGTGGTCATCTTCAACCTCACCAATCTCTTTTGTGTCAGGCGGCATCATCAGCCATTGAGTTCGTCAGCCCGCGCCTGGGCCGCCGCAAAATCGAGGTTGCCGTTATAGATGGAGCGGCCGCAGATCACGCCGTCAATGCCTTCATCTTCCACGGCGCACAGCGCTTCGATATCGGCCATGCTCGACAGGCCGCCCGATGCGATGACGGGAATTGTCAGCGCCTGCGCGAGCCTGACCGTTGCTTCGATGTTGATGCCGCTGAGCATGCCGTCGCGGCCAATGTCGGTGTAGACAATGGACTCGACGCCGTAGTCCTGGAATTTTTTGCCCAAATCGACCACTTCATGGCCGGTCAGCTTGCTCCAGCCGTCGGTGGCGACTCTGCCGTCCTTGGCGTCCAGCCCGACGATGATGTGGCCACCAAACGCCGTACAGGCATCCTGCAGAAAGCCCGGGTTTTTCACCGCGGCCGTGCCAATGATGACGTAACGCAGGCCGGCATCCAGGTAGCGCTCAATGGTGTCCAGATCCCGAATGCCACCGCCGAGTTGCACATCGATTTCGCTGCCCACTTCCGCCAGGATGCGCTTGATGGCCGCCTCGTTCTTGGGTTTGCCCGCAAACGCGCCGTTCAGGTCCACCAGGTGCAGCCGTCGCGCGCCCTTGTCAACCCAGCTTCGTGCCATGGCGGCCGGGTCATCACTGAAAATGGTGGATTGATCCATGTCGCCCTGTTTGAGGCGAACGCAGAGACTGTCTTTCAAGTCAATCGCGGGGATGAGTAGCATGTTGGAGTAGGAAAAAAACGAAGGGTGGGTTTTAAAAAAGACGATTCACCCTGGGTGCTCCGGGTGCGATCGACGGCGGCATGAATTTCGGTGCGGATCAGGGATTCCAATGCAGGAAGTTACGGTACAGGGCCAGTCCGTTCTCGGCGCTTTTCTCGGGGTGGAACTGGGTGGCGAAAATATTATCACGTGCAATGGCGGCGGCAAAGCGCCCACCGTAGTCGGCCTCGCCCGCGATGTGGCTTGCATCCGACGGTCGGGCGTAATAGCTGTGGACGAAATAGAAATACGCGCCATCGGGAACGCCTGCCCAAATGGGGTGCGGCGGGCTTGATTGGTACACCTGGTTCCAGCCCATTTGCGGCACCTTGTAGCGGCTGCCATCAGGCTGGATTTTCCCGGCCAGATCAAACTTGACGACTTCGCCGTGAATCAGACCCAGGCCCGGCGTGGCGGCACCCTGCAGCCCCTCATGGCTGCTGTCCAGCAGCATCTGCATGCCGACGCACACGCCAAACAGCGGTTTGTGCGCGGCCGCATGCAACACCGCTTCCTGCAAACCCGATTCGGCAAGGGCGCGCATGCAGTCGTGCATGGCACCCTGGCCGGGCAACACCACCCGCTCGGCAGCCAGTACATCCTGCGCCCGCGAAGTGACCACCACCTCGTAGCCGCTGCCTTGTGCCACATGCGCAACGGCTTGCGACACCGAACGCAGATTGCCCGAGCCGTAATCAACCACTGCGACTGTTTTCATGGCTTATTTGTGGGTCGGGTTAGCGCAGCGTAACCCGACATCGGCGATTGCTGCGGTGTACACGGGGAATGTCGGGTGACGCCCGCAAAGGCTAACCGACCTACAACTGAAAAAGTGCTCATTCTGTGCCCACTGTTACAGCGAGCCCTTGGTCGAGGGAATCATACCTGCGGCACGCGGATCAATTTCCAGCGCCATGCGCAAGGCTCTGGCAAAGGCCTTGAACACGGTTTCGGCCTGATGATGGGCGTTGTCGCCTTTGAGGTTGTCGATGTGCAGCGTGACAAACGCATGGTTCACAAAGCCGTGGAAAAATTCATAGGCAAGCTGGCTATCAAAGGTGCCAATCATGCCGCTTTTGAAGGGAACGTGCATGTCCAGGCCAGGCCGGCCCGAGAAATCAATCACCACCCGTGACAAGGCCTCATCGAGCGGCACATAGGCGTGGCCATAACGGCGCAGGCCCTTCTTGTCGCCGACGGCCTGGGCCACGGCCTGCCCCAGCGTGATACCGACGTCTTCCACCGTGTGGTGACCGTCAATATGCAAGTCACCCTCGGCCTGAATTTCCAGATCGATCAGGCCATGGCGGGCGATCTGCTCCAGCATGTGGTCAAAAAAGCCAATGCCGGTGGAAAGCTTGGCCTGGCCTGTGCCGTCGAGGTTGAGCTTGACGGTGATTTGGGTCTCGGCCGTGTTGCGCGTGACTTGCGCGGTGCGCGCAGCGGTGAGGGAAGCTTGAGTGGAGGTCGTCATAGGGATTTTTCAAGCGCCGCCAGCATTTGCACGTTTTCCTCGGCGGTTCCCACCGTGACGCGCAGACAATTGGCCAGCAATGGATGCATTTTAGAAACATTTTTGACCAGCACCTTGCGCTGCTTCATGCCTTCGAAGGTTTTGGCGGCATCCGGCACGCGCACAAGAATCATGTTGGCATCGCTTTTCCAGGCTTTCACGCCCTTCATGGCACTGAGCGCGGCAAGCAGCAGTGCGCGCTGCGCGACCAACTCGCGCGCCTGGCTCGCAAACACGTCGCCATGTTCCAGCGCAAACAGTGCGCACTCGTAGTTGAGCACGCTGATGTTGTAGGGCGGGCGCACCTTGTCGATTTCGGCAATCAGCGCCTTGGGGCCCATCAGGTAGCCGATACGCACGCCCGCCAGCCCAAACTTGCTCAGGGTGCGCAGCAGCAGCACATGGCGGTGTTTGGCAATGCGGTCGATATAGCTCTTGCTCGAAAACGGCTGATAGGCCTCATCCATCACCACCAGGCCGCCTTGCGCGCCCACGGCGTTGATGATTTTCTCAATCACCGCATCGTCCCACAGATTGGCCGTGGGATTGTTGGGGTAAGCCAGATAAGTGATGGACGGCTGGTGCTGCGCAATGGCGGCCAGCATGGCGGCCTCGTCAAGTTCAAAGTCGGCCGTCAAGGGCACGCCGATGAACGTCAAGCCTTGCAACTTCGCGCTCATGCCATACATCACAAAGCCGGGCTCTGGCGCAAGGATGGAAGCGCCCGGCACATCGCAGGCCATGGCAAGCAGCCCGATCAGCTCGTCCGAGCCATTGCCCAGCATGATGTCAAAGCCCTCGGGCATTCCGGCATAGTCGGCCAGCGCATGGCGCAAGTCATCGATGCGGCCATCCGGATAACGGTTCAGCGCCAGCGCACCCAGCCGTTGCCCAAGGTGGGCTTGCAGGGCAGCGGGCAGGCGGTGGGGGTTTTCCATCGCGTCGAGCTTGATCATTCCCGCCGAGTCCTGAATGGCGTAGGCATGCATGGACTGCACATCCTGGCGGATCAGTTTTTTGAGTCTGGGGGCCGATGTGGAATCAGGCGCGGTCATTTATTCACCCTCATTTCAGGCACGGCATGCAAACGCAGCTCGGCGGCGCGCGCATGCGCCTGCAGGCCTTCGCCATGCGCCAGCACCGAGGCAATCTGCCCCAGGGTTTGCGCGCCCTGCTCGCTCACTTCGATGATGCTGCTGCGTTTTTGAAAGTCGTACACGCCCAACGGACTGGAAAAGCGCGCCGTGCCGCTGGTCGGCAGCACATGGTTGGGGCCCGCGCAATAGTCGCCCAGGCTTTCACTGGTGTAGGCGCCCAGAAAAATCGCGCCTGCGTGTTTGAGCAAGGGTTCCCAGCGATGAGGGTCGCGCGAGGAGACCTCCAGATGCTCGGGCGCAATGCGGTTGCTGATGACGCAGGCTTCTTCCATGCTGCACGTGTGAATCAGCGCGCCCCGGCCATTGAGGGACTTGGCAATGATCTCGGCGCGCGGCATGTGCGGCAGCAGGCGATTGATGGCCGCCTGCACTTCGTCGATGTAGGCGGCATCCGGGCACAACAAAATGCTTTGCGCCAGCTCGTCGTGCTCGGCCTGGCTAAACAAATCCATCGCCACCCAGTCGGCGGGGGTGGTGCCATCGGCCAGCACCAGGATTTCGGACGGCCCGGCAATCATGTCGATGCCTACCGTGCCAAATACGCGGCGCTTGGCGGCGGCCACATAGGCATTGCCGGGGCCGGTGATCTTGTCGACGGCGGGAACACTGGCTGTTCCGTAGGCCAGCGCGGCCACGGCCTGCGCGCCGCCAATGGTGAAGGCGCGGGTCACGCCAGCCACGTAGGCGGCGGCCAGAACCAGGGCGTTTTTCTCGCCTTTTGGCGTGGGCACGACCATGATGATTTCCGCCACACCGGCCACATGGGCGGGGATGGCGTTCATCAGCACTGACGACGGGTAAGCCGCCTTGCCGCCGGGCACGTAAATGCCGACGCGGTCGAGCGGCGTGACCTTTTGACCCAGCAGCGTGCCGTCTTCGTCGCGGTAACTCCAGCTCTCGCCGTTGGCCTTTTTTTGCGCCTCGTGATAGCTGCGCACGCGCTTTGCAGCGGCTTGCAGGGCGTCGCGCTGGGCCGCGGGAATGGCGTCAAACGCGGCTTTCAGTTCGGCTTGCGTGAGTTCGAGCGCGCTCATCGAGGCAACGTTCAAGCCGTCAAAACGGGCGGTGTATTCGAGCACCGCCGCATCGCCGCGCTGCTGGACGTCGGCCAGAATATCGGCCACGCGCTGCTCGATCGCCGCATCAGTATCGGCGGACCAATGCAGCCGCGCCCTGAATTGAGCCTCAAAAGTGCTTGCAATGCTTGACAGACGGGCGGGAGCAGCTGCTAAATTCATAGCATTCCTGGTAAGAAGGAGTTATCGGGCAAGTGCCAGGGAAAAAGCATCAATGAGCTTGCGGATGGGCACGCGTTTCAGTTTGAGCGCGGTCTGGTTCACTACCAGGTGCGAACTGATGTCCATGATGCGCTCAACCTCCACCAGATGATTGGCCTTGAGCGTGTTGCCGGTGGACACCAGATCAACAATGGCGTCAGCCAGCCCGGTGAGCGGTGCCAGCTCCATGCTGCCGTAGAGCTTGATAAGATCAACATGCACACCCTTGGTGGCAAAGAAGTCGCGGGAAATCGTCACGTACTTGGTCGCCACTTTCAGGCGCGAGCCCTGCCTCACCGCGGCGGCGTAGTCAAACCCCTCGCGCACCGCCACGCTGATGCGGCACTTGGCAATCTGCAAATCCAGTGGCTGGTAAAGGCCCTGGCTGCCCGATTCAAGCAAAGTGTCTTTGCCGACCACGCCCAGATCAGCGCCGCCATATTGCACATAGGTCGGCACATCGGTGGCGCGCACCAGCACCACGCGCAGATCGCTCTGGTTGGTATCCAGAATCAGCTTGCGCGATGTTTCCGGATCGTCCAGCACCTCAATACCGGCTGTTTTAAGCAGCGGCAGGATGTCATCGAAGATCCGTCCTTTGGACAAGGCTAAAGTAATCATGACTTGACTCTTTCGATGGCGGCGCCAATGCCGCGCAGCTTGGTTTCCATCCGGTCATAGCCACGATCCAGGTGGTAAATGCGGTCCACCAGCGTTTCACCTTCAGCAACCAGCCCGGCAATCACCAGGCTGGCGGAAGCCCGCAGATCGGTGGCCATGACGGTCGCGCCCGAGAGCTTTTCAACGCCTTCCGTGACCGCCATCTTGCCTTCGATCTGGATCTTCGCGCCCAGCCGCACCATTTCGTTGACGTGCATGAACCGGTTTTCAAAAATCGTCTCGGTCACGGTGCTAGTACCCTCCGCAATGGCATTGAGCGCCATGAACTGGGCCTGCATGTCGGTGGGGAAACCGGGGTATTCCGTGGTGCGAAAGGACTGCGCCTTCAAGCGGCCCTGGGCCTGGATGCGTATAAAGCCGTCGCCCGCGGTGACCGTGGTCCCCGCTTCGCGCAGCTTTTCGATGAGCGCATCGAGGTGATCAGCGCGGCCATGCCTTAACACCACATCGCCGCCGGCAGCCGCGACCGCGCACAAAAAGGTGCCCGCCTCGATCCGGTCGGCCACCACCGGGTGGGTGCAGCCGTGCAGGCTTTGCACGCCCTGAATGCAGATGCGCCGGGTGCCATGGCCCTCGATTTTGGCACCCATCTTGATGAGCATCTCGGCCAGGTCGCCGATTTCGGGCTCCTGCGCCGCGTTTTCAAGAATGGTTTCACCCTCGGCCAGGGTGGCGGCCATCAGGAAGTTTTCGGTTCCCGTCACGGTGACCATGTCAGTGGTGATGTTTGCGCCTTTCAAGCGCTTTTGGCCCGCTGGCAACCTGGCCAGCATGTAGCCGTGTTCGACGGCTATTTCGGCGCCCATGGCCTGCAAGCCCTTGATGTGCTGATCCACCGGACGCGAGCCGATGGCGCAGCCACCGGGCAGCGACACCGTGGCCTCGCCAAAACGCGCCAGCAGCGGCCCTAGGGCCAGCACCGAGGCGCGCATGGTTTTCACCAGCTCGTAGGGCGCTTCGGGTGAGCTCAGGGAACCGGCGTTGAGGGTCACGGTGCCGGGCGCGCCTTGGCTGCGCTCGGCGACCACGCCCATGTTGCGAATCAGCTTGAGCATGGTGGCCACGTCCTGCAGACCGGGCACGTTTTCAAGCGTGACCGTTTGCGCGGTCAGCAGGGCCGCGCAAAGCTCAGGCAGCGCGGCGTTCTTGGCTCCGGAAATATCGACCGTGCCGGCCAGCGAGTTGCCGCCTTTTATGCGTAGCTTATCCATAGGGTCTTTACTTCATGCTTGTGGTGCTGGACTATTACGCGCCATAGGCCGCCCACTCGGCGGGCGTGCAGGCTTTTATGGACAAGGCATGCACCTCATCGTTTTTCAGCCGGCTGCCCAGCGTGGCATAAACGCGCTGGTGGCGCTGGATCGGGCGCAGGCCCTCAAACGCGGTGGAGACGATAGTGACATCCCAGTGCCGACCGTCGCCCGTCAGGTCGATATGTTCGCACGGCAGGTTGGAGGAAATAATGGCTTGAAGTTCTTCGCGGGTCATGATTTTGCAGTTCCTTGTCTTTTGCTTAGTTTCTGATTTTGTAACCCGTGCGCAGCAGGTTGACCGCCACGGCGCTGACGATCAACGAGGCGGCCAGCACGATGCCCAGGCTCAGCCAGGGCGAGACATCGCTGACCCCAAAAAAGCCGTAGCGGAAACCGTCGATCATGTAGAAAAACGGGTTCAGGTGGCTAATCTTTTGCCAAAAGGGCGGCAGCGAATGTATCGAATAGAACACGCCGCTCAAAAAAGTCATGGGCATGATGAGGAAATTCTGAAAAGCGGCCATTTGATCGAATTTTTCAGCCCACAGGCCGGCCACCACGCCCAAGGCGCCCAGCATGCCGGCGCCGAGCAGCGCAAACACCACAATCCAGAGCGGGGCGACGAAGCTGGGTTGGGCAAAAAATACAGTCGCGGCGAACACGCCCGCGCCAACC
>MERZ01000120.1:13128-20472 GCA_001770785.1 Burkholderiales bacterium RIFCSPHIGHO2_12_FULL_61_11
AGCACCGAGGTCAATATCGGGGCTCCGACCGTCTGAAAACCGACTTTCCAGAAACGGAGAATTTCCTTGTAGAACAGGGTTTGCCAGCCACTGGCGCTGGAGCCCGCCATAACGGCCCCCTGATTTTCGGCGCTCATGCCACGATTCCCGCAAGATCGATTTGCACAGGTTCGTCCACGACCTTTTCAGCCATCACATCGAGAAACACGTCTTCCAGATCAGCCCGTCGGATTTCCACGTCTTCGGCCACCAGCCCAGCCTCGCGAATGGCGGCCAGGTAGTGCTCGATTTCATGAGCGTTGTTCGCGGGCAACTGAACAATGCGGCCGGTGATCCTGGCCCGGGCCGCCAATTGCGCAGGCAGTTCGCTGTCAATCTTGAAGCGCAGCACGTTGGATGACGCGGTCTTGAGCAGCGCCGAGGTCTGGTCGAGTGCCACCACCCGCCCCTGCTTGAGCATGGCGACACGGCTACACAGGGCTTCGGCCTCTTCGAGGTAGTGCGTGGTCAGCAAGACGGTGCTGCCCTGCTTGTTGAGTTTGGCAATGAACTGCCACAAAGTCTGGCGCAACTCAACATCGACGCCCGCTGTGGGTTCGTCAAGCACGATGACTTGCGGCTTGTGCACCAGCGCCTGCGCCACCAGCACGCGGCGCTTCATTCCGCCCGAAAGCTGGCGCATGTTGGCATGGGCCTTGTCGGTCAGCCCGAGACTGACCAGCAGCTCGTCAATCCAGTCATCATTGTGCTTGATGCCGAAATAACCCGACTGGATGCGCAAGGCCTCGCGCACGGTGAAAAAGGGGTCAAACACCAACTCCTGCGGCACCACGCCGAGCTTGCGCCTGGCATTGGCGTGATCTGTCACGACGTCGCAGCCATGCACCAGGACCCGGCCGCTGGTGACCCGCGATAGGCCCGCCAGAATGCTGATGAGCGTGGTCTTCCCCGCACCGTTGGGACCGAGCAAGCCGAAAAATTCTCCCTGCGGGATATCAAAACTCACGTGGTCAAGCGCCCGCACCACCGGGCCGGTGTGACTTCGCGTGGCTGAATAGGTTTTACAGACGGACTGAAATGAAATAGCAGGCATGAACCCGATATTTTAAGGGCTGAAGCCTTTGGCATGGCCGCGGGTCCGCCGAAGGCCTTGCCGAACGATCGCCATGGCAAAAGCGGCCGACGCGCCTCAGGTGGTCGCAGCCGCCGCGGCAGGAATGAGCTTGGCAACGCCGTAGACGCTGGCCAGCTCATGCAGGCGCGCAGGCGCACCGCGCACCGAAAAAGCCTTGCCCGCAGCCAAAGCCTGGCGACGGCATTCGAGCAATACAGCCAGCGCGGACGAGTCAAATTGCTGCAGGGCGCTGGCATCAGCCACCACTTCGGCCGGCTCGGCCAGCACCGCCTGTTTCAGCCCGCGGACAAATCCGGACGCCACGGCATGCGTCAAAACAGCAGGAAGAGTTATCATTCGCGATGCCGCCGATCAGGACTTCTTGTCGCCGACGTTGGACTTGTTGCGCTGCGCGAGCGCAGCGATCAGACCGTCAATGCCATTGGCTTTGAGTTCCTGGGCGAACTGATTGCGGTAGGTGTCGACCATCCAGATGCCCAGCACATTGAGGTCATAAATTTTCCAGCCCGTGGCGGTTTTTTCCATGCGGTAATCGAGTTGGGCCGGATCACCGCGACCCAGAACTTCGGTGCGCACCACCACCTCGGTATCCCCCGCTGCCGCGCGCAAGGGCTTGACATCGAGGCGCTGATCATTGACCTGTGACAGTGCGCCGGAATAGGTGCGAATCAGCAGCGCCTTGAACTCGTCTTGCAGACGCTGTTTCTGCTCGGGCGTGGCCTGGCGCCAGCTGCGCCCCACGGCAGAGGCGGTCATGCGGGTGAAATTCACGTGAGGCATGACTTTGCCATCAACCAGCGCCAGGACCTTGTCTATTTTGCCGGCCTGAACCTCTTCATCCGACCTGATGGCGTCCAGCACCTCAGCGGACACCCGCTTGATCAGCGCATCCGGCGCCTCATCGGCAGCGTGAACAAAAGGGGCAGCCGCGAGAAATGCCAGACTGAGCGAGGCGCCCAGTAAACGGCCAAGAGTTCTACGGTTCATGATTTTCCTTTCGATACGAAACACCCGCCTGTCAACAGGCGGAGTTTCAGCAAATATTTTGCCGGATGTTCAGGCGGCTGGTGAACTTTGACCGCGATCTTGTCAACCTTGTTTACAGCGGCTATTTATTGCGCCGTCGACGCCGGCGCGGCGGGTTCACCATCGCCCGGTGCCGCTTCAGGCAGGTCATAACGCTCCTCTGGCTCGGTTGGTGCTTCGACCTTCGGGCGGCCATGGCGCTGCAGATAGATGTCGCGGGCGAAACTGTATTTGTCCAGGGATGCCCGCTCCAGAAAATCACCGGCGTCCAGAAGATTCGCCCGCAGGTTCACTGCGCGCAGGTTGAGCAGGGAATTGCGCAAGGGCACACGGCTGATGCCCTGGCTGACAAGATCTCCCTGAAAGTCGACCAACGTGCCAACGGAATCACGCACGCTGGAAGGCCCCAACACAGGCAGCACCAGATAGACACCGGAAGCCACGCCCCAATGCCGCAGGTTTTGACCAAAATTCTGGCTGTGCTTGCGAATTTCCATTTCGCTGGCAAGGTCAAAAATACCGCCCAGCCCCCATAAGGTGTTGACTGTAACGCGAAAAAAGCTATCGGCGGCCGCTTCGGGCTTGAATTGCAGCACGTTGTTGACCAGCGACCAGACGTCTGAAATATTGCCGAAGAAATTGGTGACACCCCGTCGCACCGGCACCGGCGTGATGTCCTGGTAAGCCGTTGCAGCGGGCTTGATGAGGGTCCGATCCAGGCCGTCGTTGAATTTGAACACCGCCCGGTTGAATGGCTCCAGCGGATCGGCCGGATTGGCGTTGGGCCCGGTGGCGCAGCCCTGCAACAGCACCAGCGCCAAGGCTGCCGCAGCCCATCCCAGGGGCCGTTTTATCACGATTTTGGATGTCATTTTTTTTCTGAGCTCCCTGAGGACGGTGCGGAAGCCGACGCAGAACCGCTGTCCGCCGCTTTGCTGAACAAAAACTGGCCGATCAGATTCTCAAGCACCACCGCCGACTGGGTCTGGTTGATGACGTCCCCCGCGACGAGATTTTTGTCAGCCCCGCCGGGCTCCACGCTGATGTATTGTTCACCAAGCAGACCACTGGTGAGAATCTTCAGCGAACTGTCCTTGGGGAAAGCATAACGCCCCTCCATGGCGAGCCTGACCCGCGCCTGGAAAGTCTTGTCATCAAACATGATGTCCTCCACGCGACCCACCACCACGCCGCTGCTGCGCACCGCTGCCTTGGGCTTGAGACCGCCAATATTATCAAAATTGGCTTCAACCCGGTAGCTGGACTGGAAGCTCAGATTAAGCAGGTTGGCCGCCTGCAGCGCGAGAAACAGGATGGCCGCAGCCCCGATCAGAACAAACAAGCCCACCCACACATCATTCTTTGAGCGTTGCACCACACTCTCCTTATTTAGTGAACATCATCGCGGTCAGGATGAAATCGAGACCCAGAACCGCCAGGGAGGCCATGACCACCGTTCGCGTGGTGGCGCTGGCCACCCCTTCCGGCGTGGCTTGCGCCTCAAAACCCTGCAGCAGGGCAATGAAGGTGACGGTAAAACCGAACACGATGCTCTTGACAATGCCGTTGCCGACATCCTGCCAGACATCGACGCCGCCCTGAATCTGGCTCCAGAAAGAACCGGCATCGACACCGATCATGAGCACGCCCACCACCCAGCCGCCAATAATGCCCATGGCGCTGAACACGGCCGCAAGCAAGGGCATGGTGATGACACCGGCCCAAAAACGCGGCGCCAAAATGCGTTGCACCGGATCGACCGCCATCATTTCCATGACGCTGATCTGCTCGCCCGCCTTCATGAGGCCGATCTCGGCCGTCAGCGACGTCCCGGCCCGCCCGGCAAACAGCAGCGCCGTTACCACCGGCCCGAGTTCGCGCACCAGGGTCAGCGTCACCAGCAAGCCCAGCGCGGACGAGGAGCCATAACGCTGCAGCGTGTAATAGCCCTGCAGGCCAAATACAAAACCGACAAACAGGCCCGAAATGGCAATGATCGCGAGCGAATAATTGCCCAGAAAATGAATCTGGTCGCGTACCAGGCCAAAGCGCTTGAAGCTCGAGGCGAACGTCGCCAGCAGCCGGATGAACAGCCGGGCACCCTGCCCCAGATCAGCGAGTTTGCTTCGGCTGGCAAGGCCGACATCGGCGGGTTTGTACCAGCTCATGCCGACACCCCGGACCGCCTGGGCCGCGACTCAAGCGCAAGGCCGAGGTCTTCCTCGACCGTGACGCCGGGATAATGAAACTGGACCGGGCCGTCGGGCAGCGCGTTCACATACTGGTAGACCAAGGGGTCGGTGCTTTTGCGCACCTGCTCGGGCGTGCCCTCGGAGGCGATTTTCCCGTTGGCCAGAATGATCACATGGTCCGAAATTGCGAAGGTCTGCTCGAGTTCATGCGACACAAAAAGACTGGTCAGGCCCAGGGAGTCGTTGAGTTGACGGATCAGCCGTGCCGCCGTTCCCAAAGAGATGGGATCGAGCCCGGAAAAGGGCTCGTCGTACATCACCAGCTCGGGGTCAAGCGCAATCGCGCGCGCCAGCGCAATGCGCCGGGCCATGCCGCCCGACACCTCGCTGGGCATCAGCTCACGAGCGCCGCGCAGGCCCACCGCATTGAGTTTCATCAGCACAATGTCGCGGATCAGGGCCTCTGGCAGGTCGGTATGCTCGCGCAGCGGAAAGGCGACGTTCTCAAACACGCTCAGATCGGCAAACAGCGCGCCAAACTGGAACAGCATGCCCATGCGGCGCCGGGCGGCATAAAGCTGCTGCTGGTTCATGGGGGTCACATCCTCGCCGTCGAACAGCAGCGCGCCAGACTGCGCCCGGTTCTGGCCGCCAATCAAACGCAAAATGGTCGTCTTGCCTCCGCCGGAGGCGCCCATCAGCGTCGTGACCTTGCCACGCGGAACCGACAGCGAAATGTCGTCCAGAATAACGCGATCCCCGTACCCAAAGGTCAGGTGGCGCAGTTCGACAAGGGATTCGGTAGAGGGTGAGGCCATAAAAAACAAAAGCCGGGTTTGTCCGGCTTGTGAATCATAAGGGATTACGCTTATCAGCGAGGCAGGTCGCTAAAAACCCATCAAAAACTCATCAACCGCGCGCGCCGCCTGCCGGCCTTCGCGCTACGCAAGCGGTCAGCTTGTGTTTCATGAATCCGCCCTTGGGCGATTTGTGAAGGACGCAGCACAGCTTCAGCGCGGCAAGTCGCTAAAACCCATCAAAAACTCGTCAACCGCGCGCGCCGCCTGCCGGCCTTCGCGAATCGCCCACACCACCAGGCTCTGGCCACGCCGCATGTCGCCCGCGGCAAATACCCCGGGCACGCTGGTAGCGTAGCCACCGGTAAAATCAGTGCTCGCCTTGGCGTTGCCGCGCTTGTCTTTCTCAACGCCAAAAGCCTCCAGCACCGACGCAACCGGCGAGACAAAACCCATGGCCAGCAACACCAGGTCGGCCTTCAGGGTTTGCTCCGAGCCCGGCACTTCAATCATCTTGCCGTCTTTCCATTCGACGCGAACCGTTTTCAGTCCGGTAACCTTGCCGTCCTTGCCGTCGCCGATCAGCGCCTTGGTCGAGATGGCAAACTCGCGCTCGCAGCCTTCCTGGTGGCTCGAACTGGTGCGCAGCTTGATCGGCCAATCCGGCCAGGTCATGGGGCGATTTTCTTCAACCGGGGGCTGCGGCATCAGTTCAAACTGGGTCACGCTGGCCGCGCCATGGCGGTTGCTGGTGCCGACGCAATCTGAACCCGTGTCGCCGCCGCCGATCACGATGACATGCTTGCCATCTGCCCTGATCTGGCCTTTGACCTTGTCGCCCGCATTGACCCTGTTTTGCAGGGGTAAAAACTCCATCGCGAAATGCACGCCCTCCAGGTCGCGGCCGGGCACCGGCAGATCACGCGACTGCTCGGCGCCGCCGGTCAGCATCACGGCATCAAAATCTTTTTGAAGTTGCCCGGCTGAAATGGTTTCCCTGGCCCAGTTCGTCACTTTCGAGTCTTTGGGCAGGCTGCCGATCATCACGCCGGCGCGGAAAGTCACACCCTCTGCCTGCATCTGCTTCACGCGGCGGTCAATGTGCGTCTTTTCCATCTTGAAGTCGGGAATGCCGTAGCGCAGCAAGCCACCGACGCGATCATTTTTCTCAAACACCGTCACATCGTGACCAGCCCGTGCCAGCTGCTGCGCAGCGGCCAGGCCCGCCGGGCCGGAACCGACGATCGCCACTTTTTTGCCCGTTTTGTGCTTGGGCAGCTGGGGCGTGACCCAGCCCTCGGACCAGGCCCGGTCAATGATGGCGTGTTCAATTGATTTGATGCCCACTGCGTCGTCGTTGACGTTGAGCGTGCAGGCCGCCTCGCACGGAGCGGGGCAGATGCGGCCGGTGAATTCCGGAAAGTTGTTGGTGCTGTGCAGCGTGTCAATCGCGTTTTTCCAGTCGCCACGGTACACCATGTCGTTGAAATCGGGAATGATGTTGTTGACCGGGCAAGCGTTGTTGCAAAACGGCGTGCCACAGTCCATGCAGCGCGCTGCCTGCTTGCCGGCCTGCGCATTGTTCAGGCCGATGACAAATTCCTTGTAGTTTTTCAGGCGCTCGGGGACGGGCTTGTAGCCCTCTTCGATGCGCTCGTATTCCATGAAGCCGGTGATTTTTCCCATGATGAGGTCCTGTCGATTCCGTTGTTGGTGCAAGTGTTTGGGCCAGCCGCCGGGGCTGATTCAGCCTTACTTGGCGGTCGCGAATTCCTGATTGGTGGCCACTTGGGCGCGCGTGGTTTCGGTCGCGGCTTCCAGCCGACGCTCCCTGCGCTCGATCAGCGCCCGCTTGTACTCGTTGGGGAAGATTTTCACAAACTTCAGGCGTGACTCGGGCCATCTGTCGAGCAACTCCCGGGCACGCTTGCTGCCGGTCCAGCGGTGGTGATCGTGCAGCAGGCGTTTGAGCAGCGCCTCGTCGCTTTCACCCACATGCCAGTCGGCAGTGTCATGGGTGTGCTGCTCGGCGGTGCTCACCACCCGGTCCATCGACACCATGGTGGTGTTGCAGCGCGAAGCAAAATTCCCGTCTTCGTCGTACACGTAGGCCACGCCGCCGCTCATGCCGGCCGCGAAATTACGCCCCGTCTTGCCCAGCACCACCACGGTGCCGCCCGTCATGTATTCGCAG
>MERZ01000120.1:20487-23212 GCA_001770785.1 Burkholderiales bacterium RIFCSPHIGHO2_12_FULL_61_11
GGCAAAACGTTCGCCCGCCACGCCGCTGAAGTAGGCTTCACCGGCGGTTGCACCGTAAAGCACGGTATTGCCGACGATGGTGTTTTTGACGGGGTCACCGCGAAAGTCAATGCTGGGGCGCACCACGATGCGACCGCCGCTCAGCCCCTTGCCGGTGTAGTCGTTCGCGTCACCAATCAGGTACAGGGTAATGCCCTTGGCCAGGAAGGCGCCAAACGACTGGCCGCCGGTGCCTTCAAGCTGAATGCGCAGCGTGTCGTCGGGCAGGCCTTCGGGGCGCAAGCGCGTCAGCTCGCCCGACAGCATGGCGCCGACCGTGCGATTGACGTTGCGCGCCACCTCGATGAATTGCACCTTTTCGCCCTTGTCCAGCGCGGCTCTTGATTTTTCAATCAGGCGCACGTCAAGCGCTTTTTCGAGCCCGTGTTCCTGCGCCATCACATGACGGCGCGGCACATCGGCAGGCACATTGGGTTGATAAAACAGGCGGCTGAAGTCCAGGCCGCAGGCCTTCCAGTGCGAAATGCCTTGTTGCGTGTCGAGCAGGTCGGCCCGGCCAATCAGGTCGTCAAACTTGGCGATGCCGAGCTGCGCCATGAGCTGGCGCGCTTCTTCAGCGACAAAGAAAAAGTAATTGACCACATGCTCGGGCTTGCCGCTGAATTTCCGGCGCAACACCGGGTCTTGCGTGGCCACGCCCACCGGGCAGGTGTTGAGATGGCATTTGCGCATCATGATGCAGCCCTCGACCACCAGGGGCGCCGTGGCAAAGCCGAATTCATCGGCGCCCAGCAGCGCGCCAATGACCACGTCGCGGCCGGTTTTCATCTGGCCGTCGGTCTGCACCCGAATGCGGCCACGCAGGCGGTTGAGCACCAGTGTCTGCTGGGTTTCCGCCAGACCGATTTCCCAGGGTGAACCGGCATGCTTGATGGACGACCAGGGCGAGGCCCCGGTGCCGCCGTCATGGCCGGCAATCACCACATGATCGGCCTTGGCCTTGGCCACGCCCGCGGCCACCGTGCCCACGCCGGTTTCGCTGACCAGCTTGACGCTGATGCTGGCGCGCGGGTTGACGTTTTTCAGATCGTGGATGAGCTGCGCCAGATCTTCAATCGAATAAATGTCATGGTGCGGCGGCGGCGAAATCAGGCCGACTCCGGGCACCGAGTAACGCAGATGCCCGATGTATTCACTCACCTTGCCACCCGGCAACTGCCCGCCCTCGCCCGGCTTGGCGCCTTGCGCCATCTTGATCTGGATCTGGTCGGCCGACACCAGGTACTCGGCGGTCACGCCAAAGCGGCCCGAAGCGACCTGCTTGATGCGCGAACGCAGTGAATCACCGTCCTGCAGCGGCAGGTCGACTTCGACCACGCTCTCGCCGATCACGCTTTTCAGCGTTTCGCCCTTCTTGATCGGAATCCCCTTGAGTTCCTGGCGGTAGCGGTTCGGGTCTTCACCGCCCTCACCGGTATTGCTCTTGCCGCCCATGCGGTTCATCGCCACGGCCAGTGTGGCATGGGCCTCGGTGCCAATGGAGCCCAGCGACATGGCGCCGGTGGCAAAGCGCTTGACAATTTCGCTGGCCGATTCAACCTCGTCAATCGGGATGGCTTTGGCGGGATCGATCTTGAATTCGAACAATCCACGCAGCGTCATGTGACGGCGGTTCTGGTGGTTGACCAGCTGGGCGTACTCTTTGTAGGTATTCCAGTTGTTCGAACGCGTGGCATGCTGCAGTTTGGCAATCGTTTCGGGCGTCCACATGTGCTCTTCGCCGCGCACCCGCCAGGCGTATTCGCCACCGGCGTCCAGCATATTGGCCAGCACCGGGTCGTCGCTGAAGGCGGCCTTGTGCATGCGCAAGGCTTCCTCGGCCATCTCGAACACGCCCATGCCGCCGACCTGGCTGGCCGTTCCGGTAAAAAATTTATCCACCGTGTTGCGGTTCAGTCCAATCGCCTCGAACAGCTGGGAACCGCAGTAACTCATGTAGGTCGACACGCCCATCTTGGACATGACCTTGGAAAGGCCCTTGCCGATGGCCTTGGTGTAGTTGTAAACCGCCTGGTCGGCGCTCAGCTCGCCTGGCATTCCGCGCGACAGCTCGGCCAATGTTTCCATCGCGAGGTAGGGATGAACCGCCTCGGCGCCGTAGCCGGCCAGCACGGCAAAGTGATGCACTTCCTTGGCCGAACCGGTCTCGACCACCAGTCCGGCCGTGGTGCGCAAGCCCTCTTTCACCAAATGCTGGTGAATCGATGACAGTGCCAGCAAAGCCGGAATGGCAACTTGTGTGGCGCTGACAGCGCGGTCACTGACGATCAAAATGTTCTTGCCGCCCTTGATCGCATCGACCGCCTCAGCGCACAACGAGGCGAGCTTGGCCTCGACCCCTTCATGGCCCCAGGCCAGCGGATAGGTGATGTCGAGCGTGTAGCTCTTGAACTTGCCCTGGGTGTGCGCTTCGATGTCGCGCAGCTTTTGCATGTCGGCGCTGCTCAGTACCGGCTGGCTGACTTCCAGACGCATTGGTGGATTGACCTGGTTGATGTCCAGCAAGTTGGGCTTGGGTCCGACAAAAGACACCAGCGACATCACGATGGCTTCGCGAATCGGGTCGATCGGCGGGTTGGTCACCTGCGCGAACAATTGCTTGAAGTAGTTGTAGAGCGGCTTGTTCTTGCTCGACAGCACGGCCAGCGGGCTGTCGTTGCCCATC
>MERZ01000121.1:0-1410 GCA_001770785.1 Burkholderiales bacterium RIFCSPHIGHO2_12_FULL_61_11
TTCAGAACAACTTTTTGAGGTCCATGCCGGCATACAGATGGGCTACCTGCGACTCATAGCCGTTGAACATCAGGGTCTTGCGCTTTTTGGCAAACAGCCCGTCCTCGCCAATGCGCCGCTCGGTGGCCTGGCTCCAGCGCGGGTGGTCCACCGTGGGATTGACGTTGGAATAAAAGCCGTATTCCCTCGCGGCGGCCTTGTTCCACGCGGTGCGCGGCTCCTTGTCGGTAAAGCGGATCTTGACGATGCTCTTGCCGCTTTTAAAGCCATATTTCCAGGGCACCACCAGCCGCAGCGGCGCGCCATTTTGATTGGGCAGCACCTGGCCATACATGCCAAACGCCAGCATGGCCAGCGGATGCATCGCTTCGTCCAGGCGCAAGCCCTCCACATACGGCCATTCGAGCACGCGCGAGCGAACGAAAGGCATGGTCTTGGGATCGGCCAGCGTCACGAATTCGACGTATTTGGCGCTGCCCAGCGGCTCGACCTTCCTGATCAGCTCAGACAGCGAATAGCCGACCCACGGAATCACCATGGACCAGCCTTCGACGCAACGCAGGCGGTAAATGCGCTCTTCCTGCGGGCTGAGCTTGACCAGGTCTTCCAGCGTGTAGCTTTTCGGCTGCCTGACCAGCCCTTCCACGGCGACCGACCAGGGCTTGGTCACCAGCGTGTGGGCATTTCTGGCCGGGTCGGCCTTGTCGGTGCCAAACTCATAGAAATTGTTGTAGCTGGTCGCGTCTTTGTAGTCGGTGATTTTTTCCATGGTCACCGCGCCGGCCACGGCTGATTTGCCACCGGCCAACACCTCCAGCTTGCCCGGCTGTCGCGCCGTTTGCGCCAAGGCCTGGCGCCCGGCCCAACCTGCCAGTGCAACGCCAGCTGCGCCGGTGGCCATCAGTTTGATGAGCTCGCGGCGACCCTGATAAATGCCCTGCGGCGTGATCTCGCTGGAAACCGGGTGGTCAAACCCGTCGTCGCTGGTTTTGATCAACATGATGCTGTCCTCGTTATAGTGACAGTCGTGAGACGGTGTCCATTCTTACAAGAATCTGTTGCCAGACCCGCTTCATCACTCCGCAAGCAGGTGGCGTCGCTGTGCAAACCGATCAGGAGCGAATTGAGGCCAATGAGGCAAAGCGGTTCACTGTCAGGCCCGATTGTCGCTAACTCAAAAAAAGCAAAAGAACCGTACTTTTTAGGGTTTGTTCCGGTCGTTTGGTTCAACCAAGAACCCAATGCGTTGACCAGCGACACCAGCCTGCGACTAACGCAAACCGGCCATGTAATCGGCTACCGCGCGGATTTCGCGGTCATTGAGCTTGGCCGTGACCTGAGTCATTTGCAGGCTGTTGTTGCGAACACCGTCGCGGAACGCAGTCAACTGGAGCGCCAGGTAGTCAGCCT
>MERZ01000121.1:1426-1749 GCA_001770785.1 Burkholderiales bacterium RIFCSPHIGHO2_12_FULL_61_11
GAATCTGGCGATCCACCACACCGCCTCGGTAAATGCGCTCGCCGAGCATTACCAGGTCTTTATCGCTGGCAAAACCGGGCGTGGCTTTTTTCGAACTCGCCCAGTAAGCGACATTTCTCATGTCGCCTTCCGACAGCATTGACGCAAAGCCCAGCATGATGGGATTTTGGCGCTTGCCAGATTTGAACTCCTGCAATTGCTTGACCAGGTATTCAGGATGCTGTTGCGCCAGCTTGGGATAAGTGGGTATGACCGCGTTGCCGTCGGCACCGTGGCAGGCGGCGCAGACGGCAGCAAAACTGGCGGCTCCCTTGACCAGATCG
>MERZ01000121.1:1782-3476 GCA_001770785.1 Burkholderiales bacterium RIFCSPHIGHO2_12_FULL_61_11
CAGGCGCAGCGCCGGCGGCAGGCGCAACTTCGCCAGCGGCAAATGACGACACGGCAGGCACGGCCAGCAAGGCGGCCAGTAGGGGAATAGCGAACAGCTTCATATCGGGTGTTTTAATTGGGTTGGCGCACAAAACATATAATTTGCGGATTTTACAATGGCTTGGCGGCCACCCGGATGACCCGAGACTTGCTGCCGTTGCCCGCCACCGGCCACCACCCCCCCGCTGGCCAACACGCTTTCGCCTTCTTCCGCCGCGCGCCACCACCAATTTCCCAGGTGCGCGCCACAGACTTCCAGGGACCGCCCAACCATGACCTCACCCACTTCATTGCCCCCCTCACCCGCCGCCAACCCGAAAGCCGCAGCCCCAGCGTCCGCAGTCGATCCCAAGATCGCCATGGGATGGCTGCACACGGCAAAATTCCTGACCACGGCACCCGAGTTGAAACACCTGCCACGGCTGGAGGTGCCCGAAATCGCTTTCGTGGGCCGTTCCAACGCCGGCAAATCCACCTGCATCAATACCCTGACGCAGCAACACCGACTGGCCTTTGCCTCCAAAACACCAGGCCGCACGCAGAGCATCAACCTGTTCTCTTTGGGCAAGCAGGGCGTCACGGATGCCGTGCTCGCCGACTTGCCAGGTTACGGCTACGCGGCCGTTCCCAAGGAAGCCAAATACCGCTGGCAGCAGGTGATGGGCAACTACCTGCAGACGCGCGACAACCTCATGGCCGTGGTGTTGCTATGCGACCCGCGCCTGGGGCTGACGGAACTCGACGAAGTGCTGCTCGACGTGATCCGGCCCCGGGTGGTCGAAGGCCTCAAGTTCCTGGTGCTGCTGACCAAATCAGACAAGCTCAACAAGACTGAAGCTGCCAAGGCGCTGTCGATTGTCAAGTTGCAGGCGGGCGGCGGAGAGGTCAAACTCTTTTCCGCGCTGAAGCGCCAGGGCGTTGACGAAGTGGCCCAGCACTTGTGGAACTGGGCGCATCCGCCGGAAAAGCCGGTCAAGGCACCGAAAGCCGTGCCAGCCGACGAAGCGGCAGGCCCGCAGACCTGAAATTTAAATCGCGAGCTTAAGAAAATAAGCCGATTCCCGGCCACTCAATAGGGCGAAGGATCGCCATCGGGCCGGGTCTTGAAGCGCTTGTGAACCCAGTAATACTGCGCTGGCATGGTGGCGATGTAGTCCTGCAGGCGGGCATTCATCAGCGCGGCATCGGCCACCGCGTCATCGCCTGGAAAATCGTCCCAGGCCGGCAGTACCTGCACCTCGTAACCCGCCCGGGTCAGGCGCGGCAACAGCGGCACCACCTTGGCCCGACCCAGCCGGGCAAAGCGCGACAGCGACGGCACGGTCGCCGTCGGGATGCCGTAGAACGGCACAAACACGGATTCTTCCGGCCCGAAATCCATGTCCGGCAGCAAATACAGCGGTTGCCCTTCGCGCAGCGCGGCCACGATGGGTTTGACCCCATCAACCCGCCCAAACAGGCGCAAATGGCCAAAGCGCTGGCGCCCGCGCAGTATCCACTGATCAACCAGTTTGTTGGACTGGTCGGTGTAAATGGTGGTCGATAGCCGCGGCACGCGCAGCGCCACGCCGGCCCACGCCGCATCCAGGCCGACAAAATGCGGCAGAAAAATCACCGTCGGCGCGTTGCCTGCCAGCTCATGCACAGCACCAG
>MERZ01000122.1:0-2003 GCA_001770785.1 Burkholderiales bacterium RIFCSPHIGHO2_12_FULL_61_11
ACGCCTGCGGCCAGCCCTTCGGCGACACGCCCGCCCAGCACCAGTCCAAAGTCATTGGCCAGTCCGCCGACGCTGCCGCCGGCCATTAGCAGCAGCATGCATCCGGCGTAGGTACGGCGGTAGCCGTAGCGCGTCAGCAGCCAGGGCGTCGTCAGCAGGGAAACCGTCATGGCAACCATGAAGCTCGAGCTGACCCACTGCACACGTCCCTGGCCCAGCGAAAAATGTTGGCTCATGTCGGGAATCGCCACATTGACAATGGTCGACGACATGATCGAAGCCATGGTGCCAACCATGACCGCCACGAGCAGCAGCCAGCGGTAACGTGAGCCGTAGCGCGCTTGCAGCTCGGCGATGGAGGACGGCGAGGAGAATTTGTTCAAAGGCTTTGCCCGAGGCGGCTGTCAGTCTCCGGGCTCCGACCAGGGCTTGCCGCGGTAGACCGGTTCTCGCGCTTGATGTCGATGATGATGTCAACCGAGTCGGGCTGGCCGCCGAGAATTTCGACGCTCACCCGGGTCATGGCTGGCACAAGCTCTTTCGTCATCATTTCGACATGGTCGGTGGGCATGGTTTCCTTGGTGCGGAAAGGGTTGAAGTGGCTGGATGGCAAGAGACTTGCCCGGCTGAATTTACCTGTTTTTCACGGCAGGCCTGTCCCGGCGTGGCGAAGTCTTCGACCTATGCTACGTGTCCAGTGACAATTATCTCTTTTCAGAGCTGCGCGGATCAGCATGAATTTTCAGGAAGCTGCCGCGCATTTTTGAACGTGTCGGGAACCGGACGCGTTCAAGTTGCTCTGCTCTGGTGAACTAGGCTGTGCCGTCTTCATCAAGGTTTTTCATCTGCCAGGCAATCCGCGCCAGCTCCGGCCTGAGTTGCCCGCGCCCCTCGTGATCCAGGCTTGAGAGGCTTTTGGTCAGGGCCATGCCGCGCGGCGAAATGGCCTGGCCGCTGGACGCAAACACAATGCTGTTGCTTTCTTCCTCGCACAGGATTTCGACCGCATTGCCACCAAAACTGCGGCTGATGCGCTCGACCCACAGCGGGTAATCGGGGTGGTTGTAATGCAGGTTGACCGCCAGCACGCCGCCCGCGGTCAGTGCGGCCAGGCAGTCGTCATAAAAGCGCTGCGAGCACAAGGCGGCAGGCTGGCCCTCGGGGTCGAAGCCATCGACCAGCAACACATCGAAGGCGGGTGATTCGGTTTGCAAATAAAGTGCGCCGTCGGCGGCGATCACCTGAAACCGCGCGTCATCATCGGGCACCTCAAACTCCCGGCGCAGGGCAATCACATGCGGGTTGATCTCGAGCACCGTCAGCTGGCTTGCCGGCAACTGCCGGTAACAGAATTTGGCGAGCGAGCCACCGCCCAGCCCGATCATGCCAATGTGCCCTGGCGCCCGATTGAACAGCAAAAACCCCATCATGGTCCGGGTGTAGTCCACCGCCAGGCGCCAGGGCTGGCCAGTGAGCATGCGGCTTTGCAGCTCGCCCAGCGTGAAATGCAGCGACTTGACGCTGCCCTCGTCGCGCACAAAGGGCTGGACGCACTGCAGCGACTGGAAATCGCCAAAGCGCGCAGTCTCAAGCGCTTCAGGCCCCGGTTTCATCGCGACCTCGTGGCCAGCCGGTCCAGCGCCTGGGCCACCACGCCGTGCATCTCGACCGGGCGCAGCAGCCGCGCCCTGATCAAGCGCTCGCAACTGCGCCGGGTCATCGAATGCGGCTGGCCACCATGGCTGACAAACATGAACAGCGTGCCTTTGCTGTTGGCCCAGACCAGTTGGGCGCGCAGCCAGTGGTGTCTGGAATACAGATCGACCCATTGACCCATGCGTAGGCTGAGCAGCAACTGACTGGCCGCGCTCCTGGCTGCGGCTGCGGCGGTGGCCAACGCCGGCGCGGCTTGATCGGCCTCGTCAAGGCCGGTTGCGCTGTCTGCAACGGAAGTCGCCAGCAGCGTCCCATCTTCCCTTTCTTCTTCAAGCGGCGCGAGCTCG
>MERZ01000122.1:2025-9305 GCA_001770785.1 Burkholderiales bacterium RIFCSPHIGHO2_12_FULL_61_11
GTCTTCGAAACCGGCGGCAGCCAGTTCCTCCCGGCCCAGCCAGGGATGCGCAGCTGCCTTGGCCTCTCGCTGCCCGGGCGTGGCCGGGAATTCCTCAGGCGCCGGCGGCTCCAGCGGCAGCGCGCCCGACTCTTGCGCGTCACGCTGGCTCTTGACGCGTCGCAGCTTGAGCACCGGCTGGTGCAGTTTCATCAGATCGTCAAAAAACGCCTGACTCTCGCGCGGGTCGTGTCCGAGCAAGGCCAGCCCGGCATGCAGCTTGCCCAGCAGACTCGGGATCATCTCGATCAGCTTGGCGGGCCGTTGCAGCGTCACGTCGCGCTTGACGCTCCACAGCAGGTCGGGCACCACCGAGCCAAAGCCCTGCGGATCAAGCTGATGGCGCGTGTCGGTGAGCCTGGCATGCGCCATCGCCAGCGCCCACGGGCCCAACAGGAAGTCAAGCACCGGGCCGGGCACCTTTTCAAGGTCCGAGCGCGTGCTCAAATCAGCGGCAATCTCGTCAGCCTGCGTCTGGCGCGCTTCGGCAAAGCGCAGCGACTGCAGCACCTTGCCGCGGTTTCCGGCTTCGCGCTGGTCTTGCGCATCCCAACCCGATTCCAGCGTGGCCAGCGCACTGTCAAAAGGCCGCGCATCGGCAATGACCAGGCCGTTGAGTTGGTTGAAGGCCTGCGCCACCGGCTCGAAAAAAGCCAGGAACCCGGCGCTGGCCGGGTCGTTGTACTTGAAGCTGCGCTGGGCCACGCGCTCCATCAGTTGTCGCCCCGCGTGGCCGTCGTCGCTGAAAAAGTGAGGATCAACCATCGCCAGGCGCAGCAGCGCGGGCTCCAGCGCCACAATCGCCTGGCGCACCGGAACCAGCAGGCGTGGGTCTTGTCCCAACTGGTTGAGCAGCTTGCGCACCACCTCCAGACCCAGCACCTGGCCGACACGCCGGGCTTCTTTCTTGAGCTGGGTGCGCACGATGGCGCGTTCCCTGGGGCGCCCATAAGCGCCCCACACCTGCTGGCTCAACTGGCTGCGTTCGTCAACCAGACGCTGCGCATCGTCAATGGCCGGCCCGCTTTGCCCGTCGGGCGGCGGCGCGCCGCCTGACCCGGAAAGCGGCGCCAGCGCCGAGTCGCTCGCCGCTTTCAGTGCCCTCAGCTCTTCCTCGATGGTGGCGTAATAAGCGGGCGCCAGTCCGTGCTGGGCATGGACGTCGACATCAGACAAGAAGTCCTGAAACAGCCCGTCGCGGATGTCGCCGTTGGACAGGTCGGCGTACTGCGAAGGGACCATGGGCTCGTCGGATACATAGCCGCCGGTGTTGCCGTCGCGATTGCCAATGCCCGCTCCTGAACTCTCGCTCGCGGCGCTGATTGAACGGCCACTGGCGACGACCGCTGGTGTTGGCAGCACGCGGTAGCGCACGCCCTTCACGTTGGCCAGTTCGAGCTGATTGACCAGCCGTTCATACAGCCGATGGAGTTCGCGCCCCAGCGGGTCGGCCAGATAGCTGAGCCACAGCGCGGCGATGTCCGGCGGGGCGGCGCTGGACCCGACCAGCGCACGAAGCGTCTGCGCAAAGGCTTCCGGTCGCAGCGGATTGAGCTCGGGCCTGACATTGGGCAGGCCCTGCACGCTGCTGATCAGGCTGTTGAGCTCGGCCAGCGGCTGCTCGACCAGCGCCAGCACCTGCTGCAGCAGCCGGGCGGACTCGATCTGCCGGGAAACATCGGCGTCGTCGAGCAACGAGAAAGAGTCGGCTGACAAAAACGCAGGCGTTGACTTGCCTGTTGCAGCAACAGGCTGTGCCGGCGCGGCGGCCACGTTGGCCTTGAAGACAGCGCGCAGGTCGGCCGGGTAGCGGGCGCTCCAAGCCGCCTTGTTTTTCAGCAATTGGCGCCAAGCCGTGGCCAGCGCATCGCGTTCGGCCACGTTGCTGCTCTGGGTTTCAGCGACTTCAAGCGCCGCCACCGCGTCTTCAATGCAGTGTTCCAGCGCAGGCCGGGCCGCTTGGGCCGCCTCCCGGAGACAAGATTCAAGAACGTCAGGTTGCGAAGCCATCTATAGCGCGATTTCCAGAAAAATGTGATGCTTGTGCTCAGTCCACCGGCCATGCAACCGGCCTGTTCGAGCTGAAGCAAAAGCTTAGCCCAAGGCGCCGGGGTGATGCAGGCAAGAGGCTGGCAAAGTGTGTCAATTCGTTTCCAAAAATCAGCAGTAGCCCAATCATGGCGGGCGCAAGGAAGTGTTTACCATTCAATGGTCTTGACTGATCGCCCATGAGCCGGCAAACCGATGATGGGTGACCAAGCTGCGCTTGAAGGGGCCAGCGCAAACCCGCTCAACGAGAGAAAGAACCCATGACCGAACCGACCATCATCTGCCCCAATTGCCGGACGGAAATCAAACTCACCGAGTCGCTGGCAGCGCCGCTGATTGCCTCTACGCGCCAGCAGTTCGAGGCGCAACTGGCCCAGAAAGACAGCGACATCGCGCAACGCGAGCAGGCCATGCGCGAAAAAGAAAAAGCGCTGATGGACGCCAAACGTGATCTGGACGAGCAGGTGGCCGACCAGGTCGCCAGCCAGCTCAAAACCGAACGCGCCCGCGTCGCCGCGGAAGAGGCCAAGAAAGCCAAGGCCGCATCGGCCAATGAGCTGGCAGCCAAAGCGCGTGAACTGGCAGAACTGCAAGACGTGCTCAAGGTGCGCGACGCCAAACTGCTTGAGGCTCAAAAAGCCCAGGCCGAGGTCATCAAAAAGCAGCGCGAACTCGACGATGCCAAACGCGAGCTGGACCTGACCATTGAAAAACGCGTGCAAGACGGCCTGGGCGAAGTGCGCAGCCTGGCCAAACGCGAAGCCGAAGACGGCATGAAGCTCAAGGTGGCCGAAAAAGACCAGACCATCGCCTCCATGCAGCAGAAGATTGAAGAGCTCAAGCAAAAAGCCGAGCAGGGCTCGCAGCAACTGCAAGGCGAAGTGCAGGAGCTGGCGCTGGAAAACCTGCTGCGTGCCAAATTTCCGTTTGACCTGATCGAGCCGGTGCCCAAGGGCGAGTTTGGTGGCGACGCGCTGCACCGCGTCAACAGCCAGGGCGGCACGCCTTGCGGCAGCATCCTGTGGGAATCCAAACGCACCCGCAACTGGAGCGACGGCTGGCTGCCCAAGCTGCGTGAAGATCAGCGCTGCGCCAAGGCCGAAGTCTGCGTGCTGGTCAGCCAGGTGTTGCCCAAAGGTGTGGAAACGTTTGACCTGGTCGACGGCGTGTGGATCACCTCCCCGCGCGTGGCCATTCCGGTGGCCATCATGCTGCGCCAGGCCCTGCTGCAAATCAGCCAGACCCGCGCCCTGTCTGACGGCCAGCAAACCAAGACCGAGATGGTTTACCAGTACCTCACCGGCCCGCGCTTCAGGCAGCGGGTGGAGGCGATTGTGGAAGCCTTCTCATCCATGCAGGACGACCTGGACAAAGAGCGCAAGGTCATCATGAAGCAATGGGCCAAGCGCCAGGAGCAGATCGAGCGCGTGATGGGCGCGACCGTGGGCATGTATGGCGACTTGCAGGGGATTGCGGGGAAGTCGCTGCAGGAGATCGAGGGGTTGGAGTTGTCGGCCCTGGAAATGAAGCTGTGATAATCAAAAACCTTATCCAGTCTGGAGCTACCCATGAGAGCTGAACCCGTAGTTGGCGTCCAACCTTCGGTCATCCGCTGGGCACGCGAATCTATGGGCATGTCCGTTGAAGACGTCGCCCACAAGCTCAAAAGATCAGCTGAAGAAGTCATGGCTTGGGAGTCGGAAGACGGCACGCCCCCAACCTATTCGCAGCTTGAAAACCTGGCCTACAAGGTGTTCAAGCGGCCACTGGCCGTATTCTTCTTGCCAGCCGCGCCGGATGAGGTGCCACCAGCCCGCGAATTCAGAACACTGCCCGACGCTGACCTTCAAAGCCTGCAAGCTGATACCTATGTTCAGGTGCGCAAGGCGCACGCCTATCAAATCACGCTCAAAGAGCTATTTGAAGGCCGCAACCCCAGCGGGCGCCACATCTCGCAAGAAATACCACTGGACTTGCGCGAATCTGTTGAGGTGCAGGCGCGCGCCGTGAGAAAAACGCTGGGTATCTCGCTGGACGATCAGCTTGGGTGGAAGTCCGACGACCTTGCCCTGAAGCGCTGGCGCGAGGCGTTGGAGGCGCTTGGGGTTTTTGTATTCAAGGCGCCATTCAAGCAAAAAGATATCTCGGGCTTTTGTCTGCTTGATGCAGACTTTCCCTTGATTTATCTGAACAACAGCGCCACCAAAACGCGGCAAATTTTCAGCTTGCTGCATGAACTGGCACACTTGCTGCTGAACATTAACGGCATCAGCAAGTTTGAATCTTCTTATATCAACAGGCTTCCTGCCACCGAGCGCCGCATTGAGCAGTTCTGCAACAAGATAGCTGCCGAAATTTTGATCCCATCCGATGATTTTGCTCAGCAAATTGCTGGCTTTCCCAGCAACGCAGAGTCTGTGCAAGACTACCTGTATGCCAATTTGGCCAGTCGATACGGTGCCAGCCGCGAGGCAGTCTTGCGCCGTCTGTTGGATATGGAGCGCGTCAGCCAGTCGTTTTATGAGCAGAAGGCCAAGCTGTGGTCCAGCCAGAAAAAGGCGGCGTCCGGCGGCGATTGGTATGCCTCACAAAACACCTACCTGAGTGATCGACTGGCCCGCGAAGTGATTGGGCGCCACTACCGCAATCAGATCAGCGTCGAGCAGGCGTCTGAATTTTTGGGAATCAAGGCGAAAAATTTTGCAGGCCTTGAACAGCGCATCCTTCAGGGGGCGGCTGCATGATTTATGTGTTTGACACCAGTTCCCTCAGCAAACTCAAGCATTTTTTCCCCGGTGTTTTCAAGTCTGTATGGACCGGCCTGGATGGCTTGGTTCAATCCGGCGAGCTAATTTCGACACGCGAAGTCTGGAATGAGATTGAGCGTGGTGATGTGGACCCGCATACCAACAAGTGGCTAAAAGACCGCAAACAGATTTTCACCACGCCGACAGCCGATGAGCTAGCTTCGGCGCGAAATATCACATCAAACTTTTGCCCCGCCAAATCATAGAGGAGTGCGTGCATGAATCCGGTGGCAGTGGTTCCAATCCAGACCATACTATCTGGGGAAACTACAACGAGCAGGTACGTGGATACTGCGAGACGTTAGTTTCTAAGATTCATTCAATCACTCGTTCAAAAGCTCTTCGTTGTTTATTTGCGCCGCAAGAATTTACGTCCTTATCCTTGTTGGCGTCGATTTTCCAATGCCAACGCCAGTGAAGATTATTGAACCTGACTATCCGCCAAAGTCTAAAGGGCCGGATTATGCGAAATATTGGAATATTCCAGAATGACCAAACCCCAAAAACTAGAACTCACCTGGATCGGCAAGGACCAGCGGCCGCGGCTGGAGCCGCGGATTTTGCTGGAAGACATGCAGCGCAGTTACCACGCGAAGCAGCGGGTGACGGATAACGACCTGTTTGACAACCGGTTGATCCGGGGCGACAACCTGCTGGCGCTGAAGGCGCTGGAGGCGGAGTTTGCGGGCAAGGTGAAGTGTGTGTTCATTGACCCGCCGTACAACACCGGGTCAGCTTTTACCCATTACGACGACGGACTGGAGCATTCGATCTGGCTGGGGTTGATGCGCGACCGGCTGGAGATCATTCGCCGTTTGTTGTCTGATGATGGCTCGCTGTGGATCACGATTGACGACAACGAGGCGCACTACCTCAAGGTGATGTGTGATGAGGTTTTTGGGCGGCGGCATTTTGTTGTTAATGGGCTATGGCAAAAAAGGACTTCGCCCGATGCGCGCCTGCCTATAGGAGATGCGCACGATCACGTTCTTATTTATGCGAAAGAGAAAGAGTGCTTCACCCTGAACAAACTATCGCTTTCGCCAGATCAGACAGCTCAATTCAAAAATCCAGATAACGATTCCCGAGGCCCGTGGACATCTGCCGATTTCACCGCCCAAGGTTGGCGGCCGAATCAAATGTACAAGGTTAAGACCCCCTCTGGCGCTGAATACGAGCCACCAGCGGGTCGATGCTGGGGTAACGTGGAAAGCGCATTCAATCAATTATTGAGCGAGAACAGATTATGGTTTGGGCGAGATGGTGATGCACGTCCACGTGTGAAGAATTTTCTTTCGGAACATGAAGGTGTTCGTACGTGGTCTTGGTGGCCCAACACAGAGGTTGGACACAATCAAGAGGCGAAGAAGGAAATAAACGCACTTTTTGGCACAGAGTCTTTTGATACACCAAAGCCGGAACGGCTGATACACCGGATTTTGTCACTCGCCACCAACCCTGGCGACCTCGTCCTCGACTCCTTCGCCGGCTCCGGCACCACCGGCGCAGTCGCCCACAAAATGGGCCGCCGCTGGATCATGGTGGAGCTGGGCGAGCATTGCCACACGCATATCGTGCCGCGCCTGCAAAAGGTCATAGCCGGGCAAGACCCCGGCGGCGTGACGCAGGCCACCGGCTGGGCGGGCGGTGGCGGTTTTCGTTATTACGAGCTGGCGCCCACGCTGCTGTCCACCGACCGCTGGGGCAATCTGATCATCAACCCCGAGTACGACCCGGCCATGCTCTCGGCGGCGATGTGCAAGCTCGAAGGCTTTGCCTACGCGCCGTCCGAGCTGCTGTGGTGGCAGCAGGGGCGCAGCAGCGAGACTGACTTTATTTACGTCACCACCCAAACGCTGGGGCCTGAGCAACTCGAAGCCTTGAGCCACGAGGTCGGCGACGACCCGCATGACCCGCGCAGCTTGCTGGTGTGTTGCGGTGCTTACCGGGGCGTGACCGCTGCGCAAGCGGCCCAGCGCTGGCCCAATCTGACCCTCAAGAAAATCCCCAAGATGGTGAAAGACCGCTGTGAATGGGGCCATGACGATTACAGCCTGCATGTGGCCAACCTGCCGATGGCGCAGAAGACGGTGGATGCACCGGCGCAGGATGATTTGTTTGGCGGGGATGCGGCATGAAGCCCAAGGCCGTTGTTGCCAATCGGTTAAGTGGTGAGGTGCTGCCCATTGATGTCAACGGGGCGCTAAACGCTTTGCGACGGGCTGCAGTTCGGGCGCGCCAGGTGGCGCAGCAGACGGGCACCGATTTGATCGTGGTTCGCGCGGGCCAGGTGGTGCGCGTATCACCACAGCAAAAAAACACACCATAAAAAAACAATAAGGGAGCATCGTGAGTCAACGCGAAGTCAACAATATCGCAGGCCGC
>MERZ01000123.1 GCA_001770785.1 Burkholderiales bacterium RIFCSPHIGHO2_12_FULL_61_11
GCGGGTCAATGCCGTGCATCCTGGCGTCGTCGGAGACACGCCTGCCTGGAATGGCAAGCCGCCTGAGGTCCTTGAGCGGATCAGAGTGCGCACGCCGATCGGACGCTTGGTGACGACGGATGACGTCGTTGGCTCGGTACTTTTTCTATTGGACAACCAGTCCGTCAACGGCGTCAATTTGAACGTGGATGGCGGCTGGCTGCTGCTTTAGCTGGCTTTGTCATACCAGGCCGCCTTGAAGGAAATTGCAGCCCTGCAGGACATGCCGATTGAAATTTTGTCGATGCTGTCAACCTCGACTGGAAGCTGCCAGGTTTTGGGTGTCAACAACGAGGCACTGAATTCCGCTCCGCCCCAGTGCGTTGGCCAGCATCAGGCCGCAAGGGCCGCCGGCGATCAGCACATCAGTGGTCAGGGCGTTCGGCATCCCTGCTCAGACCCCGAAGCGCCCCGTCCACTTTTGCTCGTAATTCATCTTGGCAAAGTGTTCGGCCATGAAGTCGATGAAAGTCCGAACCTTGGCCGACAGGTGCTTGCGGTTGGGGTAGGCCAGGTTGATGCTCAGGTGCGGCAGGTCCCAGGCATCAAGCACGGGCACCAGGCGGCCGGCCACGATGTCGTCATAGAGGATGTAGGTGGGCTGCACCAGAATGCCCAGCCCGTCGAGTGCGGCTGCGCGCAGGATTTGCCCGTCATTCGATTCCAGTAGTCCCTTCACCGCCATGGTGGTGGTCTGGCCGTCCCGGGTGAAGCGAAGTTCATTCGGGGTGTTGGCGTGGGTGTAGATCAGCAGCTTGTGCTGCAGCAATTCTTCCAGCGTCTTGGGGAAACCCGCACGCGCGAAGTAGCGTGGCGAGGCGGCCAGGATGCGCCGTGTCTCGGCCAGGCGGCGAATGGTGATGTTCGAGTCCGGCTCATACTCGCGCGTGCGGATGGCCACATCGATGTTGTTGTCGATGATGTCCATGTAGCGGTTGACGGCTTCCACATGCACGGTCACGTTCGGATAGCGCTGGGAATATTCGCGCAGCAGCGGGGCCACATGGTGCATGGCAAACGACAGGGAGGCTGTGATGCGCAGCACACCGGTCGGATTCAGGGCGGTGGCGTTGACGGCGGACTCGGCATCCTTCAGGTCTGCCAGCACCACTTTGGCCCGGCTGAAAAACTCCTGACCGGTATCCGTCAGGTACAGCCGCCGGGTGTTGCGCTCCACCAGGCGCGCGCCCAGCCGGGCTTCCAGCGCCGAGAGGTGGCGGCTGGCGGCGGCATTGGACAGGTCCAGCGCCTCGGCGGCGCGGCTCAGGCTGCCAGATTCCGCAACTTGCACAAACAATTCGATTTCAGTCCAACGATCCAACCCGGTCTCCTGTTTCTTCCACTGCGTGAAAAAGTCATTTACAACAGCGCACTATCGCAAATTGTCGCGGACTTTTAAAGTCTGCGTACACAGAACTAACCCGCAGGAGACAGAGGAATGCGCAATCTCAATCAGGACACCATTACCCAGGCCGTGCTCGCACGGTTTGCGGGTACGCCTGATCCGCGTCTGAAGGAAATCATGACCTGCCTGGTGCAGCATCTGCATGCTTTTGCGCGCGAGGTCAAACTGACCGAGGCAGAATGGCTTCAGGGCATCCAGTTCCTGACGGCCACCGGCCACAAGTGCGACACCCAGCGCCAGGAATTCATTCTGCTCAGCGACACGCTGGGGCTGTCCATGCTGACCGTGGCCATGAACAACGAGAAGCCCGCCGGCTGCACCGAAGCCACGGTATTCGGCCCCTTCTTCCTGGAAGATGCGCCGCACTATGAGCAAGGCGCCGACGTGGCCAACGGCGCCCGGGGTGAGCCGTGTGTGGTGCGCGGCACGGTCAAGGGGCTTGACGGCAAGCCGGTGGCCGATGCGGTGATCAATGTCTGGCAGGCGGATGCGGATGGCAACTATGACGTCCAGTACGCGGAGCTCGCCCACCCGCAGGCCAGGGGCATCCTGAGGTCAGGCCCAGACGGCGGCTTTCACTTCAAGACGATTCGGGCCGAGGCTTACCCGATCCCGAGTGACGGCCCGGTGGGTGACATGCTCAAAGCCACGGCCAACCATCCCTGGCGGCCCGCCCACCTGCATTTCATGATCGAGGCACCCGGCTATGAGCGCCTGATCACCCAGGTGTTCCGCGATGGCGATCCCTACCTGGACTCCGACGCCGTGTTCGGCGTGCGCCAGTCGCTGGTGGCCGACTGGGTCGAGCTGCCCGATGGCAGCTATTCGCTGGATTACGATTTCGTTCTCAACCCTGTCAGGTGATCCGTTGACAAACGAAGCCACGCCTCTGCTTGAGTTACGGGGCATCACGAAACACTTTCCCGGCGTGCTGGCGCTGGACGGGGTGTCGCTGGCGCTGCGTGGTGGCGAAGTGCATATGCTGATAGGTGAAAACGGTGCGGGCAAGTCCACCCTCATGAAGGTGCTGTGCGGTGCTTACACCGCTGACGCGGGCCAGATTCTGGCCGATGGCAAGCCGGTGCAGGTGCGGACGGCCGCCGATGCCCGAGTGCTCGGCGTGGCGGTGATTTTCCAGGAATATTCGCTGGTGCCGCACCTGAGCATTGCGCAAAACATCTATCTGGGCCGTGAGCCTCTCAACAAGCTGGGCCTGATCGACCATGCACGCATGCGCCGTGATGCGCGTGCCATGCTGGATCGCCTGGGTCTCGATCTGGACACCCGCCGTGAGATGCAGGGCCTGGGTGTGGCGCAGCAGCAGATGGTGGAAATCGCCAAGGCGCTTTCCCAAAATGCCCGTGTGCTGGTCCTTGATGAGCCGACGGCCGCCTTGTCCGAACGCGAAACACACAAGCTGTTTGAGGTGATCGCCGGGCTGAAAAAGCAGGGTGTGGCCATGGCTTATATTTCACACCGCATGGAAGAGGTGTTCCGCCTGGGTGACCGGGTGACGGTGCTCAGGGACGGCAAACATGTCGCCACGCTGCGCGCCGGGGACGCCACTCCCGATGAGCTGGTGACGATGATGGTCGGCCGCAAGGTTGACATGAGCTACCATCGTGGCGACCGTCCAGCCCCCGGCGCCTGTCTGCTGGACGTGCAGGATATTTCGGCGGCTAACAGCATCCGCCACGTCTCGCTCAAGGTTCATGCGGGCGAGATCGTTGGCTTGAGTGGACTGGTGGGATCCGGGCGCACCGAGGTGGCACGCGCCATTTTTGGCGCTGACGCGCTGACCAGCGGCCGCATCCGTTTTGACGGGCAGGAACTTCGCGGCTCGCCCACCCATGCACGCGATCTGGGTATGGGCCTGATTCCCGAAAGCCGCAAGCAGCAGGGCCTGGCGCTGTTGCGCACCGTGTGTGACAACCTGCTGCTGGCCGGCTTGGGTCGACTGTTCCCATCCCGCATCTATCAGCCCGGGAAAGCCCATGAGGAGGGGCGTCGACGGATCCAGCAGCTGCGCATTGTGACGCCGGGTACCCGAACCGCGACGCAATCGCTCTCTGGGGGAAATCAGCAAAAGGTGGTGATCGGCAAGTGGCTGGTGGCCGGGACGCGATTGTTTATTTTTGACGAACCGACACGTGGTATTGATGTCGGTTCCAAGGAAGAAATTTTTCACTTGATTGATGACCTGGTGCATCAGGGGGCCGCGGTGCTGATGATCAGTTCGGAGCTCGGTGAGGTGGTACGCGTCTGTGACCGCGCCTATGTGATGAAAGACCGGTGCGTAGCGGGTGAACTGCTGCATGATCAACTGTCGGAGGCCAACCTGCTCAGGCTGGCGATGCACCATGGATGACGCTCTCCAATTGGTGGCCTCAAGCAGGCGGTGGCGATGGTCACTGCGACTCCTTCACTCCATTTCCGGCGCAGCATGGCTGCTGGCGCTGTTGTGCCTTGTGTTCAGCCTGGTGACGCCCGACTTCCTGAGCGGCGCCAATCTGCGCAATGTCCTGCTGCAGGGAACCATCCTGCTGCTGCTGGCGCTGCCCATGACGCTGATCATCCTGACCGAAGGCCTCGATCTGTCGATGGGCGCCTTGCTGTCGCTGTGCACGGTGGTGCTGGCGGTGGTGCAGATAGCCACGGGCTCGATCCTGCTGGGTTTCAGCGCTGCGCTGTTGGCAGCGCTCGTCATGGGCGCGGCCAACGGCGCGCTGATTGCCGCATTCGACTTGCCGCCGTTTGTCGTCACGCTCGGCACGCTGGGCGCGGCTCAGGGTCTGGCGCTGGTGGCCGCCGAAGGGCGCACCACCATGGGCGTGGCGCAAGGCCTGCGCTGGTTCTGGGAAGGCAGCCTGCTCGGCGTGGCCGCGCCGCTGTGGATGGCCGCGCTGGTCTGGGTCGCGATTCACATGCTGCTGTACCACACGCGTTTTGGCGGCCGGGTGTTCGCGCTCGGCGGCAACCGCGAAGCGCTGCGGTTTGCCGGTATTTCGGTCAAGTGGTCGCTGTTGTGGGTCTATATGTTGGGCGGTGCCTGCGTCGGACTGGCGGCCCTTTTGATGACGGCAAGAATCAATGGCGGGCACCCAACGGCGGCCATCGGGCTGGAGTTCGATGCGATCGCCGCGGTCGCCGTCGGCGGTACGGCCTTCGAGCGCGGCAAGGGCGGTTTGAGTGGCACCGTGCTGGGCGTACTGGTGGTCGGTGTCATGCGCAACGGCTTGAACCTGCTGTCCATGCCTTCGTCAGTCCAGGTCGCGGCCGTCGGGGTGGTGGTGATCGCCGCGCTCTGGGTGGATGCCGCCAGGGGACGTTCATGAATAGCGCTGTTCAACCCGCTTTGGATGCGCCGCGCGGCACCCAGCTGTCACCCGAGCAGCGCGCCCTGGTGCTGCGCCTGGCCGTTCTGGGCCTGCTCGGGCTGGCGCTGACCCTGGCCAGCCAGGCCTTTCTCACTCCAGGCAATCTGCTCAACGTGCTGCGCCAGGCCAGCTTGATGTTCCTGCTGGCTTCCGGCCTGACGCTGGTCATTCTCTGTGGCGGCCTCGATTTGTCGATTGGCGCCAACGTCGCCCTGTCGGCCTGCCTGGCCGGCACGGTGATCCAGGGGACGGGTTCGGTGCTGCTGGGTTGCGCGGTGGGTGCCGGTTGCGGTCTTGCGATTGGCGTGCTCAACGGCCTGATGGTCACCGCGCTGCGCATTCCGCCCTTCATCGCAACCTACGGCATGTTGTGGATATTGCATGGCGTGACTTACTGGTTCATGAACGGGGAAACCATTCACGGCTTCCCGCCGGCCTTTCGCGCGCTGGGTAGCGGATACTTCGCCGGCGTGCCACTGCCGGTCTACCTGATGCTCGCGGTGTTGCTGGTCGGCACGGTGCTGATGCAATACACTACCTGGGGCCAGGAGGTTTATGCCACCGGCGCCAATACCGAGGCCGCCGAGCTGTCCGGTGTGCCGGTGTTCGCGCGCCGCCTCGCTGTCTATGCCGCGAGTGGCCTGATGGGTGGACTGGCGTCGCTGGTGTTTCTGGCGCGGCTCAATTCCGCCGAAGGCGACATGGGCGAATCACTCACGCTGCAAGCCATTGCCGCGGTGCTGATCGGCGGGACTTCGCTGTTTGGCGGCACCGGCACGCTGGTGGGCACATTGATCGGCGCACTGATCCTCACGGTGGTGCTCAACGGCATGAACCTGTTGAGCGTCAGCGCCAACTGGCAACCCCTGATCACCGGCGTGATCGTGATTCTTTCGGTGCTGTCAGATGCCATGGCGCGCAAGCGCCATGGTGGCTGATTTTTTATTATTTCAACAGGAGACAAACCATGAACTTCAAATCGGCTTTTCAAACCGCTTCGGTTGCTACAGGTTTTATAGCTGCTTGCGCCATTTCCACGGCGACGATGGCCCAATCGGGTGAAAAAGTAGCGGTGTTCACCAAAAACCAGACCAACCCGTTTTTCCAGGTCGTGCGCCTCGGTGCCGACAGCGCCGCCAAGCAGATGGGCGCCGTGGTGACGCACTACGTGCCAACCAAGCCGGACAGCATTCCCGAGCAGATGTCGCAGATCGACGACGTGATCATCAAGAAGCCCAATGCCATCGTATTCACGCCGGTTGATTACAAGGCCATGGGCGCGGGCGTGCTGAAGATGAATGCGGCCGGCATTCCGGTGGTCAACATCACCGACCGCTCCGAGGCTGGCAAGTTTGTCGCCTTCGTTGGTGCCAGCGACTATGAACTCGGGCTGGTCACGGCGCGCCACCTGCTCAAGGCCATGGGCGGCAAGGGCAACATCGTCATTCTCGACGGCGTCAAGGGTTCCATCGTCTCGGCGGACCGCGCACGCGGCTTTGCCGATGCACTCAAGGAATATCCGCAAGTCAAACTTCTGGCGTCGCAGCCTGGCAACTTCCAGCGTCTGCAGGGCCTGCAGGTCATGGAAAACCTGATGCAGACCCATGCGCAGATCAACGGTGTGGTGGCAGCCAATGACGCGATGGCGGCCGGTGCCATCGAAGCACTCGAAGGCGCGAACCGCAAGGCGCTGGTGGTCGGTATCAACGGTACCAAAGAGGCGGTCGATGCGATCAAGGCTGGCAAGATGCTGGCCAGCGGCGACTACAACGGTTTCCTGCAGGGCTGCGTCGGCACCATGGTGGCGATCCGCGAGCTGCGCCGGCTGCCGGTGCCCAAGGAGGTCGTGTTCAAGGCTTCAGTGATCGACAAGAGCAACTACCAGGCCGTTGACATGCCCGCCGACAAGCGCAGCTGTCCGAAGTGGGAAGAGGCCATCAAGGGTTGAGCCATGACGGTCCCGTTCAGTCCGACCGGCAAGGATGAATGCGCTGGCTCGGCGCAGGAACAGCCCTGCAGCAAATCAACCGTGTGGAGCGGACATCCCGTCCGTTCTGCCATAATCCCTGTGAGGAGAACCCATGTCCAGCCAGCTTTTTTCCCCGATCGAACTGCGCGGTCTTAAACTGAATAACCGTGTCGTGGTCTCGCCCATGTGCCAGTACATATCAGACGACGGCTGCGCCAATGACTGGCATCTCATGCATTACGGGCAGTTCTCCATGGGTGCGGGCGGGCTGGTCATCCAGGAGATGACGAACGTCAGTGCGGAAGCGCGCATCACGCTCAAATGCGCCGGCATGTATTCGGATGTGCAGGAATCCGCTGCCAAGCGGGTGGTGGATTTCTGCAAGAAATTTGGCACCGCCAAGATGGGCATTCAATTGGCGCATGCCGGCAGGAAAGGCTCAACCACGCCACCCGCGCTGGGCGGGAAATCCTTGACCAAAGAAGAAGGCGCTTGGCCAACTTTTGCGCCATCGGCCTTGCCTTTCGCGCCCGACTGGCAGGTGCCACAAGCACTGGACAAGGCCGGCATGGACAAGATCAAAGCGGATTTTGTGAACTCGGTCAAGCGGTCCGAGCGGGTTGGCTACGA
>MERZ01000124.1:0-1493 GCA_001770785.1 Burkholderiales bacterium RIFCSPHIGHO2_12_FULL_61_11
GTCGGCAAGTAGCGCAATCAAATCAATATGCCACGGCTAGACGCTTACGCTGTACCGACGAAAAGGGATTCTCCATATCTCTGGTATCGAGCAAAGAGAAAGGGAGTTGCCACTCTATTTTGAGGTTCAGGACTCTCATTTTTCTTTAAAGTGTTTACCAAGAAACTGCATTACGGTATGTAACTGGCGGATTGACGCCGAAAAACGATCAACGCACAAGTCAGTGGTGTTCTTGGCGGACACGCAAAGGTGACCCGTTAATGTTCGGGTATTGATGTCATGACTCCGCCGTATGGTGTCTTGCTCCAGGGGGCCACAATGACGCACTTGCCGGGGAGCGGATGCTGATGAAAATCCGGATAGCCAGTTTTCGCAATCTAACCTTGACGCTTGATGCCCGAAATTAAATATCTTGTACGAACGCCGCTGCTTGATCCCAAGCAGCAGGTCATAGGCTATAAACTTTCATGGCAAAAAAGCGGGAAAAGCAGCGGATTGACCGTCGAAGCAGACCTGCCTCAGCTGCTGGATGTTTTGGCAGAGCCTGCCAATAACTCCCAATTGGGCCTGCTTTTTCTGGATGCGCGGTCTTCGGAGCTTTCCTCCAAAAAGCTCCAAAGCATGTCGCCCAAGAATACGGTACTGATGCTGAACCAGACTGATCTGCTGAATGCAAGCCATGTGACTTCAGCCATGTCATTGCATGAGCATGGCTTTGGTTTGGCACTGTGTGATGTTGATATTGCCTTTCTGGCGTCGAATGAGTCGCTGCTTGCGCTCGTGACCTACATTGAGGTTAGCGTGGGTCATCCGGACCTGGCGGCGCTCACCCATCTCGCCAGGCAAACGCAGTCCAATTTTTCTTTGGTGGTGAACCAGTTTCCGGACTGGCGGGAATTTGATGCCGGTGCTTCCCGAGGCTTGAATGGGTTTTTCCAGAATCTCTGCCTGACGCCGCGCAAGTTGAGTCCTATGGGCAAGCTGGGCCCGCAAACGGTGCTGATCCTGCAGTTAATGAAAATGGTTCAGGAAAACGCGGATGTCCGCCACCTGGAAAAAATATTGCAACGTGATGCAGCGCTGTCATTCAGTTTGCTCCGCTACATCAATTCCGCCAGTTTTGGCATCAAGGTCGAAATTCAGTCGCTACGCCATGCGGTAGCGATGCTGGGTTATACGGCCTTGTTTAGCTGGCTGTCGCTGTTGCTTGCAAGAACCAGTAACGCGGGTTTTTCACCTGCATTGCTGCAGGCGGCGATTGTTCGCGGACGCTTTGCCGAACTGTTAGGCCAAGGTTTCTTCCCCAGGAATGAGACGGAAAATCTGTTCGTCGTGGGCATGTTTTCGCTGCTGGACCAGCTGCTGGGTGTTCCAATGAACGAGTTACTCAGTCAGATTCTGTTGCCGGACGCGATGACGCAAGCGCTGATTTCGAGGGAGGGTCAGTATGGCGCATTCTTGGCACTGGTGGAAGCCTGCGAGCGAGAAGACGC
>MERZ01000124.1:1547-8844 GCA_001770785.1 Burkholderiales bacterium RIFCSPHIGHO2_12_FULL_61_11
GCGACGCGTCGCTGAGGAAGCTCATAAGCGGGTCGCAATTGATGGCAAAGGCGCAAGCACGGGGCGTCCGGCTGCTCATGGGTCAAAGTGGGGGCTCTTTGGACTGCTTTTCGGTGCATGGCGCCAAGCCTTTGCTGTGTACATTGCAGCCTATGGAGGGCTCGATTCACGATCATTCCCTGGCAACAAAACCAGACAACCTGCAGAAATGAATTTTTTAACATTTTCCTTGAGCGCCTTGACGGGCCCGTTACATCGTGGCGTCCTGTCAGCAGTGCCGATGAAAATCCAAAAAGCAGACTGAGGCGCTCACTTTGCGCGCGCGAGAACATAAAAGCGTATGAACACAACACAGCATATCGCTACGATCTCCACAGTGGCGCCGGATTTTCTTCTCACGGACCATGATTTTTCGAAAATACGCACACTCATACATCAGCGTGCCGGAATCGCGTTAAGCGCTCAAAAGCGGCAAATGGTGTACAGCCGGCTGTCGCGGCGCTTACGGGAGCTCAGGCTGAAGGAATTCTCCACTTATCTGAGTATTCTGGAGGCCGACCCCAATAGCAAAGAGTGGCAGTTGTTTACCAATGCACTGACCACCAATCTCACGGCATTCTTTCGTGAAGCCCATCATTTCCCGGTACTGGCGGAGCACGCACTAGGCTGTCCCCAGCCTGTCACCGTCTGGTGCTCAGCGGCATCCACGGGGGAAGAGCCTTACTCGATTGCGATGACGCTGATTGAGGCGCTGGGCAGTCGTGCGGGAGCTGCCAGCGTGGTGGCCACCGATATCGATACGCAAGTGCTGGCCAAAGGTGCGGAGGGCGTTTTCACGATGGAGCAGGTCAGCAAGCTGTCGCCCGAACGTCTCAAACGTTTTTTCCTGAAGGGCTCAGGCGCACATTCTGGCAAGGTGCTGATACGGCCGGAAGTTGCGGCAATGGTGAAGTTTCAGCGGCTCAATCTGCTGGATCCCGGCTGGTTCCTGAAAGATCCTTTTGATGCAATTTTCTGCCGCAATGTGATGATTTATTTCGACAAGCCCACCCAGGGGAAAATACTGCAACGCTTTGCACCGCTGCTCAAGCCGCATGGCTTGATGTTTGCCGGCCATTCTGAAAATTTCTCATTTGCCAGTCAGACCTTCCGATTGCGCGGGCAGACAGTTTATGAACTGGCTTCTGCCCGGGCGAAGGTGGCCACATGATTTTGATGGACATGGAGTCGGTCGCCACCCGCCATTACTTTGACCGAGAGTTTGGAATTTCAGCGGTAAAGCTGCTGCCTGGCGAATATTACGTCACCTCCAGGGACCTGGTGCTGACAACCGTATTGGGATCGTGCGTCTCGGCTTGCGTACGTGACAGTACTGCGGGTATTGGAGGCATGAACCACTTTATGCTTCCGGATAATGCGGACCCGACATCCCGGGACAAAGCCGCGGCAATGCGCTATGGCGAATATGCCATGGAGATGCTGCTCAATCAGTTGTACAAGGCGGGGGCCAGGCGCGAACGGCTGGAAGCCAAGGTGTTTGGGGGCGGTGCCGTGCTGGCCAATATGTCAATGCTCAATATTGGTGACCGCAACGCCGACTTTGTATTGCGCTATCTCAATGTGGAGCAGATCCGGATATCGGCTCAGGATCTGCGGGGGAAGCAGGCTCGTCGCATTAATTACTTCCCCGAATCTGGACGGGTTACCCTGCGAAAGCTTCAACAACAGGACAAAGCGTTGCTGGTGCAACAGGAACAGGAGCTGGTGCAGGCGTTGTTGAAGCAGCGCGGCCGCAACAAGCTGGAGCCTTTTGACACGGACGCTCCCCGCAGTCGTGCTAACAAGAGTACCTGGCCCGTATGAGCGTCAAGAAAATCAAGGTTCTGTGTGTCGACGACTCGGCACTGATACGCAGCCTGATGACCGAAATCATCAATAGCCAGCCAGATATGACCGTGGTTGCGACCGCCTCCGATCCTTTAATTGCTCGCGATCTGGTCAAACTGCACAACCCGGACGTGATGACGCTGGACGTCGAAATGCCGCGTATGGACGGACTGGAGTTTCTTGAAAAACTGATGCGCTTGCGGCCCATGCCTGTTGTGATGGTTTCGTCACTCACCGAGCGCGGATCGGAAGCTGCGCTGCGCGCCCTGGAGCTTGGGGCGATCGATTTTGTCACCAAGCCGCGCCTCGGTATACGTGATGGCCTGCTGGCCTATACGGACCTGATTACCAGCAAGATCCGTGTTGCCGCAGCCGCCCGTGTGCGGCCCGTAAAGCGTGCAGGGACGGGTAGCGTGATAGTGGCGGCCGACGCGCCTCTGCTGCGCAGTCCCTTGTTGAGCACCGAGAAGCTTATCATCATCGGGGCATCCACGGGTGGCACTGAAGCGATCCGGGAAGTATTGCAGCCTCTGCCGCCGGACAGTCCGGGCATCATGGTGACCCAACACATGCCGCCCGGTTTTACCCATTCGTTTGCGCAGCGCCTAAACAGCCTGTGTCGCATCGCTGTTTCGGAGGCCGTGCATGGCGAACGGATATTGCCAGGCCATGCCTACATTGCGCCCGGCGGATTTCATCTGTCGCTGACGCGCAGCGGTGCAAATTATGTTGTGCAGGTGGACCAGGCGCCGCCGGTGAACCGGCATCGGCCTTCCATCGACGTGTTGTTTGATTCAGCCGCAAAGCATGCTGGCAAAAATGCCATCGGCGTGATTTTGACCGGCATGGGACGTGATGGTGCCGAAGGCCTGCTGCGCATGCGCCAGGCGGGTGCCCATACGCTGGCGCAGGACGAGGCCAGTTGCGTGGTGTTTGGCATGCCGCGTGAAGCGATCGCAATTGGTGCCGCGTGCGAGGTCGCTCCGCTACAGGAAATGAGTCAGCGTGTGATGGCCTACCTGAGGTCGTTGGGTGAGCGGGCCAATCGGGTATGAATAAATCAAGAGGGCGTTTTTTGGTATCTGGGGTGCCGCTCGTGGAATGTTTGTGTTGGTAGTCAAATTTTGGAGTGTACGGTGGTAGACAAGAGCATCAAAATTCTGGTCGTGGACGATTTCCCGACCATGCGCCGGATTGTTCGCAATCTGCTCAAAGAGCTGGAGTTCGTCAATGTCGACGAGGCGGAAGATGGCGCAGCCGGTCTGGAAAAGATCAAGAGCGGTAACTACGGTTTTGTGGTGTCCGACTGGAACATGCCGAACATGGATGGCTTGGCCATGCTGAAGGCGATTCGCGCTGATCCTTTATTGGCCAAACTGCCGGTCTTGATGGTGACCGCGGAAGCGAAAAAGGAAAATATCATTGCGGCCGCCCAAGCTGGCGCCAGCGGTTATGTCGTCAAGCCGTTTACGGCCGTCACGCTGGAAGAAAAAATTACCAAGATATTCGAAAAAATCGCGAAGGATGGTGCTTGATATGACGCAAGATGCACTTTCCGACGCGGTGGTTGGTGATTCGGCTGAGCAGCTGGTTCATCGCATTGGCCAGTTGACGCGCCAGATGCGCGAAGGCATGCGTGAGTTGGGACTGGGTATTGCGAGGGCAGCCGAAGCCATTCCTGACGCGCGTGACCGTCTAAGCTACGTGGCTCAAATGACCGAACGCGCGGCCGACAGGGCACTCAATGCGATTGATGTTGCGCAGCCCATCCAGGAGAACCTGTCCAGGCAGGCCAATGGCCTGGCGCAACGCTGGGACGTATGGTTTTCCAGCTCACTGGAACTCGATGATGCGCGCGGACTGGTTATCGACACCCGAGCCTATTTGTCGGGGGTGCCGCAGCAGGTCAGTGCGACCAATGCCCAGTTGATGGAAATCATGATGGCGCAGGACTTCCAGGACCTGACAGGCCAGGTCATCAAGAAGATGATGGATGTGATCAAAGACATGGAGACGCAGCTACTGCAGCTTCTTATCGACAACGCGCCGATTGAAAAACAGCTGGAAGTGAGCGGTGGCTTGCTCAATGGACCTCAAACCAGGAGGGGCGAGCTCGACGCCGTCGACAATCAAAGCCAGGTCGACGATCTCCTGGCCAGCCTCGGGTTTTAAGGGGCCGATCTAATTGCCCAAGGAGCAGGTCTATCACCGGCCTGATTGGCCGATCAATTCAAGGCCCTTGCCTCAATAATCTTTGGGATCGGGCGCAGTTGCGTCTGGCGATCCGGAGCATCGATGGCGGAAGAAAGTGATCTCGAAAAAAGCGAACCTGCCTCGCCCAGGCGTCTGGAAAAGGCGCGCGAGGAAGGACAGGTCGCGCGGTCCCGCGAACTGGCCACCTTTGTGATGCTGGCAACGGGCATCGGCAGCCTGTGGGCCACGGGAGAGATCATCGGGCAACATTTCGGCAGTGCCTTGCGCAATAGTCTGCAATTCGAGCGGGCTTCTGCTTTTGACGCGTCATACATGATGGAGCAAGCCGGAACCGTCGTGCTTCACGGTCTGCAGGCGCTGTTGCCGCTATTTGCCATGATGCTGGTGGCTGCGCTGGCTGCGCCCATGCTGCTTGGTGGCTGGCTGTTTTCAGGAAAGTCGTTGGCGCCCAAGTTTTCAAAACTGAATCCGGTGGCCGGTATTGGCCGCATGTTTTCCACCGAATCGCTGGCTGAGCTGGTCAAGACCGTCGTCAAGTCCCTGCTGGTCGGAGGCATTGCCTGGTGGGTCATATCCGGCAACTTGTCCTCGATCATGGCCCTGATGAGCGAGCCGTTGCGCGCGGCTCTGCCGCACACCCTGCGGCTGGTGGCCAGCAGCTGCGCATTGATCATTGGATCCTTGTTGCTGGTGACCGCCATTGATGTGCCCTACCAGCTGTGGAGTCACCATCGCAAGCTGCGTATGTCGCGCGAGGATTTGCGGCAGGAACAGAAGGAAAACGACGGCGATCCGCAGGTTAAGGCCCAGATCCGTCGGCAGCAACAGCAGATGGCGAAGCGCCGCATGATGGCGGAAGTGCCCAAGGCCGACATCATTGTCACCAACCCCACCCACTTTGCGGTGGCACTCAAGTACATGGATAAGGAAATGCGCGCGCCGCGCGTTGTCGCCAAAGGCACCGATCTGGTGGCCTTGCGCATTCGCGCCATGGCCGAAGAATACAAAATTCCGATTCTTGAGGCGCCGCCGCTGACTCGGGCACTGTACCGGCACACCCAGTTGGGCGACGAAATTCCTGTCGCCCTGTATGCCGCCGTGGCCGAAGTGCTGGCCTGGGCTTATCAACTGCATCGCCAAAACAGCGAAGGCGGCGCTCTGCCGCCCAAGCCGCGCAACTTGCCCGTGCCTGAATCACTCGATCCCCAGGGAAGCCCCGCATGACCGTGGTGAATTCATTGTCGCGCCTGCGCGAGCTGATGTTGGTCGGCGACAAGGGCAAAGGGCTGGTCGGCCCCATTTTGATCATTCTGATTCTCAGCATGATGATCCTGCCGCTGCCGCCATTTTTGCTGGACTTGCTGTTTACGTTCAATATTGCGCTGTCCATCATGGTTCTGCTGGTCAGCATGTACACCATGAAGGCGCTGGACTTCGCCGCCTTCCCCGCCGTGCTGCTGTTCACGACGCTGCTGCGGTTGTCGCTCAATGTCGCTTCCACCCGCGTCGTGCTGATGGAGGGTCACACCGGCCCGGATGCCGCCGGCAAAGTGATCGAGGCTTTCGGCCATTTTCTGGTCGGAGGAAACTTTGCCGTCGGCGTCATGGTCTTCATCATCCTCGTCGTGATCAATTTCATGGTGATCACCAAAGGTGCGGGCCGGATTGCCGAAGTTGGCGCGCGCTTCACGCTCGACGCGATGCCGGGCAAGCAGATGGCGATCGATGCGGACCTGAATGCTGGTTTGATTGGTGAAGACGTGGCCCGCAAACGTCGTGCCGAGGTAGCGCAGGAGGCCGACTTCTACGGCTCGATGGACGGCGCCAGCAAGTTCGTGCGCGGCGATGCCGTCGCGGGCCTGCTCATTTTGGTGATCAACATCATCGGTGGCCTGATCGTCGGCGTGGCCCAGCACGGTCTCGATTTATCGGCGGCCGCCACCACTTACACCCTGCTGGCCATCGGTGATGGCTTGGTGGCGCAGATACCGGCGCTGGTCATTTCGACAGCAGCGGGCGTGATCGTGTCGCGCGTTACCACGGACGAGGATGTGGGCGGTCAACTCACCGGACAGCTGTTTGCCAATCCGCAGGTGTTGTTTCTGACTGCCGGGGTCATCGGGCTGATGGGCTTGATTCCGGGAATGCCAAATCTGGCCTTTCTGCTCATTGCCGGTGGCCTGATCTGGTTTGGACGGCGCGTCATGCAGCGTCACGCCAGCGGCGCTGGCGTTGCTGCAGCCGCCTCGGCCCCTGCGCCAGTGGCCGTGGAGCCGCAGGAAGCGAGTTGGGACGACGTGGCGCTGGTGGATCCGCTCGGCCTTGAAGTAGGTTACCGGCTCATCTCGCTGGTGGACAGTGCGCAAAATGGTGAATTATTGGGACGCATCAAAAGCATTCGCAAAAAGTTCGCGCAGGATATCGGTTTCCTGGTGCCCGTGGTGCATATTCGCGACAACCTCGAGATCAGGCCAAACGCCTATGTGATCAGGCTAAAAGGCGTCCAGATTGGCCATGGCGAGGCCTCACCCGGCCAATGGATGGCCATTAATCCGGGACAGGTCAGCGCGACGCTGCCGGGCACGCAGACCAAAGACCCGGCGTTTGGCCTGCCGGCCATCTGGATTGATGGCAGCTTGCGTGAACAGGCGCAGATCTACGGCTACACCGTCGTCGATGCCAGCACCGTGGTGGCGACGCACCTGAATCACCTGATTCATGCGCATGCCGCCGAGTTGCTGGGGCGTCAGGAGGTCCAGCAGCTGCTGGACCGCATCGGCAAGGAATCGCCGATGTTGATTGAAGGTCTGGTTCCCAAGACCTTGTCACTCACCACCGTGCAGAAGGTTCTGCAAAATCTGCTTGATGAGGGCGTGCCGATCCGCGACATGCGCACGATTCTTGATGTGCTTGCCGAGCACGCACCCACAGTGACCGACACCACGGAGTTGACCTCGTTGATCCGGCTGGCGTTGGGGCGGGCAATTGTTCAGCAGATTTTCCCCGGCGATGAAGAACTGCAGGTCATTGGCCTGGACGCTTCGCTTGACCGCGTGCTGCTGCAGGCACTGACCAACAGCAATGGCCTCGAGCCGGGTCTGGCCGACAGCCTGCTGCGGGAAACCCAGTCGGCAATGGCACGGCAGGCGCAGTTGGGATTGGCGCCTGTTCTGGTGGTGCAGCATCCGCTACGCGT
>MERZ01000125.1:0-2800 GCA_001770785.1 Burkholderiales bacterium RIFCSPHIGHO2_12_FULL_61_11
AGTCCGATCAGGAAGGTCAGCAGCCCCAAGTGACTGATCGTCGAGTACGCCAGCAAGGCCTTGACGTCATGTTTAAAAATGGCAATAAACGCGGCCATCGTCATCGTCAGCAGTCCGGTGGTCGCCACGATGCCCATGAAGAGTTCAGTGCCGCCGATCACCGGGGTCAGGCGCGCCAGCAAGAAGATGCCGGCCTTGACCATGGTGGCGGAATGCAGGTAGGCCGACACCGGCGTCGGTGCCGCCATGGCTTGCGGCAGCCAGAAGTGAAAGGGGAACTGCGCGCTCTTGGTGAAGCAGCCCACCAGGATCAGGATCAATGCTGCGGGGTAGCGGCTGTCCGCCTGAATCAGCGCGCCCTGGTCCAGCAACTGGCTCAATTCGTAGGTTCCGGCAATCTGGCCGAGCAGCACAAAGCCGCCCAGCATGGCCAGGCCGCCGCCGCCCGTAATGGCCAGGGCCATGCGAGCCCCTTCCCGCGAATCGGCGCGGTGGTGCCAGTAACCGATCAGCAGAAACGACGAGATACTGGTCAGTTCCCAGAACACGATCATCAGCATCAGGTTGTCTGACAGAACGATACCCAGCATCGACGCCATGAACAGCATCAGGGTGCTGTAAAAGCGCCCAGGCGGATCGCGCTGGCCCAGGTAATGGTGCGCGTAAACGATGACCAGCAGGCCGATACCGGTGATCAGCAGCCCGAACATGAGCGACAGGCCATCGAGCCGAAAGCCCAGATTCAGGCCGATTTCGGGCACCCAAGGCGTGAAGGTGCGCAGCACCTTGCTGTTCATCACGGCAGGAGCCTGCATCAGCAGCAGTGCCAGGCTGGCAGTGGTGACGGCAGCGGCCACCCAAGCCGTACGAACGCGGTAGCTGGCTGATGGCTTGGCTCCCGACCAGCCGGTGAGTAAAGTGCCCACCAACAGCGGCAAGAGAATGATCAGCAGGAGCAAGGTCTGGCGTTTCGTAAAAGAACGGACATTCTAGGTGCTCGTTCCGCTATGTTCATCCTGGGGAATTAACTGCTGGGCAAAGTGGCTGCCGCGCTCACAGGGCGGGGTCCGCGTGCTTTGCGCGTCTGAGCAGCACCACGATCAGGGTGATCACGGTGATCGGAATCACGAAGCTCATCATGGCCCTGGAAAATAAAACCAGCGAATCGTGCTGCTGGGCGGCCAGAATCAGGTAGCTTGCATAAGCTGCATAGTAGAGGACGAACACGCCGCCTTCCCAGCGAGCGATTTCATGTCCGGTCATAAAGACGGGCAGGCAGGCCAGGGCGACCGCAATCATCACCCAGATGTCGAAATTGAGTACAGCCGCTGCCATGACCAAACCGGAATCACCCGATGCGATCCCGGCCAGACCGAGGCAGCCCAGGATGTTGAAGGTGCTGCTGCCGACCACGTTGCCGACCGCGATGTCGCGCTCGCCCTTGATGGCGGCCATGACCGATGTGGCCACCTCCGGAAGGGAGGTTCCGGCGGCGACGATGGTCAGGCCAATCACCAGGTCGCTGACGCCCATGGCCCTGGCGAAGACGGTCGAAGCGGTGACCAGCCAGTCGGAACCAAGCACCAGCAAGCCCAGCCCAAGCACGATCAGCACAATTTGCACCGGCAGCTTCGAGTCCCAGCCGCCGGCCACTGCAGGCTTGATTTCAGCCGCGCATTGGTTCTGCGAGGCCTTGTTGTCGTCGCGCGACTGGACAATCAGGAACGCCGTGTAGGCGATCATCAGCGCGAACAGGATTGCACCGTCAGGACGACCGAGCTTGCCGTCCAGGCCGAGCACCAGCAGCATCAGCGACGCGCCGATCATGATGGGCACCTCCTGGCGTATCAGCTGGATGTTGACCACCAGCGGCGTAATCAGCGCCGACACACCCAGGATGAACAGAACGTTGAAGATGTTGCTGCCGACCACGTTGCCGATGGCGATGTCAGTCTGACCGTTCAGCACTGCTCCCGTCGAGACAGCCATTTCGGGGGCACTGGTGCCGAAGGCAACGATCGTCAGGCCCACAACCAGCGGCGAGACGCCAAAGGACAGTGCGAGCTTTGATGCGCCGCGCACCAGCAGGTCGGCGCCGGCAATCAGGCCGATCAGGCCGCCAATGAATAGCAGGATAGTCATTTCAGGCCTTGCAGGAAAGTTCAGTGCTGAGTGCGCTGCGTGTTCGACGTCAAGCGGTCGCTCAGCACACTTTTGGAGGGATAAATTCGGGCATGAGCGCTGAGTTTAAGAGGGCTACGGATTGTAGGACGGGAAAAATCCGGCTTCTTGCCACTGCAAGCTTCAAGGCAGTCAGTGGCCTGTAAGTGCGAGGCATGAAAGTACCTTATATTTGGCACCTATAAGGAGACAATACCCATGACAGCCACCCCTAGCACTTCCGTCGAATCCATGCTGGTCGAAAACCGCGTATTCCCGCCCAGCGATGCCACGGTCAAAGCAGCCCGCATCTCGGGCATGGACGCTTACCACGCCCTTTGTTCAGAGGCCGAGAATGACTTTGAAGGTTTCTGGGCTCGCCTGGCGCGCGAAAACGTGGTCTGGAACAAGCCCTTTACCCAGACTCTGGATGAATCCGACGCCCCGTTTTACAAGTGGTTTGCGGATGGTGAACTCAATGCCTCGGCTAACTGCCTGGACAAGCACATGGGCACACCGGTAGAAAACAAGACCGCGGTCATTTTCGAGGCCGATGACGGAACCGTCACCAAAACAAGCTACAAGCAACTGCTGGCGCGCGTGAGCCAGTTTGCCAATGCGCTCAAGGCCGAGGGCATCC
>MERZ01000125.1:2813-8945 GCA_001770785.1 Burkholderiales bacterium RIFCSPHIGHO2_12_FULL_61_11
TACATGCCCATGACACTCGAAGGCGTCATTGCCATGCAGGCCTGCGCGCGCATCGGCGCCACCCACAGTGTGGTGTTTGGCGGCTTTTCGGCCAAGGCGCTGCAGGAACGCATCATTGATGCCGGCGCGGTGGCGGTCATTACAACCAATTACCAGATGCGCGGCGGCAAGGAATTGCCGCTCAAGGCCATTGTGGATGAAGGTCTGGCGCTGGGCGGCTGCGAGTCCATCCGGACCGTGCTGGTGTACCAGCGCACGGCCACCGCCTGCAACATGGTGGCGGGACGCGACAAAACCTTTGCCGAGGCACTGGCAGGTCAAAGCACCGAATGCGCGCCAGTGTCAGTGGGCGCCGAACACCCGTTGTTTGTCCTCTACACCTCCGGCTCCACCGGCAAGCCCAAGGGCGTGCAGCATTGCACGGGCGGTTACCTGCTGTGGGCCAAGCTCACCATGGATTGGGCGTTCGATCTGAAACCTACCGACGTGTTCTGGTGCACCGCCGACATTGGCTGGATCACCGGCCACACCTATGTGGCTTACGGTCCGCTGGCGGCAGGCGCCACGCAAATCATTTTTGAAGGCGTTCCGACTTTCCCCAACGCCGGGCGCTTCTGGCAGATGATTGAGCGCCACAAGTGCACCATCTTCTATACCGCGCCAACGGCCATTCGTTCCCTGATCAAGGCGGCGGAGGCCGATGCAAAAGTGCATCCGGCACGCTCCGATCTCTCCAGCCTGCGCATCCTGGGATCAGTGGGTGAACCGATCAACCCCGAGGCCTGGATGTGGTACTACAAGAACGTCGGTGGCGAGCGCTGCCCGATTGTGGATACCTTCTGGCAAACCGAGACGGGCGGCATCGTGATCACTCCCTTGCCTGGCGCCACGCCGCTGGTGCCCGGCAGCTGCACCTTGCCCTTGCCCGGCATCATGGCCGCCATCGTCGACGAGACCGGCAAGGATCTGCCTAATGGCTCGGGCGGTATTCTGGTCATCAAGCGGCCCTGGCCGTCGATGATTCGGACCATCTGGAATGATGCCGAGCGCTTCAAGACGAGCTATTTCCCCGAAGAAATGGGTGGCAAGCTGTACCTTGCCGGTGATGGCGCAGTGCGCAGTGAAGACCGTGGTTATTTCCGCATCACCGGACGCATCGACGATGTGCTGAATGTCTCTGGCCACCGCATGGGCACGATGGAGATCGAGTCGGCGCTCGCCGCCAAAACCGACCTGGTGGCCGAAGCTGCGGTGGTGGGCCGGCCGGATGACTTGACGGGGGAGGCGATCTGCGCCTTTGTGGTGCTCAAGCGTCCACTGCCCACCGGCGATGAGGCCAAGCGGATTGCCAAGGAACTGCGTGACTGGGTGGCCAAGGAGATCGGTCCGATTGCCAAGCCCAAGGACATTCGCTTCGCCGAGAACCTGCCCAAGACCCGTTCCGGCAAGATCATGCGCCGCCTGCTGCGTTCGATTGCCAAGGGCGAAGCGGTGACCCAGGACACCTCTACGCTTGAAAATCCGGCGATTCTGGATCAGTTGGGCCAGGCCTACTGAGCGCGATGGCACCCGCCAGGTGCCATGACGTGATAGCTGCTTGCGCTCGCGCTGTAATGGGCTAGGCACTAAAACACCATAAAAAAAGCCCGCTTACTGAGCGGGCTTTTTTTTATGCGTTGGGCGGATTACTTGAGTGACAGAACCCAAGCCACCAGTTTCTTGGCTTCGTCAGGAGTCACTTGGGTATTGGCGGGCATGGGCACGGGCCCCCAGACGCCAGCGCCACCCTTCATGACTTTGACAGCGAGCTTGTCGACAGCGTCTTTCTGGCCGGCGTATTTGGCGGCGACGTCCTTGTAAGAAGGCCCTACCAGTTTCTTGTCAACGGCGTGGCAGGCCATGCAGTTCTTGGCAGTGGCCAGCTTCAGGTCGGCCAGGGCGGGTGTTGTCACTGCAAAGCCTGCAGTGACGAAAGCGATTGCCAAAAGAATACGTTTCATGTTTTGTCCTCGTGTGGGGATATGGATTCGGTTACAGTGATTCAACGCCATTGTAGAGTGGCCGGTTGACCCCGCTTCAGGCGCGAGCGCAGCAACGGGCAGGCTTGACTGGTCAAAATCTTCAGGAGTAACACATGTATTTTTTGTTAACCGGTCTCGTTGCCCTGGTGCTGAAATACCTGGAGATTGGTCCGATGGCCGCCTTGAGTTGGTGGTTCGTGCTGCTTCCTTTCGCCCTTGCGGTCGCCTGGTGGGCCTGGGCTGACGCCTCGGGCTATACCAAGCGGCAGGAAATCAACAAGATGGACAAGCGCAAACAGGATCGCATTGACAAGCAGCGCGCTGCCATCGGCATACGGTCCAGAAAGAAGTAAAAAACCCGATTTGGCAGACGGATCGAGGCGGCGCTGATACCAAGGTAAAGAGCCCGTGAAGTCGGTATGACGCACGGGCTCTGCGCTTTGCCGGTCAGCAGGCATCAATAGTCGTCGAGCACCGCACCTTTGCTGGCGCTCGACGCATTAAAGGCGAACTTGGCCTGCACACCGCGGGTGTAACGCGGCGGCGGTGCCGTCCAGCCGACTTTACGGCTTTCCAGTTCGACGTCGCTGATGTTCAGCTGCAGCAGAAGTTGATGGGCGTCAATCGTGATGGAGTCGCCTTCGTTGATGAACGCGATGTTGCCGCCCGCTGCCGCTTCAGGCGCGACGTGGCCGACTACCATGCCCCAAGTGCCTCCCGAGAAGCGCCCATCGGTAATCAGTCCGACACTTTCGCCCAGCCCGGCGCCGATCAGCGCTCCCGTGGGTGCCAGCATTTCGGGCATGCCGGGGCCGCCTTTGGGCCCGAGGTAACGCAAGACCATCACGTCACCGGCCTTGATTTTTCCGGCCAGGATGGCCACAAGCGCCGACTGCTCGTCATCAAAGACGCGGGCCGGGCCGGTCATGACGGGATTTTTCAGGCCGGTGATCTTGGCCACGCAGCCTTCCGGCGAAAGATTGCCCTTGAGAATGGCGAGGTGGCCCTGCGCGTACATCGGCTTGCTCATGGGTCGAATCACGTCCTGATCGGCACGCGGCGCATCGGGCACATCCTTGAGCACCTCGGCAATGGTCTGGCCGGAAATCGTCAGGCAGTCGCCATGCAGCAGGCCAGCGGTCAGCAGCATTTTCATGACTTGCGGGATGCCGCCGGCACGATGCAAGTCCACGGCGAGGTATTTGCCTGAAGGTTTCAGGTTGCACAGCACCGGTGTTTTCTGGCGGATACGCTCGAAGTCTTCAATCGTCCATGCCACGCGGGCGGTGTGTGCAATCGCCAGAAAGTGCAGTACGGCATTGGTCGAACCTCCGATCGCCATGATCACGGCCACCGCGTTTTCAATGGATTTTTTGGTGACGATGTCGCGCGGCTTGATGTCTTTCTTGATGGCCTCGATCAGCACCCTGGCTGACTCCCTGGCCGAGTTGACTTTCTCGTCGTGGGGATTGGCCATGGTGCTGGAGTAGGGCAGCGAAATGCCGAGCGCCTCAAAGGCGCTGGACATGGTGTTGGCCGTGTACATGCCACCGCAGCTACCGGGGCCGGGGATGGCGCGGCGCTCGATTTGCAGCAGGTCTTCATCGCTCAGGCGGCCCGCGGCATTTTCGCCGACGGCTTCAAACACGCTCACGATGTTGAGGTCTTGGCCCTGGTAGTGTCCCGGCAGTATCGTGCCGCCATAGACAAAGATGGCCGGCACGTTGGCGCGCAGCATGCCCATCAGGCCGCCCGGCATGTTCTTGTCGCAGCCGCCGATCACCAGCACGCCGTCCATCCACTGGCCCATCACGCAGGTCTCGATGCAGTCGGAAATCACTTCGCGGCTGACCAGGCTGTACTTCATGCCCTCGGTTCCCATGGACATGCCGTCAGAAATGGTGGGCGTGCCGAACACCTGGGCATTGCCACCGGCTTCTTCAATCGCATCAATCGCCGCATCCGCCAGCTTTTGCAGGCCACTGTTGCAGGGCGTGATGGTGCTGTGGCCGTTGGCCACGCCAATCATGGGTTTCTTGAAGTCATCCGCCTCGTAGCCCATGGCGTAGTACATGGAGCGGTTGGGCGCGCGCGATTTGCCTTCGGTGATGTTGCTGCTGCGGAGATTGAGTGGGTGGTTTTTGTTGTCTGCCATGGGGTTTCCGGTGTGTGTGGTTTCCGCGGGGATGAAGCGCTATTCTATAAAATTGAGTGACCAGTTATGTCAAACCTTGAAGAGTGAGGATTGACGATGGTTGAACTTCTGCCCTCTGCCGACAGATTATGCGACCTGCTGGCGCAGCGGCTCCAGGTCAGGAACCGGGACTCTGCACTGGCACAATCCCCTCATGCTCATGTATCCGCAAATCGACCCCATCGCGCTTCAGCTCGGCCCGATTGCCATTCACTGGTATGGCCTGACCTACCTGGCCGCTTTTGGCCTGTTCTTTTTTTTGGCCACCCTGCGCCTGCGGCACGAACCTTATGCGTCCATCGCCGGCCCCGGAGCCTGGTCGCGAAAGGACATTGAAGATATTTTGTTTTTGGGTGTCATGGGCGTCGTCGTTGGCGGGCGACTGGGCTACTGCCTTTTTTACAAACCGGACTACTACCTTGCCCATCCGCTGGAGATTTTCGCTGTCTGGCAGGGCGGAATGAGCTTTCATGGCGGCATGCTGGGCGTGCTGATCTCGCAGCTGTGGTTTGCGCGAACACGCCAGCGCCCCTGGCTGCAAGTCATGGACTTTATTGCGCCTTGCGTGCCCACTGGGTTGGCCGCAGGGCGCGTCGGAAACTTCATCAATGGCGAGCTGTGGGGACGTTTGAGTGACCCGGATCTGCCCTGGGGCATGGTGTTTCCCCACAGCGGCTCGATGCTGCCCCGTCACCCGTCGCAGGTCTACCAGTTTTTCATGGAGGGCCTGATGCTGTTTGTGCTGCTGTGGCTGTACGCCCGCAAGCCGCGCAAGATGGGGCAGGTCTCGGGGGTCTTCATGGTGGGCTATGGCGTGTTTCGTTTCATCGCCGAGTTTTTTCGTGAACCCGATGACTTTCTGGGTGTCCTGGCCTTGGGCATGAGCATGGGCCAGTGGTTGAGTTTGCCCATGATCGGCGCTGGCGTCTGGCTCTGGATTTGGGCTACGAAACGCGGTGCTACCCTTGTGAATCGGGTGTAGCCAGCTATTTTTTATGGTTAATGGGTTCGCGCCCGGTGGCCCGTTCTGGATCTCCGGAGGGGCCGCAATCGGGGAGTTTATCAATCTGCTTGGGAGTTCATGTCATGCGCCTTGTCCGCCATTCACTGCATCAGAAATTTGCCGACTCCTTGCGCGAGCTGGCCGGTAGCCAGTCTTCCGGGGTGGCCTCATGAGTGCTCAAGACTGGCTCAACCGCGGCGTCTCGCGTTTCACGGAGGCCGAGAAATCCTTATTGCAAATGGCCATGGCAGCCGCGGAGAAAGTGCAGGGAGCTCCGAAAATGGTGCGTCCGCAGCTGCCGGGCGCAGCACCCATGAGCGCCTGCAAGCCACGCTGCGGCGCACACCGGAGGCGCTGTCGCCGCGCGCTTTGCGCCGCACCCTGACGGAGCTGCAGGCAATTGTCGATCCGCAGGTCAGCGAAGTGGAGGGCGGTCGGCGCGCCAAAGAGCTTGCTGACTGGTATGCCGTTGCCCCGCCTGGACAGCGCCACGATGCCTGGCTACTCATCAGTGAGCAGTTCGGACCCGAAGTTGAAAAAGTTGCCGAGGCGCGTGACCAGTATGACGCAGCGGTGGGCACACCCGAGGAAGGACAGGCCGAGATCAACTTGCGCCGGGCTTTTGTGTCGCCGCGCACACGCTTGCTGCAGCGGTTTTCGGTGTTTCCGCAAGGCATGCAGTTTCTGGTGGACCTGCGGGCCGAGTTGCTGCCCTGCCTGAAATCCGACAGGCGCTTGCTGGCTCTTGATGCCGAACTGGAAAACCTCTTTTCAACCTGGTTTGACGTGGCCTTTCTTGATCTGCGCCGCATCAGCTGGGATTCGCCGGCCTCGATGGTTGAAAAGCTCATCAAGTACGAAGCGGTGCATGCCATCAAGGGGTGGGCCGATGTCAAGAACCGGCTCGACAGTGA
>MERZ01000125.1:8979-11942 GCA_001770785.1 Burkholderiales bacterium RIFCSPHIGHO2_12_FULL_61_11
TGCTCGACGAGTTGGGCCCGCCGTCCGACCTCAAAAAGGCGACCACGGCGATCTGCTATTCGATCAGCACGACGCAGACTGGCTTGCGCGGCGTGAGCTTTGGCGACTCGCTGATCAAGCGCGTTGTTGAAACGCTCAAGGAAGAGTTTCCAAAGCTCAAGACATTTGCCACGCTCTCGCCGATTCCGGGATTTCGGAGTTGGCTGGGCAAGAATGAAGTCGCCATGCTGGAAAAGTTGGGCGACAAGAAGCGTTTGGCGCTGGGCCACGCCATCGGCGTTGAGCTGCCCAGCGCAGGGGATTTCCTCGCTGCAGTCGAAGGTGCGCTGGCCTTGCCGGAAAAATCGCCTGTCCGCCTGATGCTGCTGCAATGTGCCGCACATTACCTGGGACAGGTGCAGCAAGAGGGCAAACCCGTCGACCCGGTGGCGCGCTTTCATCTGGGCAATGGTGCGCGCATCGAGCGGCTCAACTGGGCTGGTGATCCTTCACCGAAAGGTCTCAAACAGTCATACGGCCTGATGGTGAATTACCTCTATGACCTGACGCGCCTGGATAAGCACCGCGCCTTGCTGGCACGCGGGAAAATGCCCGCATCGGTTAACATCGAAAATTTGTACATTTAGACAGGTGTACTTGGTATTTCGGTTTTAACAACGACAGGAGACAAAAATGACATTGAGCTTTGACATCAACGCATCCCGACGCGACGTGCTGCGTGCGGCAGCCGCCGGCGTTGCTGCGTTTTCAATCGGCAGCCACGCGCAATCAGGCTGGCCCGCCAAGCCTGTGACCATGATCGTGCCGTTTCCGGCGGGCGGTGGCACCGATGCTTTCGCCCGCCCCATGTCCGCGCAGTTTGCGAGCCTGACCGGCAAGCAACTGATCATTGACAACCGCGGCGGAGCAGGAGGCACCCTGGGTGCCAGTATCGCGGCCAAGGCACAGCCTGATGGCTACACCTTGTTCATGGGCGCGGTGCACCATACCATCGCGCCGAGCATGTATCCGAAGCTCGACTATGACATCGAGAAAGATCTGGTGCCGCTGATTCTGGTGGCCAGTGTGCCGCAGGTGCTCGTGGTCAATCCGAAGAAAGTGCCAGCGGCCAGCTTCAAGGAATTCCTCGACTACGCCCGCAAGAACCCGGGACGCCTGAACTACGGCTCTGCAGGGGCCGGCACTTCCCACCACCTCGCCGGCGAACTGTTCAAGCAGCAAACCAAAATCTTCATTACGCATATTCCCTATCGCGGGGCCGGACCGGCCTTGCAGGGCCTGATTGCCGGTGACGTGGAGCTGATGTTCGACGGGCTGGGATCGTCGGCAAGCCATATTGCCAGTGGCCGCATCAAGGCGCTGATGGTCGCCGGCAACAAACGCAACCCGGCGATACCAGACGTGCCGAGCGCCGCTGAGGTGGGTTTGCCCGACTACAACGTGACGACCTGGTACGGCGTCTGGGGGCCCAAGGGTATGCCCGCCGATGCGCAGGCCCGCGCTATCGAGGAAATCCGCAAGGCCTGCAGCACCGACGAAGCCAAAGCCGTCTGGGCGCGACAGGGCGCCGAGTTCACCGGGCTGGCTGGCCCCCAGTTCGGCCGCTTCATCAGTGCCGAGATAAAGAAGTGGACGCAGGTGGTCAAAGACTCCGGCGCCAAGCTCGATTGAGATGGCCTCCACGCTTGTCACTTCGTGTACTGCGCTCCCCCCGAAGGGCTGTTTCGCCTTGGGGCGGCCCGGCGTGACTGAAAGCGGCTGCATGACGGGACGGGTCCAGCGGGCCATAGACGGCGCCATTGCTCAGGTCACGCTGTCCCACCCGAGCAAGCTCAATGCGATGTCGCGCGCCACATGGCGCGCGCTACGTGATGTGTTTTCCGGCTTGCAGCAGCGCAGCGATGTTCGCTGCGTCGTGCTGCGCGGGGAGGGCGCGAGCTTTTGCGAGGGGGTGACATCTCCGAGTACCCGGATTTCCGTTTTGAGTAAGCCGCCCTGCGCGACTTCCACAAGGACGAGGTCTGGGCCGGCCTGCAGGCCATGCTTGACTGCGACCTGCCCATCGTTGCGCAGATCGACGGCAACTGCATGGTGGCGGGTGTGGAAATTGCCAGTTGCTGCGATATCCGGATTGCCAGCCGTGAAGCGCGCTTTGGTGCGCCGATTGCCAGGCTCGGCTTTCCCATGGCGCCGCGCTAGGCGGCGCGCCTCATGCGCGCCTTGGGTGAGTTGACTGCCCGCGAAATGCTGCTGTCGGCAGCCGTACTGGATGCGGCCGAAATGAAGCAGCGCGGTTTTCTGAACAAGCTGGTGCCAGCGGCGCTCGACTGCATCGGCCGTATCAGCCCATTGGCACCGCAGGCTGCTCGCCTGAATAAACCAGTATTAAGTGCTAGCACCCGTCCTGCCTGTGCAAGAGGCTACTGATTTAGTAGCAAATGCCTATGACTACGCAGTCTCTGCCAAGCACCGGGAAGGCGTGAGCGGTTCCTTGAAAAATGCCAACCCCGATTTGATTGCTGAACTCAAGCCTTGAATTTCCAATTTTTTGACCCCCCCTGATTTATGAAAAACCAAAACCTCTTTGCAGCGCTGCGTGCCGCATTTCCCGCCTCGCTCGACGCGGTTGCCGTTGAAACCGACAACGGCCTGAATTATTCATGGGCTGACCTGGAGCGCGCCACGGCCATGATGGCCAACCTGCTTCAGTCGCTGGGGCTTCCCGTTGGTGCGCGGGTGGCGGTGCAGGTTGAAAAATCGGTCGAAGCCATGATGCTGTACCTGGCCACCTTGCGCGCAGGCTACGTGTTTCTGCCGCTCAACACCGCCTACCAGAGCGCCGAAATCGAGTATTTCATTGGCAACGCAGAGCCGGCCGTGGTGGTCTGCAGCGCCAAAAACTTTGGCTGGGTCAGCAAAATCGCTTTCAAGGCAGGGACGCAAAACGTCTTCACGCTGGATGA
>MERZ01000125.1:12001-16294 GCA_001770785.1 Burkholderiales bacterium RIFCSPHIGHO2_12_FULL_61_11
CGATCATTCAGGCCGACGATCTGGCCGCGATTGTGTACACCAGCGGCACCACCGGCCACAGCAAGGGTGCCATGCTCTCGCACGGCAATTTGCTCAGCAACGCGCAGGTGCTCCAGGATTACTGGGGCTGGAGAAAACCGCAGTGCGGCGGCGATGTGCTGATTCACGCCTTGCCCATATTCCATGTTCACGGCCTGTTCGTGGCCATTCACGGCGCGCTGCTCAATGGCAGCAAGATGATCTGGCTGGCTAAATTTGATGCCAGAAAGGTGGTTGAAAAGCTGCCAGAAGCTACCGTGTTCATGGGGGTGCCGACGCTTTATGGGCGCCTGCTTGCCGAGCCCGGACTGACCCGTGAGGCCTGCCGCAACATGCGCCTTTTTATATCGGGGTCGGCCCCTTTGCTGATTGAAACCTTCAACGACTGGCAGGAGCGCACCGGCCACGCCATTCTGGAGCGCTACGGCATGTCCGAAACCGCCATGCTCAGCTCCAATCCTTACCAGGGTGGCGAGCGGCGCGGCGGCACGGTGGGTTTTGCACTGCCGGGCGTGAGCCTGCGCGTGCAAGGCGACGAGGGCCAACTCTTGCCGGTGGGTGAGATTGGCGGCATTCAGGTCAAGGGGCCGAATGTCTTCAAGGGTTATTGGCGCATGCCCGAAAAAACCGCTGATGAGTTTACGGCTGACGGCTATTTCAAAACCGGCGATGTGGGAAAAATTGACGAGCGTGGCTACATCACCATCGTGGGGCGCAGCAAAGATTTGATCATCAGCGGCGGCTACAACGTCTATCCGGCCGAGATTGAGGGCTATATCAACGACATGCCCGGCGTGGCTGAAAGCGCGCTGGTGGGCGTGCCGCATCCGGACTTTGGCGAAGTGGGCGTGGCCGTTGTCGTGCCCAAAGCGGGTGTCACACTGGACGCGGGCAAGATGGTTTCGGCACTCAAGTCAACGCTGGCTAATTTCAAGATTCCAAAAGAGTGCTTTGTCACCAGCGAGCTACCACGCAACACCATGGGCAAGGTGCAAAAGAACCTGTTGCGCGAGCAGTACAAGCGCCTGTTTACCTGATCCGTTGCTTGATTGCGATTAATTTAGTCTGAAGTTGCGCTCTCCTGCAGGCAACGACTTGGCAAAGAACGCTTTTCCAGCGTCACGGCGTCAACGAGTTGGCAAAACCATTTTCAAGAAACAACGGCGCCGCAGCAAGATGGCCCGAGGGTTCAATGACAGAATTGATTTCATGATTGAACCAATAAGAAGTTCTATCCCGGAGAGAGCTTGAGTCCGACGATTGGCATCGCGTTGTGCAGTTCACCAGAGAATCGGGTTTCATTCGCAGAGAGTGCGAATCGACGGCGGAATGGGCACGGCGCGAATCCCGGTTTCGCTGCCCGGAAGGCGCTCCGCAAATATGCGCACTTCGTCGCATTCCATAATTAATTTTTTTTTACACATGATTCGGTAGCGTTGTACAAAACTCTTCTCGCGCCACTCGGCCACCGAGGTGTGAATTTCCAGCACGTCGTCGTAGGTGGCAGTCGTCACAAAGCGGGCGTGCGTGTCAACCAGAGGCGTGCCGATGACGCCCAGCGCCTTCTCGGTCTCGCTCCACGAAAGCACGCCGCACGTCACAAAAAAGTGGCGGCTTGCGGCGTCAATCCAGCGGAAGAAGTTGGGGAACCACACAATGCGTCCTGGGTCGCAGTCGCCGAATTCGACGCGCACGGTGTAAATGATCTGTTTGCTCATGTTCTTGTTGATGTTCCGTCAGCCCATGCGCGAGGGCAGCCAGAGCGCGATGATCGGGAAGGCGATCAGGATCACGAGACGGATCAGGTCGGCTGCCACAAAAGGCAGCACGCCCTTGTAGATGGTGGAGAAGCTGACGTCCGGGATCACGCTCTTGATCACGAAGACATTCATCCCTACCGGTGGACTGATCAAGCCAAGCTCTACCGTCATCACGATGATGATGCCGAACCAGATGGGATCAAATCCGAGGTGGAGGATCACGGGGTAAATGATGGGAACGGTCAGGATGATCATGGCCATGGCATCCATCAGGCAGCCCAGCACCAGGTACATCAGCATGATCAGGGCCAGCACGCCATAATTTCCCAGGCCCAAACCGGTGAGAGATTCGGTCAGTTTCTGCGGCGTCTGCGTGATGGTCAGGAAGTAACCGAACAGCAGGGCGCCGATCAAGACGGTAAACACGGCTGCCGAGGTACGTGTGGCTTGCAGCAGTGCTTCGCGGATTTGCGCGAGTGACAGTCTGCCGCGTACCACGCCCAGCAGAAATGCCCCGCACGCACCCACGCCGCCGGCTTCAGTCGGCGTGAAATAGCCGCCATAGAGCCCACCAATCACGAAGATGAAAAGCACCAGCGGCGCCCACACGTCCTGGAGTCCCTTGACGCGTTCGCGCCAAGGCTTGTGTTCGCCGGCCGGCAGCAGATCGGGCTTGACCATGACGATGACCACGATGGTGAGCACATACATGGCGATCGCCAGCAAGCCGGGCACAATGCCGGCCATGAACAGCTTGCCGATGTCCTGCTCGGTCAGGATGGCGTAGACCGCCAGCACAGTGGAGGGGGGCAGCATTGCGCCCAGCGTTCCACCGGCGGCAATGACCCCCGTCGCGAACGGCTTGGGATAACCATAACGCCGCATCTCGGGATACGCTACACCGGAAAAAGTGGCGGCCGTGGCGACGGACGAACCTGAAATGGCCGCAAAACCACCGCAGGCCACCACGGTGGCCATGCCCAAGCCACCGCGCAGATGACCGATACAGGAATTGGCGGCACGGAACAGCTCCTTGCTCACACCGGAGATGGAAACGAAGGCCCCCATGAGCATGAACATCGGGATCACGCCGAAGGTGTAGTCCGTCACGGTGCGCATGGAGGTCTGCCCCACCAGCTTGAGCGCGGGACCCGCACCCGCGAGGTAGCTGTAACCCGTGACGCCCACCAGCCCCATCGCCATGCCGACGGGCACGCGTAACAGCATCAGGGAAAACAGGGCCAAAAAGCCGATGACGGCGACTGCATCAGTACTCAAAACAGGCACCTCATTCGTTGTTAAGTTTTTCGGGGTGGTCTTCGATCAGCCCAGGCTGGGAGATGAGCCGGTAGGTGCGGATGGCGATGAGGGCCACCGCAGAGACGTCACCCAGCCAGGCGACGGCAAAGAAGGGCCAGGTCGGCAGATGCAGGTCGTAGGTCAGCACATGGTCGATGTAGGTCAACCAGACCTTGTCAAACAACATGATGGTTTGCATGAGCACAACGAACAGCAGCACCAGCGTGGCAAAGATGTCGATCCGGCGCTTCATGCGCGGACCAGCCTGCGCCCAGAGCAGATCGACGGTGATATGGGCGCCGCGGTAGCTGGTGGCTGCAATGCCCCAGAAGATCAGGATGCCCAGCATCAGGCGGCCAAAGTCGTAGCTGTCGGGAATGGAGGTATCGAAAAATTTCCGCAACACGACCGACACAAAAATGTCCAGAGCGACCAAGCCCACGAAGATGGCCGCGAGCCATTCGATCGTGTCAATCACACGATCCATGAAATTACGCTTCACCCGATTCTCCACAGAGGGGGATTGGAAGGCAGGTGGGCGATGCATCAGGCGCTCGCCCACCCCCGGACGACTTACAGAGCTGCTTTGTGCTTAACCAGATTCTGCTTCAGGGAGTCCATCACAGCCTTGGGATCCTGGCCGGCTTTCTTCACGTCGTTGGACCATTGGGTTACGGCGGGAGCGGTCGCTTTTTTCCAGGCATCAAGCTGGGCCGGCGTGAGTTTGTAGACTTCATGCCCCAGCGCTGCCATCTTGGCGTGGCCGCCGAATTCGAAGTCAGCCCATGGGCCGGCAACCTTCTCGGCCCACTCGGTGGTGCAGTGGTCGTCGATCACTTTCTTCTGGGCGGTGGACATGGCGTTGTACTTGTCTTGGTTCATCACCCAGACGAAGGGCGTGACGTACAAGGGCGTGTCCATGTGATATTTGACGACCTTGTCGATGCCGAACAGAGGCAAGGAACCCCAGGGGAAGGTGATCGCGTCAGCCACGCCGCGTTCCAGCGCATCGCGCGCTTCGGGAGCCGAGGCCTGCACATTGGTACCGCCCAGCAGGGTGACTATCTGGCCGATCGTGTCGGTTGCCGGGCGCACTTTCATGTTCTTGATGTCGGTCGGTTCGGCGATTTTTTTGCGGGAGTGGAAGGTCCCGGGGTCGTGCACGAAGGCAAAGCAGAACTTCACGTCCTTCATT
>MERZ01000126.1 GCA_001770785.1 Burkholderiales bacterium RIFCSPHIGHO2_12_FULL_61_11
TGTCGGCGGTAAAAAAAACTTCATCGAACGCAAGGTGCCTGATCTTCCCGAGGATTACATCCCCCGCGGCAGTCCTGCGCGCGCAGCGCCACGTGCAGACGTCGATCACGACACTGCGCCATCGGCTGAGCTACCAGTTGATCACTCGTCTCGGGCAATGCCCCTGCTGCGGCCGGTCAAGCACAAGACTTCTCTTGTGACACAGTAAGATTAGGGCTACGCTGAATAAGGTCTGAGGTGGCGCGGTGTTTGCATGTGCTGTTGCAACCCAGACAGGCAGATGAACGTGAAACAGCAAACCCTTGCGATGGCAGCCGATCAAGGCGAAGGATTCGAGCATTACCGCAAGCCGACCAAGCGCGATGCGTTCCTGGCGACGATGGAACAGATCGTGCCGTGGCAGGCGCTGTGCTCGGTCATCGAACCTTACTACCCCAAAGCCGGCAATGGGCGCCCACCGATCGGGCTGGAACGCATGCTGCGGATGTACTTCGTGCAGCACTGGTTCAACTTGGCCGATGAAGCCTGCGAAGAGGCCCTACTGGACAGCACGGCGCTGCGGCGCTTCGTAGGCATAGACCTCGGACGTGAACGCATACCCGACGGCACCACGCTGCTCAGGTTCCGTGGCCTACTGGAGAAACACAAGCTGGGCGAGGCGCTGTTTGCCAAGGTGGGCGAGGTCCTTCATACGCAAGGCTTGAAGCTGGGTACGGGCACCATCGTGGACGCCACCATCATCGGGGCATCCAGTTCGACCAAGAACGCCGACAAGCAGCGCGACCCCGAGATGCACCAGACGCGCAAGGGCCAGCAGTGGTACTTCGGCATGAAGATGCATATCGGCGTGGACAGCCGCACCGGGCTGGCCCACAGCGCCGTGGTGACGGCGGCCAACGTGCACGACAAACACCCGCTGCCCGGGCTGCTGCACGGCAACGAGCAGCGCGTGTACGGCGACAGCGCCTACGCCAGTCAGAAGGAGCTGATCGCATCCAAGGCACCCAAGGCGAAGGACTTCACCAATCAGCGCGTGCGCAGGGGCGGCGAGATCAACGAGGCCCAGCGTTCGAAGAACCACAACAAGTCCAAGGTCCGCGCGCGGGTCGAACATGTCTTCGCTGTGGTCAAGCGGCTGTGGGGCTTTGCCAAGGTGCGCTACCGAGGGCTGGCCAAGAACGCCACGCGCTCGTTCGTGACCCTGGGGTTGGCCAACATCTATCTGGCGCGACAGCGCATCAAGGCATGAGTGCGCCCGCAGCGCACCTCAAGTGCGCTTCCCGGCGCACAAAGGCGGCGGTTTGCCGAGAAAAATCCCAACTCCTTGGCATTGATCACGTCCGGCAAGGTGCATCGCTCAATTCGATGGCTTATTCAGCGTAGCCTTAGGTTCATTTCTGCGGTTTTTTTACATGACTCCCTGCCGGCCCTCTTGATGCCCGAGCCTGAACGGCCACAGGGGTATCCACCGCTACAGCGGCTGGTATCTTGCGCGGGTGCGCTTCATCAAGTCGGCATAACGCCTGGGCTTCAGTCTTGATGAAGTGACGGACCTTCTCAAGCTGGAAGATGGTTCGCACTGTGGTGAGGCGTGCGAACAGGGCGAGCGCAAGCTGGCCGCTGTGCGAGATCGCCTGGCAGACTTGCAGCGCATCGAGCAGGTGCTGTTCAATCTGGTGGCGCGTTCCGGATCGACGCGCGGGCGTGTGCGTTGCC
>MERZ01000127.1:0-5926 GCA_001770785.1 Burkholderiales bacterium RIFCSPHIGHO2_12_FULL_61_11
CAATGGTGCAAACGCTCGAGTCAGGCTCAGGCGCGAAGAGACAAGCCACTACCCGTCTATCTGGTTGGCCGAAGCGCTGATCTTCACCTTGTTGTCGGTCACAGGAATGGACTCAACCCAGCGACGCACCCGCTCAGCATCACCCAAACGACTGAGCTTGCCCGCAGAATCAAGAAAAACCATGATCAGCTTGCGCCCAGCTATTTTTGTCTGCATCACAAGGGTATAACCGGCTTCAGAGATGTAGCCGGTTTTTTGCAAGCCAATATCCCATTCCGGGTTCTTCACCAAGCGATTGGTGTTGTTGTACTGCAGCGTACGGCGACCCACTTCAACCTGGAATCCCGTAGAGGTGGTCAATTCGCGCAGGATGGGGTCGCCATGCGCGGCGTTGACCAGCGTTGCCAGATCGCGGGCGCTTGATTGATTACGACTGGACAATCCGGTAGGCTCCGCATAGTTGGTGTCATTCATGCCCAGCATCTTCGCCTTGGCATTCATCAGGCTGACAAATGTTGCCAAGCCACCCGGATAGGTACGTCCAAGCGCATGCGCCGCACGATTTTCACTGGACATCAAGGCAAGGTGCAGTAATTCTCCGCGCGACAGCGTGGTGCCCACCTTGAGGCGCGACCTGCTGTGTTTTTCGGTATCGACGTCGTCTTGCGAAACCGTGATCAATTCATCCATCGGTAACTTGGCACCGCTGACGACGACACCGGTCATCAATTTGGTCAACGACGCGATGGGCAGCACTGCGTGGTCATTCTTGCTGAATAACACTTCACTCGTGTCCTGGTCAATCACCAGTGCCACGCTGGACTTCAGATCCAGCGCGTCTTGCGCACCGTGCAAGCCTGCCATCTGGCCGAAAGAAGGCGTCGCCGGCACAATTGCGCGAATGATCGTCCTGCGTTTGGTGGCTGCTGCAAAGCGGACTGTTTTGCGTGTTGAGACAACTTTTTTGGAAGCCGACGCTTTGGTGACGTGCTGCTTTTTCACAATCACGCGTTTGGCCGATGCTGCGTTAGCCGTCGGCACTGCAAGTGCCACAAACAGCGCCAGCAACCCAATGATTTTTAATGCGAGATTGAAAATTCGATGGGACATGATGGATCTGGCCTGCTTTGGATTGCAACGATAAGAACGACTGGAGTGTATACAAATAGAAAAAGTCACGCAATATCAGAAACTTGCATGACTTTCCTAAAAACACATTTAATTCTCGATCCATTAACAATCACCCCTTTAGCTTTTCTGGAAAATTACTGTAAGTCATTGAATATAAGAGATTTATTTCAGTGACTTGGCGCATTATCCCTGCGCAGCAACGCGATCAGCTTTACTTTGAAGTTTGTTCAATGCGCTAAGGTAAGCCTTGGCTGACGCCACCACAATGTCGGGGTCGGCGCCCACGCCATTCACCACGCGTCCGCTGTTTTGCAATCGAACGGTCACTTCCCCCTGGCTCTCCGTGGAGCCGCTAATGGCATTCACGGAATAAAGCACCATCTCGGCACCGCTTTTGACGTGTGATTCGATCGCTTTGAGAGAGGCGTCGACTGGGCCGTTGCCGTCTGATTCAGCTTTAACTTCCTTGCCGTCGACGGTGAAAATAACACTCGCATGGGGTCGCTCGCCGGTTTCGCTGTGCTGCGACAAGGAGACAAAACCGTATTGCTCGTTATCGTGGGTGACGCTTTCATCGCTCACCAAAGCAAGAATATCTTCGTCAAAAATTTCACTTTTCCGGTCAGCGAGGTCCTTGAACTTGATGAACGCGTTATTGATGTCCGTCTCGCTTTCCATCACGACGCCCAGCTCCTGCAAACGCTGCTTGAACGCATTGCGGCCGCTCAACTTTCCCATCACGATTTTGTTGGCGCTCCAGCCCACATCCTCAGCACGCATGATCTCGTAGGTGTCGCGCGCCTTAAGCACACCGTCCTGGTGAATGCCGGACGCATGCGCAAAGGCGTTTGCACCCACCACTGCCTTGTTGGGTTGCACGACAAATCCGGTGATCTGACTGACCAGACGGCTGGCTGCCAAAATGTGCTGAGTATCGATGCGAACGTCGAGATCAAAGTAGTCCTTGCGCGTTTTTACGGCCATCACCACTTCTTCGAGCGAGCAATTTCCCGCGCGTTCCCCCAAGCCGTTGATCGTGCATTCCACCTGCCGGGCGCCGCCAATCTTCACGCCCGCCAGTGAGTTGGCAACGGCCATGCCGAGGTCGTTATGGCAGTGCACCGACCAGATGGCTTTGTCGCTGTTGGGAATCCGCTCGCGCAGGTTCTTTATGAAGTTGCCGTAGAGCTCGGGAACGGCGTAGCCCACGGTGTCTGGAACGTTAATAGTGGTCGCGCCCTCGCTGATCACAGCCTCGATAACCCGACACAAAAAGTCCGGATCAGAACGGTAAGCGTCTTCGGGACTGAACTCGATGTCCGCCATGAGATTGCGCGCGAAACGCACAGAGAGTCTGGATTGTTCCAGCACCTGCTCAGGCGTCATGCGCAGCTTCTTTTCCATGTGCAGCGGACTGGTCGCCAGAAACAAGTGCAATCGTCCAGATTTGGCTGGTTTCAAGGCGTCAGCAGCACGTGAAATATCCCGGTCATTGGCGCGGGCCAGCGAGCAGATGGTGGAATCCTTGACAACTTCTGCGATGGCCTTGACACATTCAAAATCGCCGTTGGAGCTGGCGGCAAAGCCCGCTTCAATCACGTCAACCTTCAGTCGTTCCAGTTGGCGGGCAATTCGAAGCTTTTCGTCCCTGGTCATGGAGGCGCCTGGTGACTGCTCGCCGTCGCGCAAGGTGGTGTCAAAAATAATAAGTTTTTCAGTCACGAGGGTCTCCACATAGATGATGATTTAAAAACCAGCAACCCAAAACAAAAACGGCCCGTTGCTGGTGCAGACGGGCCGTTGGATCAGGTGTACGCGTGCGCTACCGTCTCCGCCCGTTGGCAGATAGCAGTAGCGCTAGCGAAATTCGTTTCATCGCAGCAATGTACCACAATTTATTTGTGAAGACCGCGTTCGTCCGGTTCATCGGTGGATGTTGAAATGACGCTGGTCTGCTGGCCCTTGGCCTTGCGCCAGCCATACAGCAGGTAGCCCGACAAGCCATACAGAACAAACAAGGCAAACATCACCGTCGGCGGATCAATGTTGATCACAGCAATTCCCAAGGCAATCAACACGATGACGATGAATGGGACGCTTCGCTTCATCTGCACGTCCTTGAAGCTGTAGAAAGGTACATTGGTGACCATTGTCAGGCCAGCGTACAGCGTCAAACCAAAAGTGATCCAGCGAACCTCCAGGCCGCTGATGCCGGCTTCGGTCATCAACCAGATAAAGCCGGTCACCAGGGCCGCCGCCGCTGGCGAAGGCAAACCCTGAAAAAAACGTTTATCAACCACTGCGGTATTGACGTTGAAACGGGCCAGGCGCAGCGCAGCGCAGGCGCAGTAGACAAAAGCGCCTATCCAGCCCCAGCGTCCCAGACTGGTCAAGGCCCAAACGTAAGCAATCAAGGCAGGAGCCGCCCCAAACGACACCATATCCGACAGGGAGTCCATCTGCTCGCCAAAGGCGCTTTGGGTGTTGGTCAAGCGGGCGACACGACCGTCCAGGCTGTCGAGCACCATGGCCGCAAACACACCGATGGCGGCCTGATCAAAACGTCCATTCACGGCCATGACGATGGCGTAAAACCCACCAAATAGCGCGGCCAGGGTGAACAAATTTGGCAATATGTAAATGCCTTTGCGACGCTTGCGTGGCACGACCTCGTGGGTCACTGAAGCGGATTCCTCGCCATCATGCATAAAAACACTCCTGAAGCACAACTGGTGCTCGCAATTAGCTATTAAATAAATAGCACACAAAAACCGGGACACAACCAAGGAACACCCATGCTACAAGAGTGCCCATTGATCACCCCAAGGATACCAAGCTGATTGTCCGGATCAATGCCATATGGAAATTCACTTGGCATTGGACAGTGACAAGTTTGCCCCCATCATGAAAAAAGCCGCACAAGAACTTTGCGCGGCTTCTTGCCAGGACAAGGCCTGATTAGATACGAAATCAGTTGCGCGTCTGGTCGACCAGCTTGTTTTTTGCAATCCAGGGCATCATGGCGCGGAGCTTTTCGCCGACTTGCTCAATCTGATGCTCCGAAGTCAAACGGCGACGGCTCAGGAGCGTCGGTGCACCAACCTGGTTCTCCAGCAGAAAGCTCTTGGCATATTCGCCCGTCTGGATGTCCTTGAGCACGGCCCGCATGGCATTTTTGGTGTCTTCGGTCACGATTCGTGGGCCAGTCACGTATTCACCGTACTCAGCGTTGTTGGAGATCGAGTAGTTCATGTTGGCAATTCCGCCTTCGTAAATCAGGTCCACGATCAGCTTGAGCTCATGCAGGCACTCGAAGTAGGCCATTTCAGGTGCGTAACCGGCTTCCACCAGGGTCTCGAAAGCAGCCTTGATGAGTTCAACGGTGCCACCGCACAGCACGGCCTGCTCACCGAACAGGTCGGTTTCAGTTTCTTCACGAAAATTGGTTTCAATGATGCCAGCCTTGCCGCCGCCATTGGCCATGGCATAGCTCAGCGCCAAGTCACGGGCTTTACCGGATTTGTCTTGATGTACAGCGACCAGATGAGGCACGCCACCACCTTGCGTGTAGGTGCTGCGTACCGTGTGCCCCGGGGCTTTGGGAGCGACCATCCAGACATCGAGGTCAGCGCGTGGAACTACGGCGCCGTAATGCACGTTGAAGCCATGTGCAAACACCAGCGATGCGCCTTGTTTGATGTTGGGAGCGATATCATTTTTATAGACCGAGCCAATGTGTTCATCGGGCAACAAGATCATCACCACATCGGCGGCTTTGACGGCATCGCTGACTTCTGCAACTTTCAAGCCGGCTTTTTCAACCTTGGGCCACGACGCGCCGCCCTTACGCAGACCCACGACAACTTTCACACCGCTGTCATTCAAATTTTGCGCGTGCGCATGCCCCTGACTACCATAGCCGATGATGGCAACGGTTTTACCCTTGATCAAGCTCAAATCACAATCTTTGTCGTAAAAAACTTTCATCTTTCGCTCCTAAGTAATCACAAAATAAATTAAAAAAAACAAACGAACCAAGTCCGGGAAAAGCACCGCATGCGACGCCTCTGCTCCCTTTTCGGCAACTTCAAACTCGCAGAATTCGCTCGCCACGGCCAATGCCGCTTGAACCGGTCCGCACCGTTTCCAGGATTGCACTACGGTCAATGGCATCCAGAAATGCATCATTTTTGGATTGGTCGCCCGTCAATTCAATCGTGTAACTCTTTTCGGTCACGTCGATAATCCGTCCGCGGAATATCTCGGCCATGCGCTTCATCTCTTCGCGCTCCTTGCCGACCGCCCGTACCTTGACCATCATGAGCTCGCGCTCCGTGTACGCGCCTTCAGTCAAGTCGACCACTTTCACAACTTCGATCAATCGGTTCAGGTGCTTGGTGATCTGCTCGATCACGTCGTCCGAACCGGTGGTCTGAATAGTCATGCGCGACAGACTCGCGTCTTCAGTCGGAGCGACCGTCAGGCTTTCAATGTTGTAGCCGCGAGCCGAGAACAGACCGACGACCCGGGAAAGAGCGCCGGGCTCGTTTTCCAGCAAAACTGCAATGATGTGTTTCATAAGAAGATTCCTCTTTTCGCTGCCCTCCCCTGCGCACGGTAATGCGCAGGCTCGGCAGGCAATAGATTCGTCCGTTGAGGGTATGTTGATAGGACTAATGAACCAATGAACTTGTGGGCGATTTACAGGTCTTCAGACCCCAGCAACATTTCCGTAATGCCCTTGCCAGCTCGCACCATCGGGAAGACGTTTTCCGTTGGGTCCGTGCGGAAATCC
>MERZ01000127.1:5965-11568 GCA_001770785.1 Burkholderiales bacterium RIFCSPHIGHO2_12_FULL_61_11
GCGACACGATCTTGATTGGCGTGTTGTATTGCAGGCAGGTTGAAAGCTCCTGGATGCACATTTGCACCGAGCCATCACCGGTAATACAAAACACTTCCGAGTCGGGCTTGGCCAGCTTGATACCCATGGCATAGGGAATACCGACGCCCATGGTCCCCAGGCCACCCGAATTGATCCAGCGGCGCGGCTCGTCAAACTTGTAGTACTGCGCGGCCCACATTTGATGCTGGCCTACGTCCGACGTGATGTAGGTGTCGGCGTCCCTGGTCATATTCCAGAGCGTTTCGATGACATACTGCGGCTTGATCACATCGCCCTTGCCGAGGCTGTACTTCATGCAGTCCCGCTTGCGCCACTCTTCAATCGTGTCCCACCAGTCGCCCAGCGCACTGGTATCCGGCTTGAGACCCGACTCCTTGATCATGGCGATCAGCTCGGTCAGTACTTCCTTCACATCACCCACAATGGGAATGTCAACTCTCACGCGTTTGGAAATGCTCGACGGGTCAATATCAATGTGAATGATCTTGCGTTCGTTTTGGGCAAAGTGCTTGGGGCTGCCAATCACACGGTCATCGAAACGGGCACCGACGGCCAGCAGCACGTCACAGTGCTGCATTGCATTGTTGGCTTCAACCGTGCCGTGCATCCCCAGCATGCCGAGGAATTTCTTGTCGCTGGCCGGATAGGCGCCCAGACCCATCAGGGTGTTGGTGCAGGGATAACCCAGCATGTCAACCAGGGTGCGCAATTCTGGCGAGGCATTGCTCAGCAACACGCCACCGCCAGTGTAAATATAAGGCCGCTTGGCAGACATCAACAAATGCAGGGCTTTGCGAATTTGCCCGCCGTGGCCTTTGCGCACCGGGTTGTAGGAACGCATTTCAACACTCTGCGGATACCCGGTGTATAGCGCCCTGTTGAACGAAACGTCCTTGGGAATATCCACGACCACGGGACCCGGCCGGCCACTCCTGGCGATGTGGAATGCCTTTTTCAGGGTATCGGCCATCAGTCGCACATCCTTGACCAGGAAGTTGTGCTTGACGACCGGTCGGGTAATGCCCACGGTGTCACACTCCTGGAACGCATCCTGACCAATCGCATTCGTAGGCACCTGACCCGTGATGATGACCATCGGGATGCTGTCCATGTAGGCCGTTGCAATGCCGGTGACTGCATTCGTCACGCCCGGGCCAGAGGTGACCAGGGCGACGCCAACATTGCCTGTTGCCCGGGCGTAGCCGTCGGCGGCATGCACGGCAGCTTGCTCGTGGCGCACCAGGATGTGCTGGATCGAGTCCTGCTTGTACAAAGCGTCGTAAATATGAAGGACGGCACCGCCCGGATAACCCCAGACATGCTTGACACCCTCGGCCTGAAGCGCCTTCACGAGGATTTCCGCGCCCCGGAGCTCTTGAGAATTTGTATGAGCCGCTACGGCTGCTGCGGAAGCGAGCTCCGCCTTTGAGATTTCCATGATCAACCTTTGTGAATTTCTCTAACGAAATACCTTGGGTGCCTCTTCGCCCACTCTTGTGAAGCAGCGTCAAGACTTAGGGCCAAAACCATGAGCGGACGAATAATCCGCCGAGTCAAGACCCGTTTGCCTGTTAAATTGCAGTGTTTATTATGACATTGTGCATTGCAAAATGTCAGCACAGGGCCAAAAATGCCAGAGAGATCAGCCACGATGCGATAATTTTGTCACCATATCCTTGCGTTGCATGCCTGAGCGGCATGACATTGCGCATCCGAGACCACAATAATCACAGCGCTGGACAAACCGGGCGACAAACCGTTGGCAACTGAACAAGAACTATCGGACTTCCTGAAAAGCATTGAAAAACGGGCATTCAAGCGCAGCATTTATCACGTACGGGACGAAGAAGCTGCACTCGATATCGTTCAGGACAGCATGATGAAACTGGCGCAGCACTATGGCGACAAGCCTGCTGCGGAGTTGCCCATGCTGTTTCAGCGAATTTTGTCGAACACCACGCTGGACTGGTTTCGCCGCCGCAAGACCCGCAACGCCCTTTTCTCCAACATGAGCGACTTTGCATTGCCCGGAAAAGACGGGGATTTTGACCTTCTGGAAACTTTGGAGACGCTGACCGACTCTGAAGGCACGGAAAGCGCCCAGGATGCGACGGAACGCGCTCAAGTATTTCGTGAAATCGAACTGGAAATAATGGAACTGCCAGGTCGTCAACGGGAAGCGTTTCTGATGCGTTATTGGGAGGAAATGGATGTGGCTGAAACGGCTGCTGCCATGGGTTGTTCGGAAGGTAGTGTGAAGACTCATTGTTCCCGCGCAGTTCGCACCCTCAGTGAAGCCCTGAACGCCAAAGGAATAAAACTATGACTCATTCTCCACAAAAAAAAGCAGAAATATTACAGGACCGTTTTGGTCTGAAAACCGCCGCATACCTGTCCGCTGGTGCGGCAGATCTGCCTTACGACATTTCAGAACGCCTGCGTGCCGCGCGCGTACAGGCGCTTGCCCGGCGGAAAATTGTGCAGCTTGAAACCGCTGCCAGCGCTGTCAATGCTGGCGGCAGCGCTGCGCTCAACTGGGGCTCCGATGACGGTCTGACTTGGTGGAGCCGTATTGGCTCGATGGTTCCACTGCTGGCGCTGGCCGTCGGCTTGCTGGCCATCAATTCGATTCAAAATGACAACCGCGCCCAGGAAGTGGCCGAGGTCGATGTGGCGCTACTGACCGATGAACTGCCCCCGGCCGCGTTCGCAGATCCCGGTTTTGTCCAGTTTCTCAAAACCGCGCGTTAAAGTGCCACGCCAAGCACCGACTTTCCCATGATCTCGCGACTGACCTTTTTTTCTGTGCCGCGGCGCCTTGGCCACTTCCCCTCCTTGAAGGGTCGGGTGATGCAACCTGTGGCTCTGATGCTGCAGGGGCTGGTGTTGGCCGCCCTGCTCGCTTTGCCTGCGCTCAGCTTTGCGCAGGCTGCCAAACCGGCATCGCCTGCCAATGCCCAGACACTTGTCAAGCCATTCGTAGCGACGTCCGCCAAGCCTGTCGCATCCGGGCCTTCTTGGGCAGCACTCACCCCACTGCAACAACAAGCGCTAAAGCCCTTGGCTCAAAGCTGGAATACCACCATCAGTGCGGCTCAAAAGCGCAAATGGCTCGAAATTTCCAAAAATTATCCGTCACTGTCGCTTGAAGGGCAGACCACCATGCACAGCCGTATGAACGAATGGGTCAGCCTCAGTCCTCAGCAAAGGGCCCAGGCTCGGCTCAATTTTGGCAAAACCAAGGAGCTGTCAAGGGAGTTGACGCCAGAGGAGAAAAAAGCCAAGTGGCAGGCTTACCAAGCCCTGAGCGCCGAAGAAAAGCAGAAGCTGGCGGCCAAGGCCAGCCCCAAGCCCGCTGGCGCTGCCACGGCGGTCAAACCCGTGTCACCGCAGAAGCTGGCAGCAGTTCCTTCCAGTGCCAACAAGCCAGGCACCAAGCCTGCGACTAAAATCACCTCTCCACCAATGGCGCCGGCCCCCGCAACGCCTGCGGACAAAGCCGCTACCGGCAATGCCGGCGCGGCACCTCAGCGCTGAACACACCAGCCCGTCGGCTGGCCGGGTTTTATTCATCAATCATTGCTGCAGCCTTGGGCAGCACCTCCTTATCGCCAAAAAATTGATAGCAACCAGCCCCCAGACTCCCTCAATTCCCAGGCGCATGGCGTGCTGGCTGTACGAAGGCCTGCTGATGTTCGGCGTGGTCTTTATCGCTGGCTACCTGTTTGCAACTCTGAGCCAGACCCGCAATGCCCTGGACAACCGCCACGCCTTGCAGGCCTTCGAGTTCGTCATTTTCGGCATCTATTTCGTCTGGTTTTGGGCCAAAGGCCAGACGCTGGCAATGAAAACCTGGAATATTCGGGTGGTGGATGTGCAGGGTGCAGCCCTCACGCAACAACGCGCCTTGCTACGTTATCTGATGAGCTGGCTGTGGTTTCTGCCGCCGTTGACGGTGAGCTGGCTGCTCAGCCTGCCAGCGATTGAAGGCGCTGTTCTGACCGGGGGCTGGGTGGCCATTTGGGCAACATTGGCGCGCTTTCATCCGCAGCGGCAGTTCTGGCACGACGCTTGGGCCGGTACGCGGCTGGTGACATGGGTGACACCCGCCAAGAAGAAGTAATAGGAAAGCAAGCCATAAAACAACGCAGCGGCTTCCGAGCACCCCTGGCAGCAACATGCCACAAAGCTGCGAGACAATCCACTCATGTCCGAACAAGTCCCGTTTTCAGCTTCCGAGCAAACCAGCGCCGATCCTCGCAGGTCCACCGATGCGCCGGTTGAGCAGGGGATCAACCCCCAAAAACACCGTAACGGTCTGAGCCGGGTCTGGCACGCCACGGGCTACTCCCTGGCCGGCCTGCGCGCTGGCTGGCATGAAGCGGCCTTCCGCCAGGAAGCCCTCGCGTCAGTAGTGCTTGTTCCCGCCGCCTTCTGGCTGGGCAGCAATTGGGTTGAGATTATTTTGCTGGCGGGCACGGTCATTCTCATCATGATTGTCGAACTGCTCAATACCGCCATTGAAACCACCATCGATCGCATCGGCCCCGAGTGGCATGAGCTTTCCAAACGCGCCAAAGACATGGGAAGTGCCGCCGTGCTGCTCAGCTTGCTGCTTTGCGCGGGCACCTGGGCCATGGCGTTGTTTCAACGGTTTGCCGCATGACTTCCGAAGTGACCCCTCTCAAAACACCCGCCAAGCCCGCCTTTTCAGTGTGTGTGTACTGCGGCTCGCGCCCGGGCAACACGCCCGAATTTGCAGCGATGGCCCACCAGGTCGGCAACTGGATAGGTGCGCACGGCGGTCAGCTGGTGTTCGGCGGCGGCCACAACGGGCTGATGGGCATCATGGCCGATGCGGCGCTGGCCGCGGGTGCCCGGGTCGTCGGTGTGATCCCCAAGGCGCTGGTGGAAAAGGAATGGGCCCACAGCGGGTGCACCGAATTGCACATTGTGCAGAACATGCACGAGCGCAAGCGCATGATGGCCGAGCATGCCGACGCGTTTTTGGCTTTGCCCGGCGGCATCGGCACGCTGGAAGAGTTTTTTGAAGTCTGGACTTGGCGCCAGCTGGGCTACCACGACAAGCCGGTCGGCCTGCTCAACCTCAATGGCTACTACGACAGCCTGCTGGGTTTCTTGGCATCGGCCGTGACGCAGGGATTCATGAGCGACTGGCAGATGGAACTGATTCGTACCGATAGCGACGCGGAGCGGCTGCTGCAGGCGCTGGTGCAAGCGGCGGGACTGACAGCACCCACCGCACGGCTTGACCAGATTTGAGAACGAAAAGGGTTCCGCCGCCGGGCAGCCCCAATGCGGAAAAGCCGCTTCGAGGGGCAGAGAACTCACGCGTTGTGAGCGAACCTGAGAGCCAGCGAACGCAGGGCCGCCCCAAGCAAGTTCAGCCCCCTCGGGGGGCAGAGAGCCACACGCAGTGAGCGAACGTGGGGGGCCATTACACTGCCGCGTCGTCTTCTTCCCCGGTGCGGATGCGCACCGCGCGCTCAACGCTGGTGATGAAAATCTTGCCGTCCCCAATCTTGCCGGTGCGGGCGGCC
>MERZ01000127.1:11649-18792 GCA_001770785.1 Burkholderiales bacterium RIFCSPHIGHO2_12_FULL_61_11
GGCGACTCCATTGGTTTCCAAATATTGTCGTGCATAACGTGCACGGGCAGCAAAGGTCGAGCCAGCAGAGTCCCATCCCCACTGATGACGCTTGTATTCATTGATTTTAATCAGGCGCGTTGACCACATCAGCATGGTCGCGGCTAGGATCATTCGGGCAAGTGGTCCGGAATCGACTCAAGATCAGTCAACCACACCGTTGATTCAGAATCACTGGGGGCACGCCAATCAGCACGTGGAGAAAGGGACCCACCATTGCCAATTTTTGGTGAATTTGGCACACACGAACGCTTGAACTGGCTAGCCTTGAAAAATCTCGCCAAGAAGATTCTCAGTGTGTCCTTTATCGCCTCCAATTGGTACTCATTTCGAATGACGTCTTGATCATCGGGCCATGCTCCACTGTCCCGATTATTCCAGGCACTCAAGGCCAGGAATGCAACCTTTGTTGGTGCGAACCCGTACCGCAAGGTGTAATACAAATTGAAATCCTGCAAATCGTACGAGCCGATTGCCGCTTGTGTGCTCTGCTCAAGCTCACCCGCCGAAGAGGCCGGAACAAGCTCGGGGCTTATTTCAGTATCCAAAATATCCAGAAGCACCTGTCGATGGCTGCTTTTCATAAGTCCGGATTTCGCCACCCACCGCACGAGGTACCTGATGAGCGTCTTCGGAACACTGGCATTGACGTTGTAATGGGACATGTGGTCACCAACGCCGTAAGTGCACCATCCCAGGGCCAATTCACTTAGATCACCGGTACCTACCACAATTGCGTCATGGAAATTTGCCAGCCGAAACAAGTGGCTCGTTCTCTCCCCTGCTTGTACGTTTTCAAAGGTGACGTCGTATTGGGGGGTCCCTTTTGAAAAGGGATGACGCAAGTCCTTGAACATCTGTTCGCAACTGGGTCGAATATCGATTTCAGCAACCGTGCATCCCATTGCGGCCATCAAGCGCCTGGCCTGTTCAAGAGTTCGCGAACCAGTGGCGTAGCCCGGCATGGTGAATCCAAGAATATTTGTTCGCGGCAAGCCCATTCGGTCCATTGTCTTTGCGCACACGAGTAAGGCATGAGTTGAATCAAGTCCGCCCGAGATACCAAGGACGACTTTCCTGATTCCGCTTGATGACAAACGTTGCACCAAGGCTTGAACCTGAATGTTGTACACCTCTTGACAACGCTCATCCTGGCGACTGCGATCAGCCGGAACATATGGAAATCGTTCAACAATTCGGGCGAGCGGCATTGGTAAATCGCGCCGAATATTCAACGTGAACTCTATCGTCCTGAAGTCCTTTAGCTGATCAGCGTGCTTTCGAACCGACTGGCCAAAACTTGTTTGACGCATTCGTTCCCGCGATACCCTCTCAAGATCGACATCTCCACTTATTAAATCAGGTTCACTCGAAAACCGTTCTGATTCGGCAAGCAACTCGCCGTTTTCATAAATCAGGGCTTGTCCATCCCACGCCATATCCGTTGTTGACTCACCTGCTCCTGCCGATGAATAGACGTATGCCGCGAGGCAACGAGCCGACTGCTGACCAACGAGTTGATGCCGATACTCAGCCTTGCCAACGGTGATATTCGACGCCGACAAATTTATCAATACCGTCGCGCCTGCAAGCGCAGCATAGGAAGACGGAGGAATGGGCGTCCAGACATCCTCGCACAACTCAACGTGCATCTTTAAGAGTGGCATGTCCGTGGCTGAAAATATCAACCTGGGTCCAAATGGAACCTTTTGGCCGAGGACTTGAACCTCAGTCGAGATCGCCTCATCCGCCGAATTGAACTGTCTTGCTTCATAGAACTCCCCATAATTCGGGAGGTAGGTCTTCGGCACGACGCCGAGAATCTGCCCCTTGAACAGAACTGCAGCACAGTTGAACAAACGGTGATCAACCCGCAATGGCAACCCAACCACCGCGACAGTTGAAACCGTTTTGGAAGCAGTCAAAATCGACGACAGGCTTGTCTCGCAGGCGTCGAGCAGAGCCCGCTGATGGAAGAGGTCATCGCACGTATAGGCAGAGATACCCAACTCGGGGAAGGCCACGACACACGCACCACCATCGGATGCAGCAGTAAGTTGCCTAATGATTTCAGTTGCATTGAAAGCTGGGTCTGCAACGCGGCATCGGGGGACCCCGACAGCAATTCGAACAAAGTCATGAGTGTACAAATTCAAGAAATTGGCGTCTTTTTTCAAGATAGTCGCTCCTCTGAGACCCAATCAAGCGTCAGAAACAGGCGTACGCTGTCAGCATAGGCCGAACGCGCTGCCTCGATATTTTTTTGGGAATTGCCGGCCAAGTCGCCCACGACGAAGTTGAGGTGGCCAACCCAGAGTTTGAGTGTCATATACCGCAAGTATGAAAGCATGGAACAGCAGTGAAGCACGAGTCGAACGATTATGTCATCCGGGTACTGAACTCACCTGATGAGGTGAATGCCGCTGACTGGAACGAACTGTTGCATGCGCAGCCAGAGGCCACGCCTTTCATGCGCCATGAGTATCTGGCGGCGCTGCATCACAGTGGCAGTGCCACGCCCAATACTGGCTGGACGCCGCGCTTTTTCACGCTCTGGCAAGGAACCATGCTGGCAGGCGTCTGCGCCCTTTACCTCAAGGACCATTCCTACGGCGAATATGTGTTTGACCACGCCTGGGCCAACGCCTACCGCCACCATGGGCTTCACTACTACCCCAAAGCCGTCGTCGCCGCGCCCTTCACCCCCGTTCCCGGTGCCCGCTTGCTGGCGCGCAATGCCACCGTGCGCACGCTGCTGGTCAAGGCGCTGGTGGCCTGGTGCGAGAAAGAAAAGCTATCGTCGCTGCACCTGCTGTTTGCCAGCGATGACGACGTGGCCGCCTGCGAAGAAGCCGGACTGATGCTGCGCCACACAGTGCAATTTCACTGGACCGTTCCACCTTCCGGCTACCACGACTTCGACGACTTCCTGATGACCCTGAGCCATGAAAAGCGAAAAAAAATCCGCCAGGAACGCCGCAAGGTGCTTGAGGCAGGCATCAGCTTTCGCTGGTCGCTGGGCCCGGACATCAGCAGCGTCGACTGGGATTTTTTCTACCAGTGCTACGAGCGAACGTATTTCGAGCACGGCAACGCGCCGTACCTGAGCCGCGACTTCTTTCAGCGCATGCAGGACACGATGCCCGAGAACTGGCTGCTCTTTGTCGCGGAACGCAACGGCGTGGCAATTGCGACCAGCTTAATAGCTGTCAGCGCCCGTCCATCAGGGATTGAAGACCGATTTGACTATAAGAATCAGATCAATACTGCCTACGGCCGCTACTGGGGGGCGCTGGAGCGTGTTGACTGCCTGCACTTTGAAGCCTGTTACTACCAGCCACTGGAATGGTGCATTGCTAACGGATTTCAGCGTTTTGAAGGCGGTGCCCAGGGCGAGCACAAAATGGCGCGCGCGCTGCTGCCAGTCAAAACCACCAGTGCCCACTGGCTGGCGCATCCGGCCTTTGCCGATGCGGTGGAGCGCTACCTGGCCCGCGAAGGCGCGGGCATTGACAATTACATCGACGAGCTGGAAAAGCGCAGCCCTTTCAAGGCAAACGCCGAACCCTACATTCCAAAAGCAGCAAAAACCTGAACACCCGATGAGCGAAAAAGAACGATCCTACAGCGTAATAGGCGCCACCGGCCTGAGCGCCGTCCAGCGCAGCGCAGTTGCGGTTTCGCATGACGCTGGAGTTTCGCGTGGCCAGCTCCGAGCTTGTGGTGCCCGCGCTGCAAGCCTGCATGTTGGCACGCACGCTGATTGAAAACCTGCCGACCTCCCCGAAGACCAAGCCATCCTGATGGGCCCTGAAGCCCCTCAACACCGGCCCGACCCGTGCTGATTTCACTCGGTCAACGGCACGCTCTTGGGATTATTGAGCTGTCCGAAGGTGCTATCCAGCATCCGTTCGAGCTTCTCAGCGGCCCCGCTAATGGCCTGATCGAGCGTTTCCGCCAAGTGTGTTACGACGACGGGTTGCAGGCCCGCAGGTCGCGCTTCCAGGACGCACTTTTTGTCGTCGCCATGGGATTTGTGGCTGCTTCCGTCACTGAGGTGCGCTTCCACACGGGTAATCTGCGAGCCGAAACGGCGCAACCTCGCATTGATCGCGGTCTTGACATACTCGGTGAGGCGATCGCCACCTTCGATATTTTTGTCGGTGTTGACTTGAACTTGCATACTGCGTTCTCCTGGTGTCCAAATAAGTCTGCGTTTTCGCCGCGCAGGCGTGCCGGATGGCTTGAATGTTCATCCTAACTCAAAGCAGTACCCATTCAAGCGTGTCAATGGGCGCCCGACTTGACAGACGTGGCGGTATGAAACCGTCAGGAGACGCGGCTTTCCGTCAGGACAAGAAGCCCCAGCGCGACCAGCACGCTCAGAAATCCCACAATCACGGTACCGGCTGGCGTGTCGTTTTCCGCCGAACGCTATCGCATCATCGTGCTGGCTTAGCGTATGAGGAGCAGAACCATGCTAGCCGCAGCGACCAGACCCACCGCCACCAGCGCACCAGCAAGCCAGCCCATTCGGCTACGCAGGGTCTCGATGCGGAGGATCAGTTGCGTGTTCTGCTCGGCAAGTGCCTTGATCAGCCCCGAAGACGCGATCATCTGGGCTTGCAGGTCAGCTGCGGCAGTCTCCAACTGCTGGATTCGCAACGCCAGCGCAGAGACGGCCTGGGCATCCGGCGAAAGAACGGCTTGTGCGTCAGGAGCAGGGCGCGCGCTGGCTGGGGGCGACTTGCCGACAGCGTTCCACAATTTCTTGGCACCGGCAGCAACTTTGGGCGCATTGCGGACAACGTCAGTCCAGGGAACACTCTGTAAAACAGTCAGCCAGCCTATCGCCATTTGGAATCCTTTTGAGCAGGTCTTGTTACCCTAACACGCACCGGTCATCCCGGCTTGACGAAAGGGCTCGCCCATGCTGATCCTGATGCTTGGCTGCAGTTGGCCGCCGCCAAAACCTCAGGCCTTGTTGGCTGCGTCGAAGTTGGCAATGCCGTCAGAGATTTCCTTTTGGGCGGACTCCGGGCCTTCCCAGCCTACGATCTTGACCCATTTATTTTCTTCCAGGTCTTTGTAATGCTCAAAGAAATGGGCAATGGTCTTCAGGCGTAGCGGATTGAGGTCTTCCGGTTTTTGCCACTTGGTGTAAATCGACAAGATTTTGTCGATGGGCACCGCCAGCACTTTGCCGTCTTCGCCTGCTTCATCGGTCATTTTCAGGATGCCGATGGCGCGGCAGGTCACCACCACGCCCGGAATCAGGGGCACGGGGGTGATGACCAGGACATCCACCGGATCGCCATCACCGCTGAGAGTCCGGGGCACATAGCCGTAGTTGGTCGGGTAGTGCATGGACGTGCTCATGAAGCGGTCCACAAAAATTGCGCCTGTCGCCTTGTCGACCTCATATTTCACCGGATCGGAGTTCATCGGGATCTCAATGATCACGTTGAAGGAATCAGGAGCGTTTTTGCCGGGGAGAACATTATCCAGGGACATGGTGGTTTTGCATTGATAGAAAGACGTTGATGGGAAAAGAAACGTTTGAAGTCAGGCTGGGCCAATGCCCAAGCTGTCAGCGCTGACTGCTGTTATTTACCCTCATTTTACTGATTCCGACCTTACAAATCGTCAAGTTGTCATGTTTTGGCGTTAAAGTCCCCCGGTTGGCCAATCGTCTCTACGTGAGCAACGAGGAAGCAACGCAGCGGGGGCACCGCTCGCGTGGCGCCCCCTCCAAGCGAAAAACAACGTAGGAGTTTTTTTATGACAGGCAACTCAGCGCTCATTCTTGCGCTAGTCTGCGGACTTATCGCCGTGGCTTACGGCATTTGGGCACGCAGCTGGATACTTTCCCAGGATGCAGGCAACGCGCGCATGCAGGAAATTGCAGCCGCCATCCAGACCGGCGCCGCCGCCTATCTGGCGCGGCAATACAAAACCATCGCCATCGTCGGGGTCGTCTTGGCCGTGCTGATCGGCATCTTTCTTGACAGCAAAACCGCCATCGGCTTTGTGCTCGGTGCAGTGATGTCAGGCACCTGCGGCTTCATCGGAATGAATGTTTCAGTGCGTGCCAATGTGCGGACCGCGCAGGCCGCCACCCGCGGCATCGGCCCGGCGCTGGATGTCGCGTTTCGCGGCGGCGCCATCACCGGCATGCTGGTGGTGGGCTTGGGCCTTTTGGGCGTCACCGGCTTTTACTGGTTTTTGGTGGGCAACGGCAACTTCACACCCGACCGCAAGCTGGCTGACCTGCTCAACCCGCTGATAGGGTTTGCCTTTGGCGCCTCGCTGATTTCAATTTTTGCGCGTCTGGGCGGCGGCATTTTCACCAAGGGCGCTGACGTCGGCGCCGACCTGGTGGGCAAGGTCGAAGCGGGTATTCCGGAAGACGATCCACGCAACCCGGCCGTGATTGCTGACAACGTCGGCGACAACGTCGGTGATTGCGCCGGCATGGCCGCCGACCTGTTTGAAACCTACGCCGTGACGCTGATTGCCACCATGGTGCTGGGCGCACTGCTGGTCGCCTCGGCGCCGCTCAGTGCCGTCATGTACCCGCTGGCACTGGGCGCCGTGTCCATCATCGGCTCCATCATCGGCTGCTTCTTCGTCAAGGCCTCGCCCGGCATGAAGAACGTCATGCCGGCCTTGTACAAAGGCCTGGCAATTGCCGGTGTGCTGTCGCTGATTGCTTTTTATTTCGTCACCGTGTGGCTGATGCCTGACAACGCCATTACGGCCACTGGCAGCCAGTTGCGGCTGTTCGGCGCCTGCGCCGTGGGTCTGGTGCTGACCGGCGCACTCGTCTGGGTGACCGAATACTTCACCGGAACGCAATACGCACCGGTGCAGCATATTGCGCAAGCTTCCACCACCGGCCATGGCACCAACGTCATTGCGGGCCTGGGCGTATCCATGCGTTCCACCGCCTGGCCTGTGGCGTTTGTGTGCATCGCCATCCTGGTGTCGTACAACCTGGCGGGTCTGTTTGGCATTGCCATTGCGGCAACCTCCATGCTGAGCATGGCCGGCATCGTCGTGGCGCTCGACGCTTACGGCCCGATCACCGACAACGCCGGCGGC
>MERZ01000128.1 GCA_001770785.1 Burkholderiales bacterium RIFCSPHIGHO2_12_FULL_61_11
GAAAAGTGCGGAGGCGGCAATTCAGGAAAATGTCGAACTACGCTTGTCTATTGATGCGCCGGAGCAGGAGCATGTGGCTATCTATGTTCGGCGGGACCAGCTACAACAAGCTCAGCAGAGCAATTTCCTGTGTGATCTTTCAATAGAGCCGCGTCGAGATCGGGTTCCGCTCTACACCGCGCCACCAGCACCCCAAGCGCGGGAGCTGAGAGACGATGAAGCGGGTTACGCCGCATACCAGGAAGATTATTTTCAGCACTGGGGAGGGCGTGAAAATCCGCCGACCCTCAGCTGGGGAATGACCGTTAACAAAAGCAAGTGGATCGCCATTGCTCGCGCTGTGCTGGCGGCAAGGGGCGCGGCATGAGCAACGGCGCGGCGGGATGCGGATACGAAAACAGGAATACAGGCGGGAAGTGCGGACACCTAAGTGTTGATTTGGCCGGGTTCGCATGCCTGAAATATCGCGTGCCGCTTGATGTAGCAAAACAATCTGGCGATCCATTCCGCTGCAAACAATGCGGCGACGACGCGAACAAAGACTGGGACTCGCATGCAGCGAGACAGCGTGCAGCGGAAACAGCGCTAGTGCGTAACAAGATTGCATCTAACTACGGGAAACACGCCCGCGCTGTGCTGGCGGCAAGGGGTGGGTCATGAGCCAGTTTTTCGCAGTGGAAATAAAGACGACAGCCATCGTGTGGGCCGACGATGCCGATCACGCCGTATTGGTTGCAAGAGACCATAGACGCGAAATTTGCGGGGACGTTGACATGGATATTTCCGTGAAGGGGGAGGTCAAGCGCATAGACCAGCTCGCCGCGCACGAGTGGGACGGCGAATGCATCCCTTATGGCCATGATGGAGACACCCGGCTTATGGACTTGCTGGCCAATCAGGGCGCGCAGGAAGGCGGTGCATGAGCGGCAGCACCACCGGCCGGTGCACGACCACCAGCCGCCTTGTCTGGAGAGAATGATGAATGCCGGCGTCAACAGCATCGAAATCGTCGCCCTGGCTGACAGCGTTCTCCTTCCGCTGGCCGAAAGAGCTACCGGCCTGTCGGTAAAAGCGATGCGGCGGAAGATTGACGATGGCATCTGGATTCAGGGCCGGGAGTACGATAAAGGACCAGATGGGCACATTTACATCAGCATTTCGGGGTACATCTCATGGGTAAGGTCGGGGCGGGCGTCGAAATCAGGGAAACCAGCATCCGGCTGAAATTCGTCTACGAAGGGGCTCCGGTCAAGCGCACGCTCCTGTTGAACGGCTCGCCGATGCTGCCCACTCCGGCAAACGTCAAATACGCCAACCGGCTGGCGGCCGAGATCCGGGACAAGATCCGGCACGACACTTTCAGCATGGCCGAATATTTCCCGGCCAACGGCATCGCCGGGGTGCTGACGGTCAAGGTCCAGCTGGACACCTGGCTGGAAGGCCAGCGAATTGAGCCCTCCACCCGTGCCGCCTACAGCTCGGCGATCCGGTTCTGGACTGGGGAAATCGGCGACATTGCCATCCGGTCTCTCAAGCACAGCAACATCCTGAAAGCGCTGGCCACCCGACCGCTGCTGACCGGCAAGACCGTGAACAACTATGTCGACGTTCTGCGTCAGGCCATGCAGTTGGCCGTCCTGGACAAGGTGCTGACCGCCAACCCTGTTGCCGACATTCCACGGGCCAGCCATCAGAAGGAGCCGCCCGACCCCTTCTCGCTTGAGGAGGCCGAGAAAATCATCGCCGACATGGCCAAGCACTACCCCGAGCAGGTCTACAACTACTGCGAGACGAAGTTCTTCACCGGACTGCGCACTAGCGAGGGCGCCGGCCTGCAATGGCCCCGGGTAGATCTGCCATCAGCCTACCTGCAGGTCAGCGAAGCCATCGTGATGAAAGAGCAAAAGGACCGCACCAAAACCAACCAGGTGCGCAATGTCCGACTCAACAGCCGGGCGCTGGCCGCGCTGCAGCGACAGGCCAAACACACTCGGATGGTCGGAGAGCATGTTTTCAACGACCCGCGCTATGACAAACCCTGGATGGATGAGCGGGCCTTCCGGCGCAGCTACTGGACCCCGACCTTAAAACGACTGGGGATTCGCTACCGGGTGCCGTATCAAACGCGCCACACTTACGCGACGATGATGCTGATGGCCGGCATGACGCCTGCTTTTTGCGCGAAACAAATGGGGCACAGCGTGGAAGTGTTCCTGTCGACATACGCCAAATGGCTTGGCACCGACAGGGACGATGCAGAGATGCAACGTCTGGAAGATTCGATAAAAGTCCCTGCGGCGACCCTGAAAGCAGTAAAGTAGACTAAAAACTCAATCAAATCAACACGTTAGATGGGGTGGCTGATGGGGCTCGAACCCACGACAACAGGAATCACAATCCTGGACTCTACCAACTGAGCTACAGCCACCGAAGCGGTGAATTATAGCCGTAAAGCCGCTGCGGCTTATTGCAATACAACTTCGTTTGTATTGGCCTTTCCGGGTACCGGTTTGGCCACCAGAATTTCAGCCTTGAAACGTTCTTTCAGTCCGTTGTAATACGCCAGATTTTCGGCGGAGGTCCACCACTGGGCGTACTGGTCGCGTTCCTGTTTAGCGACGGCTTGGTCAGGCGCATCGCGAGGCACGACCTTGCCGACCTTGACGATGGCATAGCCTTGGGCCCCCAGATCGACGCCCGCGAAAGCGGGTAAGCTGCCCGCATTGAGGCGCAGCGCAGCATCAACGACCTGTGGGGGGAGTTTTTGTGTCTGGTCACGCGACACCAGCAACGGAGCAGACAGCGTTGCTGAAGCTGGCAGTGCTTTCCAGGCGGCCAGTTTGGCGACACCTTCCTTTCGCGCCTCCTGCGCGCCGCGCTGGGCCAACCAGCGCTGACGCACGCTGTCTTTGACCTCAGCGAAAGGCTGTGTATGCGCGGGGGTGTACCCGACGATGCGGCCCGAGGCCAGTTGGCTGGGCGCTACCTCAACGGCTTCGGTGTTGCGCTTTTTCTCGATGGTATCGGGTGCAAACAAGGCGTTGAGGAATTTGGCGTTGGCCAGCACGCCCGTCGCACCTGCTGCGGGCTGGCGCGTCACATGGCTGGCAGTTTTTATTTCCAGTTTCAGGCGCTCGGCAACCGGCTTGAGGCTATCCGACTGCTCGTACACGCCATTGGTAAACGCCTCAGCCGCTTCAGAAAATTTCTTCTGGGCTTGCTGCTTCTTCAGATCAGCTTCCAGCTCGGACCTCATCTCCTCAAAACTGCGCTGCGTAGGCACCTTGATGTCAGTCAGCTTGATGATGTGGTAACCAAAGTCGGATTCCACCACGCCGCTGATGTCCCCTTTGTTCATCGAGAATGCTGCATCCTCAAAAGGCTTGACCATGGCGCCGCGGGCAAAGAAATCGAGGTCACCGCCGCCGGGGGCGGAACCTGTGTCCTGGGAATTCTTGGCCGCCACATCGGCAAACGTATCAGGGGCTTTCTTGACGACGGCGAGCAGTTCCTCCGCTTTGGCCTTGGCCTTTTCGCGCTCAGCTGCGGGCGCCGTCTTGGGCGCGGCAATCAGGATGTGGCTGGCACGACGCTCCTCAGCGCCGCTCAGTCGCTGCGCGTTCTGTTCGTAATAAGTCTTGAGGTCCGCTTCGTTGATGGTGATGTTTTTCTTGACGGTATCGACATCAAGCAGCACATATTCAATGCTTGCCTGCTCGGGCGCCTGGAAGAGTTTTTCGTTGGCTTTGTAAAACTGTTCGAGATCGGCATCCGTCGGGCTTAGCTTGGCCGCGAAATCGGCGGTATTGAAACGGGCCAGCTGAATTTCGCGCTTTTCGAAATAAGCGTCAAGGGCCAGGTCAGCAGACGAACTGGAGGGAAAGCCGCTGGCGCCGATGCCAAGGAAGACTTGTCGTTTCGACAAATCCGCACGCACATTGGCTTCAAACATTTCATGACTCAGGCCTTGGCTTCCCAGCAGTTGGCGATAGCGTTCCATGTCGAACGTGCCGTCGGGCCGCAGCAGTGACGCGATCTCAGGGCTTTGCTGCAGCTCGCGCGCCAGGCGCTGGTCATTAGTGAAAAGCTTGAACTTGTCCGCTGCAGCAGCAATCACGCGTTCACGCACCAGGCGCTCGAGCGTGGCATAGCGTGCTTCCGGCGAATCCAGCAGCTTGGCATCCAGCGAAGGCGTGGTGGCCCGCAACCTGTCCACATCGTTCTGGTGGGCCCGATCCCACTCGGACCGGATGATCTCCTTGCCATCGACTTTGGCAACGATCACGCCCTGTTCCCTTGAGCGGTTGTAGCCATCAACGCCCAATAATATAAAGGACGGAACGATCAGCAAAAACAGCAACGCCATGGTGACTTTGGTGTGCTTGCGAATGAAATCAAACATCTCGAATTTCCTGTACATCTGCCTCATGGGCGCAACAATAAAAAAGGCGAACCATGTTCGCCTTTTTTCAGTGGGTGGTGGGTGCTGACGGGCTCGAACCGCCGACCTACGCCGTGTAAGGGCGCTGCTCTACCAACTGAGCTAAGCACCCCACTTTAAACTTCTGGATCAGTTCAAAGCATCCTTGAGTGCTTTGCCCGGACGAAACTTTGGAACCTTGGCAGCCTTGATTTTAATCGCATCGCCGGTGCGCGGGTTACGGCCCGTGCGGGCAGCGCGTTTACCCACTGCAAAAGTGCCAAAACCCACCAGAGACACGGAGCCTCCTTTTTTCAGGGTGGCTTTCACTGCGCCAATAGTCGAATCCAGCGCACGCGTGGCGGCAGCTTTGGAAATATCAGCATTTTTGGCAATGTGCTCGATCAGTTCAGTCTTGTTCACAAAAAGCCCCTCATTGATTGATAAGTTAATCTGTTTGTCTCTAAAAAAATATCTCCCGGGACCCTGTCGTGGCGGGATCAGCGGGAGCGGCATGTGAAGGATTCCTGATAAATTCAGTTAGAGCCATGGACTGCTAATCTGCCAATACAGCATCAAGTTCTTGCAACGTGCGGGCTGATTCTAGCCCCATTTCTTTACACATTCGCCAGTTAAATCGTAAGCATGATCTGGTGTTTTCATGCTTGACAAAAACCTCTTTTAGCGCTCGGTGAGGGCCGCGGCAATGGCCTTACCGACATCTGCTGTGCCGGCCTGGCCGCCCAGATCAGGCGTACGCGGTGCGCCACTTTTGGGCCGCAAGACTTTTTCAATGGCGGCAACAATGCCGTCGTGGGCGTCTTTGTAGCCTAGGAATTCCAGCATCATGGCCCCGCACCAGATTTGGCCGATGGGGTTGGCAATGTTGCGCCCTGCAATGTCTGGCGCCGAGCCATGCACCGGCTCGAACAGCGAGGGAAACTTGCGCTCCGGATTGAGGCTGGCACTGGGCGCAATACCAATCGTTCCGGTGCAGGCGGGCCCCAGATCGCTCAGGATGTCGCCGAACAGGTTGCTGGCCACCACGACGTCAAAAAAATCCGGGCGCATTACAAAATGCGCCGTCAGGATGTCAATATGAAACTTGTCCAGCTGGATCGCCGGATAGTTTTTGGCCATCTCGACCACACGTTCGTCCCAATATGGCATGGAGATTGAAATGCCATTGGACTTGGTCGCACTGGTCAGGTGTTTTTTGGGCCGGGACTGCGCCAGCTCAAACGCAAACTTGAGCACGCGGTCCACGCCGATACGGGTGAACACCGACTCCTGCAGTACAAACTCACGATCGGTTCCAGGAAAAGCCTTGCCGCCAATGCTGGAGTACTCGCCTTCGGTATTTTCACGGACGATGTAAAAATCGATCTCGCCGGGCTGGCGCGGGCTGCCGTCGCGCCTGACCACCGGCGCAATGACGCCGGGCATCAGCCGCGCCGGCCGCAAGTTGATGTACTGGTCAAACTCGCGCCTGAACAGCACCAGCGAACCCCACAAGGAAACATGGTCAGCGATTTTTTCGGGCCAGCCCACGGCGCCAAAATAAATCGCGTCATGCCCGCCAATCTGGTCTTTCCAGTTGTCCGGCATCATCTTGCCGTACTTTTCAAAATAGTCCCAGCTGGCAAAATCGAAATGATCGAACTGCAGATCAATCCCGAATTTGACGGCGGCCGCCTCCAGCACGCGAATGCCCTCGGGCATCACTTCCTTGCCAATGCCGTCGCCGGCGATGACTGCGATTCTTTTTTTACCGGTGTTCTTGCTCATCGTGATCCTCTGATTCAGGTTTTGAAAAAATGAAGAACTTGCGCCAGCAGTCGCGCTGGCGCTTCTTCGGCGATGTAGTCAGATGCGAATCTTTCGAGCATCCATCGACCTTGATTTTTTAGGTACGTGCCGATTGTCCACCGCTGATTTTGACCGGCATGAAAACCGGATTCAAGCAATAATCTGGCAATCAATTATTTCTTTTAAGGCATGAATGGAGCGTAGTGATCTGGAGCTTGTCATTGCCGTGCGTGACCACGGCAGCTTGAGCGGCGCCGCATTGAGCCTCGATGTGGCGCCACCCGTGGTTACCAAGCGGCTCGCTGCGCTGGAGGCGCGACTGGGCCAGCGGCTGTTTCAGCGCACCACCCGGCGCGTCAGCCCCACGGCCGAGGGCGAAACCGTGTGTCAACGCGCACTCGTCTTGCTGCAGGGCTTTACCGCGCTTGAAGCCGAGCTGCAGGAACGAAAAGCGGAGCCCACCGGGCTGATCCGGCTGGCAGCGACTTTTGGTTTCGGGCGCCTTTGGCTGGGGCCGGCACTGGCCAGTTTTCAGGAGCGCTACCCGCGTATCGAAGTTCAGCTGCAACTGACTGAGCAATTGCCGGACCTGGCCACTGACGGTTTCGACGGTGCGATCTGGCTCTGGGAGGTAGCGGGCCGACGAGCTGCGCAATGGGTTTCGCGCCGGCTGGCGCGCAATCAGCGCGTACTGGTGGCTTCGCCCCGCTACATCAAACAGCGCGGCGCGCCGGCAAGCCTGGAGGCATTGCAGGAGCATACCTGCCTGATCGTGCGCGAAAACGGCAACGCCCTGGGGCAGCCCTTTGACGTGTGGACCTTGCACAAGGCGCGGGGAAATACACCCGAGCGGGTGCGGGTTCACGGACCGCTGTCGAGCAACTCAGGTGAGCTGGTTCGCGACTGGTGTATCGCGGGCCGCGGCATCATGCTGCGAAGTCTCTGGGATATTGCGCCCCAACTGGCCGCAGGCGAGCTGGTGCGCGTGCTGCCAGGCTACGCCATGCCGGATGCTGATATTC
>MERZ01000129.1:0-7151 GCA_001770785.1 Burkholderiales bacterium RIFCSPHIGHO2_12_FULL_61_11
CTGCGCCAGGGTCTGATCGAGGCCGGGTTTGTGGTCGATCTGGCGCGCACCGGGCTCGACGGCCATTACCTAGCCATGAGCGAGACCTATGACCTGATCATCCTGGACGTGATGCTGCCCGACGTGGATGGCTGGCGCATCCTGCAGTCGCTTCGCGACGCTGAAAAAAGCGTTCCGGTGATGTTTTTGACAGCCCGCGACAGCGTTGCCGATCGCGTCAAGGGTCTGGAACTCGGCGCCGATGACTACCTGGTCAAACCCTTTGCGTTTTCCGAATTGCTGGCACGGGTTCGTACCCTGCTGCGCCGCGGCACCACGGCCACGGCGGCAGAGTTTCTGCGTGTGGCCGATCTGGAGCTTGATTTGATGCGCCGGCGCGTTAACCGAGCGGGTACATGCATTGATCTGACCGCAAAAGAGTTTGCCTTGCTCGAATTGCTGTTACGACGGCAAGGCGAAGTGTTACCACGCTCGATCATTGCATCGCAAGTGTGGGGCATGAACTTTGACAGCGACACCAACGTGATCGAGGTCGCCGTGCGCCGTCTGCGCGCTAAGGTGGACGATGAGTTTGAACCCAAACTGATTCGTACCGTGCGCGGCATGGGTTATGTGCTGGAGCCCGCCTCGATCGAGATGCGGATAACGCGAGAGGGTGAAGCGCAGCCGCGCTCGTTCAAATGGCAACTCAAAGGCCAGTGAGAATTTGACACGGAAGCCTTCTTTGCCAATCAACAAGCCAACTGAGCCTTCGGCGGGGCCAGTCCGAACTCTCTTTGGGCTTACTATGTCAACCCAATTAGTACCGTGAACCCGGTCAGATTTCTGATTGTGATAATGGGCCAACTACGATAAAGGCAAGAGACATGAGCACCACACTAATAGTCATCGTCATATTGGTTGTCATTGCATTGACGATTTTTTATGTGATCTCGATTTTTAATAATTTGGTCACGCTGAAGAATCGATCCAAGAATGCCTTTGCGCAGATCGAAGTACAGCTCAAGCGGCGCTACGATTTGATTCCAAATCTTGTCGAAACTGCCAAGGGCTACCTCAAGCACGAACGCGAGACGCTGGAAGCGGTGATTGCGGCGCGTAATGAGGCATTGAGCATGTTGTCCAATGCCGCCGCGGCACCGGGCGATGCCGCGGCAATGAAGGGCTTGATGGGTGCCGAGGGCAAGCTGTCGGGCGCCTTGATGAATATGAAAATGGTGATGGAAGCTTATCCGGACCTCAAGGCCAGTCAGAATATGCAGCAGTTGAGTGAGGAGCTGACGACCACTGAAAACAAAGTGTCTTTCGCCCGGCAGGCCTTCAATGACCAGGTGATGACCTACAACAGCTATAAACAGTCGTTCCCGCCGGTTTTCTTTGCCCCCATGTTTGGCCACGCACAGGATGCGGTGTTACTGGAATTCGAAGACAGCGCGGCCATCCAGGCAGCGCCCAAAGTCTCGTTCTGATCGCTGTTGCTCGGTGCAGGTGTTCAAACGATGAACTTCTTTGAATCGCAAGACCGTGTGCGCAAGCACACGACTTTACTTGTCGTCCTGTTCGTTCTTGCCGTGGTCACCTTGATCATCATGACCAATGTGCTGGTCATGGTCGCGTTTGGCTTTGTCAATAGTCAGCAGTTGCGTGATGGCGGATCATTGATCCGGCAGATGGATTGGAAAACATTCGCCGCTGTAGGTGCCGGTGTCAGTACAGTGGTACTCGTCGGCAGTCTCTACAAGATCATCGCCTTGTCCGCGGGTGGCAAGGTTGTTGCGGAGTCGCTGGGCGGGCAATTGATCCCGCAAAATACGCAAGACCCCAATCAACGCAAACTGTTAAACGTCGTGGAAGAAATGGCCATCGCTTCCGGCACGCCGGCGCCGCCGGTTTATCTGCTTGCGAACGAGCAGGGCATCAACGCCTTTGCGGCGGGATTCTCGCCGCGCGATGCAATCATCGGAGTTACCCAGGGGGCTATCGATCACTTGAGCCGAGAACAGCTGCAAGGCGTCATTGCGCATGAGTTCAGCCATATATTCAATGGCGATATGCGGCTCAACATGCGCCTGATGGGCGCGCTGAACGGCATCCTGATTCTCGGCATTCTGGGTTATTACCTGCTGTATTCGACATCGTTTTCGGGTCGCCGGCGCGGCAATGACAAGGGTGGGGGAGCCATATTGGCGTTTGCGATCGGGCTGATGGTCATCGGTTTTGCCGGCACATTTTTTGGCGGCTTGATCAAGGCTGCGGTCAGCCGGCAGCGGGAATACCTGGCAGATGCCTCGGCTGTGCAGTTCACGCGTAACCCGAACGGGATTTCGGGCGCGTTGAAGAGAATCGGTGGGCTAAAGTTCGGCTCAAAAGTGAAGAATCCCGGCGCGCCCGAAGTCAGCCACGCTTTTTTTGCCCAGGGAGTTTCGGGCTTCACGCAATGGTTGTCAGCCACCCACCCGCCACTGGCAAAACGAATCCTGCGCATTGATCCCAATTGGGACGGAAACTACGATGACGCCGACCGGCCCGACTCGGGTCGGGCTCAGGAGCCGGTCGAAGAAGCAAAATCCATGACACGCGCGGCCGCTGCCAAAAATGCCGCCACGGTTGCTGCTGGCGCAGCGCTGACCGACGTTATGACTGCGATGGATCAAATTGGCAACCCCAGTCAGAAGGCGGTCGATTACGCTCGCTCACTGCTATCGGACTTGCCAACGGCCATCAAAGAGGCGGCGCGGGAACCTTACGGCGCGCGCGCCATCATCTATTGCATGGCGCTTGACAAGGGGCAAGAGGTTCGCCCCAGACAATTGAAGCAATTACGGGAGCATGCCGATCCGGATGTTTACGCACTGACGCTCACGTTGATGCCGCAGATGGATGAGCTGGATGTCAAATACCGTTTGCCAGTTATCGATATCGCCATTCCGGCGCTAAAGCAGTTATCGCTCAGTCAGTACAAACTGTTCAGGGGAAATCTGATCGCGTTGATCGAAATGGACTCCCGGGTTGACCTGCTGGAGTGGTCATTGCAGAAGATCGTGTTCAATCATCTCGACGGGCAGTTTTTCAAATTGGCGCCCATGAAGGCGCGCTATTCCGATCCCGGCCAGCTCAAGAAGGAAATCGAACTCGTACTCTCAGTGATGGCCCAGGCCGGGGCTCAAAATCAGAGTGGTATGGAGGAAGCATTTGCTGCGGCAGCACAAACGCTGGAGTCAAGCGGACTGGCATTACTGGCGAGAAATCAAATCAGGATTTCGGATCTGGATCTGGCCTTGGAAAAATTGGAAAAATTGAAACCTCTGGCGAAATCCCGGTTGCTGAAGGCCTGTGTCGCCGGTATCGCACACGATCAGAGAGCATCGGCAGTCGAATTGGAGTTATTGCGTGCCTTTGCAGGTGTTTTGGATTGTCCCATGCCAGCGGGAATGGCGAGCTGACGAGGACCAAGAGCGTACTCGGGCTGGGCAGTTTAAAGGACAAGTCACCGTTGATCTGGCATTTTTGCCTGGGTTGCCGTGGCACTATAGGTACAGAAACATTACAGGAATGTAATCCTTGCGTCATGCGTCAGACAGACGGCAGCGTGTAAGCTAGCCTGAAGTCAGCACACGAAAAGGATGCCTTCAGAGCGATTTCCATCTTTCCACTCTTTAAGGAAACGACCGTGAAACGACAAAACAAGGTAAAAAAATGACGTTGAGCTCAAAGCTGTCCAAGGTGATATGGGCTGGTCTGGTCCTGTTCGCCACCGCCGCGAATGCTCAAGCCGTGAACCGAAGCGCGCTTGATGCGGCGCTGATCGATCAGATCAAGGCGACAGTTATCAAGGAGCTGCGCGACAGTGGTGAAATCGACCAGGCGGTTGATGCCGGCATCGGCCGGTACATAGAACGACAGCGCGCCCAGGCGCAGCAACGCGAGCAGCGCCAAGTGGCTTCCCAAGCGGCCAAATTGCGGCCGGTCTCCAAGGGCCGCGACCACATCCGCGGCAATCCATCGGCAGCGGTGACGCTGATCGAATATTCCGACTTCGAATGCCCGTTTTGTAAACGCTTCCACGCGACTGCGAAGCAAGTGGTGGACGAATCCAAGGGCAATCTGAAATGGGTCTATCGCCACTACCCCCTTGATGAGCTCCATCCCGTCAAGGCGCGCAAAGAGGCGGTGGCCTCGGAGTGTGCGGCCGAGCTCGGCGGTAATGGTGCGTTCTGGAAATTTGCGGATCGGTTCTTTGATCTGACACCGTCGAACAACCGCACGGATATTGATGTGGTGCTGCCAAAAATCGCCAGCGAGATCGGGCTTGACAAGGCACAATTCGCATCGTGCCTGGCCAGCGCAAGGCATGACTCACGCGTCGCCGAAGATGTTAAAGACGTTGTCGCCGCCGGCGGTCGAGGCACACCATGGAGCCTCATCGTGTCGAAAAGCGGCAAGACCTATCCGCTCTCGGGAGCGCAGCCCTATGCGACCGTGAAACAACTCGTTGATCTGGCGCTTCTGGATAAGTGACCGGTGAGGTGCCACCTGAAAAATCTGCGGGTGGCGTTCGGCCAGGTATTTGCTGATCACTCGTACATCGCCCTGGCCAGCATGCTTGCGCTGCTGGCGTTTCTTCTGGCAGTATGGTTTCCCAATCTCGGTTTGCTTGCTCAAGTATTTTCGGGCTCGAACGCACCGTTTAAGGCCACCGTTGGCATGGCCCTGAGCCTGCTTGGCGGTATTGGCACAAATTTCAGCCTGCTCTCCGCCAGCTACACCATAGCGATCGCCATTCTCTTCGGAATCACCATCGCGATGATCGTCTATTTGGTCAAGCAAAGGCGTACGGCAGCGGCTGGGCAAAGCATCGCCATCGCTTCCGGCGCCGTCGTGAGTGGTGTGATCGGCATCGGCTGCGCCGCTTGCGGCTCGCTGGTCCTAGGCGTGATCCTGCCGTCTCTCGGCGCGGTCGGAGCGCTCGCTGCGCTGCCGCTGAACGGCGAGGAATTCGGAATTTTGAGTGTTGCGCTGCTTTTCGTTTCGCTCTTGCTCATCAGCAACAACATTGCGGAACCCATCACCTGCGGGCTTGCTCGGTCCAAGAAAATCCAACTGCACCAATAGCAGGCGCAATGGTGACCTGATCGAGCATTGATTACCATAGAAAACCGGAAAGAAATATGAAAACCACCAAAAAGAATCCCAAGTTTTTGCTGCCGACTGTCGTTGTCGGGGGGTTGGGTCTCTTGGCATTTTTAATTTTTGGTCCGGGCGCTGGCGATGGCGCGATCAGTGTCAAGGTGCCTTCGCTGTCGCCGCTGGCGGTCGCCGGCGAAACGGCATTCAATGCAAATTGCGCGGCATGTCACGGAAAAAATGGCGGCGGCGGTACCAAGTTGGCGCCACCGCTGGTTCACGATACCTACAACCTTGGTCACCACCCCGACGACTCCTTTCGCGCAGCGGTGCACAACGGTACGACCCAGCACCACTGGCACTTCGGAGATATGCCGCCAACCCCACAAGTCACCGACGCGCAGTTGACCCGAATCATTCGCTACATCCGCGAGTTGCAGGAGGCCAACGGCATCGTTGCCCGCCCCCACCAAATGTAAGTGTTGGTTTTTCAAGGTGTCTTGTTCTCACGCTGTGCCGCAAGCTGCGTTTGGAGTCCGATACGTGGCGCGCGCGCAATAATGGATCGCGTTGTCGACGAGATTGGTGAGGTAGCGCCGCACCGAAGCGGTGTAATTCCATTTCCAAGTCGGTCGTCTAGCCGATGGCCGCGAACACCGGAAACGTCTTAAGCAACCAAAAAGCAAAGGTTGAGAGCCACCCGGTGATCATGGCGATCCCCATGAAAATCATCCCGATACCGGCGCCGATCTCGAGCCATTTACCCCAGCGTCGCATCGGTTTGAGCCGTTTGAGCAGTGCGCCCGTAAAGAGCGCAGTGGCCAGAAAAGGAATTCCCAGCCCGAGTGAGTAGGCGCCGAGTAGCGCAACACCATTGGAAACCGTAGCCGTTGCCGCGCTGAATGTGAGGATCACGCCCAACACCGGTCCGATGCACGGGCTCCAGCCGAACGCAAACGCCAGCCCGATGAGATAGGCCCCAAGCGGCCGTGCACCCTTGATATTGCCGTGAAAACGCAGGTCGTGCTGTAACCAGGGCAGCTTGACCATCCCGATCATGAACAAGCCGAACAGGATGACGATGCTGCCACCGACGATGTTTGCTTCGTATTTGTAGCGCAGCAGCAGTTGCCCGAGCGCAGAAGCGCCCGCGCCCAGGGTGATGAAAACAGTCGAGAAACCGGCGACGAAGCACAGGCTCAAGCCCAGGACGGCGAGATGCCGCGAACGCTCATTGGCGTGGCCGCGATGCGCGAGGGTGTCGCCGGCCACATAAGACATATAGCCCGGAACCAGGGGCAGCACGCAGGGCGACAGGAACGATATGATGCCCCCGCCAAACGCCGTCAGAAGTGCGAAGGTGGTCAATTCAGTCATGGCTCATCAGGAGCTGGCGCGGCCCCGAATTGCGAGACTGATAGAGGCTCACGTCGAGTGCCACAGAAAAATTGGCGATTATGATTTCTGTAGTTTGGTGATTAACGGGATGAGGGTCTCGCTCAATACTTTCGGCGTGATCGCTCCGATATGTTTATAGGCAATACGGCCCGCGCGGTCGATGACAAAGGTTTCGGGTACGCCGTAAACGCCCCAATCAATTCCCACCCGGCCGTCGATGTCCGCCCCTGTTCGCGTATAAGGATCCCCCAGTTGATCCAACCAAGCCTGCGCATCATCAGGCTTGTCTTTGTAGTTCAAGCCGTGCACCGGCACAATGCCCTTTTTGCTGAATTCCATCCACAACGGATGTTCTTCGCGACAGGCAACGCACCAGGAGGCAAACACGTTGACGAGCGAGACTTGACCGCGTAGGTCAGCAGTGGCAAGTCCAGGAGATCGTCCTTTAACCGCTGGCAGGTTGAATTCAGGCACCATCTTGCCAATTAAAGGCGAGGGGACTTCACGGGGGTCCATGGTGAGCCCAATGGCAAGAAACACTCCCATCACGAGAAAAACCAGGAGTGGTATGTAGCCTGCCAGCCGCGTACGCCTCCGCGGCGCGTATGGGTCAACAGCGATGATGTCTT
>MERZ01000129.1:7190-14051 GCA_001770785.1 Burkholderiales bacterium RIFCSPHIGHO2_12_FULL_61_11
CGATCGATTTGGCGAATTCCGAGTCTGCCGGAATCGAGTTGCGCAAACGCTCCCAATGCTTGATGGCAAGCGCAAAATCCTGCTTGTCAAAAGCGACGGTCCCAGCTAATGCCAGCGCTTTCGCGTTGTCTGGATCAGCGCGCAGCGCACGCGCTACGACCTGTTCGGGCTCACCCGACAAGCGTCCGTCGTTGGCCATCGCCAGCGCATCGGCATAATCAGCCAGCAGTTGTGCGTCATTGGGAAACAACGCCACCGAGTTGGCGTAAGTCAAGATCGCAGCATCGAGTCGACCCAGCACCGCTTGTGCGCGCGCAAGCATGATCCAGCCTTTGGCATCCTGCGGATTTTTTTCCAGTCGTGCAACCAGTTGCACGATCATGGCATCCATCTGCTGCTGTCCCCCCACGCCGTCGTGTGCGCCACGCGCATCCACACCGGGTTGCCGCTCGCGGCACCCAGCAGGGGAAAAAAACCCTGCGCCAATGCCAGTGACAGCGCGAGAATGATGGCGAAATGCCCGATTTCAGGGATCATGACTGCGCTGCTTCCTGGTGCTGATGTTTCGCACTGGTGGCGGTTTTTATGGTTGTCGAACCCCCGGCCTCAGCGAGTTTTTTGTCCGCACCCTTGGTACCGCCGCAACAACCCCCGGTGCTACCGCCCTTAAGTTGCGACCCTTCAGCCTCAGGGCCGCTGTGCTCTGCGTCATGCCCGCCGCCGCCACAGCAGCCGCCGCCCCGGCGCATCATGAAGAACATGGCCCCAGCGAATACCAGCCAAATCCAGTTTTGCGACAACCATTCCATGATTTTTCCTTAGTTAAAAGAAACATAACTTTCCGCAGGCAATCTCGGCGTTCAGTGAGGCGTCCGATGCAGACATGATGCCCGTGCCTCTCCGACAGCAGCCTGACCCGGTGATTACGTTTTTGTAATCTTTCAGCCGGTACAAGTTGATTGATGCTCAGTGAAAACTGTGTCAATGGTTCGCGAGTGGTGACGCTGAAAATCATGCTCGTCGAGGCTGGGAAAAAAGTGGCTTATCTGAAGCGGGCCTCGGACAAACCAACCTCGTGGAGGATGTTGGCAGCTTGATGGAACGTCAATTCATCAAGCAAATATGAAAAAACTCGGTGGAACAATCCATTCATCGTCCGCCTTGCGCCAGTGATCGGCTCTGTTCGCGCCGTATCGGGTGGAGAGGAAGCCGCCGCGCGTAACGCTGGCGTGGTCAGCGTCAAAACCACCGTAGCAAGCGTTCAAGCCGATACGCTGGCGACAAGGCTCATCAGTTTCGCGCTGGCCCACACATCTATTGACCCCCATTGCGGCGACAAATGCCGGCCTGGCACTTCGTGGAGCGCGCGTCGTATCAGATTGGCGGTGCTCAAGAAGCATGCATTCTCGGATCGTTGCAGGGGCAGTCCAAGTCCCAGCGGAACCCTCCACGAACTCGTTGAGCGATGCCCGGCGACAGGCAAGCTCATCCGCGCCCCATCATCGCAGCATTGAGGGATAGCGACGCCAACCATTCTGTTTCGAGCACCTGATTGTCTGGGGGGATGGGCAGCTACCGGCCTTGGAGCCGTCCTCAGTCAATGTCGATTCAAGCGTCTTCCGGTCTTGTGTGAATACGCGCCTGGCGAAACACTGACAAAGCAGATCGGAGCCAAGCGAACAGCCCAATCAGGAAATTTCTATTTGAGACGCCAGGACAAGACCGACTGAAGTTTGACCATCGACCGATTGAGCGAAAGGCCGTCCGCCGTGCATCCGGGCAATTGTCGCAACTATCGCCAGTCCAAGCCCATGATGGCTCTCGGCTTGGGTGCGTGACGGGTCGACACGGTAGAACCGATCAAACAAGCGTGGCAAATGCTCCGCCGCAATAGGCTGTCCGCGATTGATTACCGCGAGCTTTACAAAACCTGCGCCACGTGGCGTCAGTTCAATGCGAACTGTGCTGCCACGTTCTGCATAATGAGTGGCGTTACCCAGAAGGTTGGAGATTGCCCGCTTGATGAGCGGTACGTCGAATTCGCCTGCGAAGTCCCCTGCGATCTCGACTTGCAATTCCGCGTCTGACAATGCAGCCTCATGGTAGTCAGCCACGTCGAATGCGACTGCCGCCAAGCTGGGAACATGCGTGCGTCGCGCGCGTGCCCCGCGCTCGGATTGCGAGAGGAACAGCATGTCCTTGATGATGTCTGACATACGGTGCAGATCCTCCAGATTAGAACCCAGCATGTCGCGCAACGCTTCGGGATCGCGTTCTTTACGCAGCGCCAGCTCCGTGCTGGTGATGATGGTGGACAGCGGCGTATTCAACTCGTGCGCGACATCGGAATTGAAGCCCTCCATCTGTTCATAGGCACGTCCTAGGCGCTCGAGCAGTGCATTAAACTGCTCGACCAGCGGTTGAAGCTCTCGCGGCTGAGCCGAGCCATCCAGCCGTCTGCCGAGTGTGTCGGCGGCCAAGTCCCTGGTTTGGTCGACCAGATGCTGCACCGGCGCATGCCCCAAGCGGACAAGCAGGAAGCCGCCCGCAGACACGACCAATGAGCCAAGCAGTGCGACCGCCACCAGCGTCACTGCCAGTCGCCTTAGTAGATCATCATCAGCGCGCGTGTCCATCGACAGCTGTGCGGTCAGATCGCCAAAGACGCCAGCTGTTGATGCTAGTGAGAATTTCGCCACGTGCACCCGCTTCACCTCAGCCCGACTCTGCGCACTGCGGTAGACCAGGGTGCCATCTTGCTCGTACAGCTCAAGTACCAGATCGGTATGGCCCGCAAAAAAATCGTCGAGCTTGTGCTTGAGGTTGGGTAGATCCCCTTCAAGACGGGCTTCATCCAGCAAATGGGTGACGATGGATTGCTTTTGCGCCAGCGCGTCAGCCTGTCTTGTATCCAGATTGAATGCAATTGCGATGTACACCGCTGTTGACACAAGTGTCAGACCAAGAAAGGTCTGAATCGCGAACCACGTTGAGAGCCGTCGATCCAGTGACCACTTTCCATTCTGCTTCACGATGGCCGGTCCTCCAGCACGTAGCCCATACCGCGCATCGTTTGCAACAGCGGTCGGTCGAAGGGAAGGTCGAGTTTGCTGCGCAATCTACGGATCGCGACATCGACCACGTTCGTTTCGCTGTCGAAGTTCATGTTCCATACCTGCTCCGCAATCTCGGTGCGTGACAGCACTTCACCCTGGCGCCGCAGCAGCAGGGTGAGCAAATTAAACTCTTTGGCGGTGAGGTCCAGCCGCTGGCCAGCGCGAGATGCCCTGCGACGCAGAAGATCGACTTCCAAATCAGCCAATTTGAGCATGGTTGCCTCCGCTAAAGTCTGCCCGGGGGTGACGCGTCGCATGAGCACCTGAATGCGCGCAACAAGCTCCGAGAACGCGAAGGGTTTGACCAGGTAATCATCGGCTCCACTTTGAAGGCCACTGACACGATCCTCGACACGACTAAGGGCAGTCAGCATTAGCACAGGCGTCTGCTTGCTCTGCTTCAGCGCGGCCATCACCCCCAAGCCATCGATACCCGGCAGCATTCTGTCAAGGACGATAACGTCGTATTGGCCCTCGACCGCCAGATGCAGGCCATCGATTCCATTGTTGGCTACATCCACGACAAAGCCTTCCTCTGTCAAACCCTTGCGCAGGTATTCGGCCAGCTTGAACTCATCTTCAATCACCAGAATTTTCATGGCTGTATTTTCGTGCAAAGTATGGCTTGGCCAGATGACATATTTGTCATCTGGCTGTTGGTGTTCTGTCGGTGGCGGCTATTTAAAGTTCTTCCCATGCCCTTAGGCAAAGTTTTAGGGGCAATGGGGCACTGGGCGAAATATCTGAGTGCGGAATGAGACTGTCTGATCGTGGCATTTCAGCCAAGTAGTAAGTCTGCGATTACCTCATGATCTATGGTTTATGGTCTTTGAGCTCGATCCGAAACGTAATTATGCTAAACAACAAATGACAAAATTCGTGTGGCGATTTCTGCTGACTTGCATACTGCTGCTCGCGCTACCCTCTCAAGGGTTTGCGGCGACGAGCGTGTCAGTTTGCGGTGGCGTTGCGCTTTCCGCGCGCGCCACCTGCTGGTTGCCTTACCACCACCCACTAAGTCCCCATAGCGATGTTCGCTTGGGTCATTCATCGTGATATGCGAGGTTTTCATGCTTTCTTTTTCCCTTCGCTGGGCAGTATTGTCTGCAGCAGCACCTGCAATGCTGTACCTGACCGCTGTGACTGCACAGGCGCAGTCGAATTCTGAAGAGTCCACAGGCAATGCAGCGCCTACGCTGCAGTACCGGTCAGCTCTTTCGAACTATCGCGGCTTTAATGACCAAGCCGTCACCCCATGGACTGAAGTCAACGACACGGTCGGCAAGATCGGCGGTTGGCGGGTTTATGCCAAAGAGGCGAGGAAACCTGATCCAGCAGCGACCGATACGGCGCTACCAGGCACCGACAAGAACATGATGAGCGAGCCCGTCAAGGGCATGTCGGGCTCATCGATGAACCACGGAGCCAAGCCATGACGCGCTTCAAACCCATACCGCGTATCAAGCTGGTCGTCACGGGGATCTCGCTGGCAGTCCTGTCGGGATGCGCAAGTGTCAATTTTGATCAGTCCATTGCCAAAACCAACCAGGATGCAGCCGATTTCACGGCTGGCCGGCTGACGCTGGCACAAACCAATACGCAGAAGGAAACGTCAGAACGTAGCGCTGCGGAGTTGCTCAAGCGGCCGCTCGGCCAGAGTGATGCGGTGCAACTTGCCTTGATCAACAGTCCTGCATTGCAGGCCATGCTGGCAGAGAACTGGGCAACTTCGGCGAACGCAGCGCAATCAGGGCGGATAGCCAATCCTCTTTTTACCTTCGAGCGTCTGCGTATCGGCGATGAGCTCGAATTAGGGCGCCTGCTCTCCTTTGGATTGCTTGACCTGCTGACCTTGCCTCAGCGCAACGCTATAGCGCAGCGGCGCATCGCGCAAGGGCAGTTACGCCTGACCTCGGATGTCATCGACCAGGTGACCCAGGTGCGACAGGCCTGGGTCAAGGCGGTTGCTGCACAACAAAGCCTGAGCTATGCCAGGCAGGTATTTGACAGCGCAGAAGCCAGTGCCGAATTGGCGCGTCGTATGCAGGCCGCTGGTAACTTCAGCAGGCTGGCCCGTGCCCGCCAGCAAGTGTTCTACAGCGATGCCGCAACGCAACTGGCGAGCGCACAGCACACGGCAACATCGTCCCGCGAGGAACTGGTTCGCCGGCTCGGTCTGACCGACGCGCAGGCAGATCAGCTCAAACTGTCCGAGCGATTGCCCGATCTGCCCAAGGCTCCTCGCGACCCTGCCGATGTCAGCAAGCAAGCCAGCGCCTCCCGGCTGGATATCCGTATGGCCCAATCAGCATTTGAAGCGGCCGCCAAGGCACAGGGCTTGAATGTCCTGACCACCTTCACGGACATTGAGGTGGGGGTTATCCACAATACGACATTCAACAACACGGAAGGCACCAAATCGACGGGCCGCGGCTTTGAGATCAGCTTGCGTCTGCCAATTTTCGATTGGGGTGGTACCCAGCGCGACGCGATGAACGCGCAAACCCTGGCGGCAGCCAATCGCCTGGAAGCGGCGGTGCGCGCTGCGGGCTCCAACTTGCGCGAGGGGTATTCCGCCTACCGAACCGCCCATGACATTGCCCGCCACTACCGCGATGAAGTGATACCGCTACGCAAGACCATCTCGGAAGAAAACGTTCTTCGCTACAACGGCATGCTGATTGGCGTCTTCGAGTTTCTGGCCGAGTCGCGAGCTGAGGTCGGCAGTGTGATGGCTGCCATCGCTGCTGAACAGCAGTTCTGGCTGGCAGACGCGGCACTGCAGGCCTCGGTGATGGGCAAGCCGGTCATGGCATCCGCTGCCGCTCCGATGAGCGGAAGTAGTGGAGGCGGCGATGCAGCTCACTAATTGGCATATCCCATGCCGAAGCGCTTATGCCTTTGCACCCAATTTATTTGAAAACCTTGCTAAAAGGAACGCGGTATGAATTCAAGAAGACAGTTTTTCCAGATGGCCGGTCTTGCCGGAGGCGCAGTAGCAGCCGCCGCAGTGAGCCGTGTCGCCATGGCAGCTTTGCCTGAACCGGTTTTCCAGACCAAACCCGATACGATGCCACCTTTGGTACCGCACAACGGGCGGCCCTACAACCCGGTGGTGACCTTGAACGGCTGGACGCTGCCCTGGCGCATGAACAACGGCGTAAAGGAATTTCACCTGGTGGCAGAACCCGTGGTGCGCGAGATGGCGCCGGGCATGAAGGCCCACCTGTGGGGTTACAACGGCCAGTCACCCGGCCCCACCATCGAGGTTGTCGAAGGTGACCGGGTACGTATTTTCGTCACTAACAGACTGCCCGAGCACACCAGCATTCACTGGCACGGTCAACGCCTGCCAAACGGCATGGACGGCGTGGGCGGGTTGACGCAGAAAGCCATCGACCCGGGCAAGACTTTCGTCTACGAATTTGTCGCGCGCAGACCCGGTACCTTCATGTACCACCCGCATGCGGATGAAATGACGCAGATGGCCATGGGCATGATGGGCTTCTGGATTACGCATCCCAAAACAAAGCACCCGTTGATCGACGAGGTTGACCGCGACTTCGTGTTCCTGCTCAATGCCTACGACATCGACCCTGGCAGCTACACCCCGAAAATCATGACCATGCTCGACTTCAATCTATGGAGCTGGAACAGCCGGATTTTTCCGGGTATCGACTCGCTCAACGTGCGCAAGAACGACAAAGTGCGTATCCGTATGGGCAACCTGACCATGACCAACCAT
>MERZ01000130.1 GCA_001770785.1 Burkholderiales bacterium RIFCSPHIGHO2_12_FULL_61_11
GTCGCCGTCGGCCAGATGCGCCAGATCGAGTTTTTGGCCGATGAAGAAGGCGACTGGGCTTTTCACTGCCACAAGAGCCATCACACCATGAATGCCATGGGACACGACGTGCCCACCCTGATCGGTGTGGATCACCGGGACGTAGCCAGGAAGATCACCAATCTGATTCCGGACTACATGGTGATGGGCGAGCGCGGCATGGCCGACATGGCGGAAATGGAGATGCCGCTACCCGATAACACCATCGCCATGATGACCGGCGCAGGCCCGTTCGGCTCGGTCGAAATGGGCGGCATGTTCAGCGTGTTGAAAGTGCGCAAAGACCAGAAACCCGGGGACTACAAAGATCCGGGTTGGTACAAGCACCCGGCCGGTGAAGTCGCCTATGAATGGGCAGGCTCACTGCCGAATCCTGCGCGCTTTGCGGCAGAAGGCGGCAAGTCCATGCCCGTTCAGAACATGCCGATGAAAGAAATCGAAGTTCAGGTCCGCAAGCCCGTTATGGGCAATATGAAGCATTGAGTCAGTTTTTAACCACCACCCTTAAAAGGTATTTCATGAAATCACGCAACATCTTGATAGCAATTCCCGGCATTTTTCTGGCCATGACGGCCATGGCCTCAGGCAGCCACGGAGGCGGGCATGGCGAGGCCGCCATTGGCAAGCCCGGCGTCGCATCCAAAGTCACGCGCACGTTGACCGTCGACATGACTGACGATATGCGCTTTCACTCTTCGAACATTGCTGTCAAGCAAGGTGAAACGATTCGCTTTGTCGCCAAGAACTCCGGCAAGGTCAAGCACGAGATGGTGCTGGGCACCGTAAAAGACCTCAAGGATCATTACGAAGTGATGAAGAAGAACCCGGAAATGGAGCATGCCGACGCCAACATGGTCACGGTAGCGCCGGGCAAAAGTGGCGAGGTGATCTGGCAATTCACCAAGGCCGGCAAGGTGGACTTCGCTTGCCTTCAGCCTGGCCACTTTGATGCCGGCATGAAGGGCATGGTAACCGTGGCTCAGAAGTGATGGTTATGCGGACCACAACCAGCGACAACAGCCGCCGCCTGTTGCCTCGTCGCGCCTCGCCACCTCACCCCATGACGGCCCCGTCGGGGGCGTTCAACTGCCGTTTCTAGGCTCACCCAACTCTCAAAGGAAACTTATGAAAACCCTCAACACCGCCCTGATTGTTTCAACCCTGCTGCTCGGCACAGCCCACGCGCAAACTGCAACCAAACCCGGTATGGACATGATGACCATGGAGGCCACTCAGAAAACGGGCCCCACGGGCTCGATGGACATGGTGGATGGTGAAGTGAGGAAGGTTGATAAAGACGCCAAAAAGATCACTTTAAAGCACGGCGAGATCAAAAATCTGGAGATGCCTGGCATGACCATGGTGTTCCAAGTCAAGGACCCAGCGATGCTCGACAAGGTAAAAGTCGGCGATAAAGTCCGCTTCACAGCCGAAAAATCAAATGGCGCTATTGTCATCGCAGATATTCAGCTAGCCAAATAAGGCGGATGATGCTGAGTACTGCATCGATACTAGCACCGGGGGCATAGACAAGCTCAAGGTGCTGGGCCACGCTGGCTGACACGAAGATTCCGAGATGCCCGACATGCGGGTTAAGCAGGTACACGATGCGCTGGCCAGCGGTCTTGAGCGCTGCGGTGTCGGGGTAGATCGCGGGGAGCCAGGCCAGTGCCTGGTGCGGCGGCGTGATGTTGTCGCCGCTGGAGGCGAAGATCACCATCGGATTGCGGATACGCTTGAGGTCCACGACACAGGGGTCGGCCATCTCACACGGTCGAGTTGCACCTGGCCTCGGTGGCGAGTATCTCTTCGCGGCTGAGAAAGAAGTAGCTTGACCACCAGTAGAACATCGCGAAATAGCTTGGGCGGCCCTCGTGCAACGCCACGCCAACCTCCGAGTCGTGCTTGAAGCCGCCGATATCCGGACCGTGGCCGGCCCGCGGATCAATCACCAGCACCGGCCGCAGAGGCGCGCTC
>MERZ01000131.1 GCA_001770785.1 Burkholderiales bacterium RIFCSPHIGHO2_12_FULL_61_11
CTCGTGATCAAGGCAAAGTGGTGTAGATCCGGCGGTTGTGCAGTGAAGGAGTGCGTTCTTACCTGGGGAGATCTCGCCTTGCGCCTGAAAGGGCGACAGCACACGCTGGAGCGAGAAGTCAGCAGAGGTCGTAGTAGTTCGAGTAGGGCGCCGCTGAGGCAGAACCGAAAGGGCGAAGGACCGAACGAGAGTGAGTAACCGAGGACATGGGGATGTCAAAGGTCATGCGTCAGATGCCGCAGCAATGCGGGCGGGTGGGCGTAGCGCGCGGTGAAGCCGTGCGTGATCCCATCAGCGACGAAGCCTGCGACCCGCCCCATGAGCACCCGGACACAGGGTCGGCAAAGTCAATGGCAGGCACTGGTGGCCTGCTGGAGAGTGCGCTGACAAGACAGAACCTGCAAGCAGCATGGAAACGGGTAAAGGCCAACAAAGGCGCAGCCGGGGTGGATGGGCTCGACATTGAGCAAACCGCCCAGGTCATACGCCAGAGCTGGCCCGAGATCCGCGAAAGTCTGCTGGCAGGGAGGTATCGGCCCAGTCCGGTACGCAAGGTAATGATTCCCAAACCCGATGGAAGCCAGCGCGAGCTAGGTATCCCGACGGTGCTGGATCGGCTGATCCAGCAGGCACTGCTGCAAGTGCTGCAACCCCTGATTGATCCCACCTTTAGCCAACACAGCCACGGGTTTCGTCCCGGCAGACGTGCGCATGACGCGGTCAAGGCCGCACGCAAGTACGTCCAATCGGGCAAACGCGTGGTGGTGGATGTGGACCTGGAGAAATTCTTCGACCGGGTTAACCACGACATCCTGATCGACAGACTCAGAAAGCGCATCGACGATGCTGGAGTAATCCGGCTCATTCGGGCCTACCTGAATGCTGGGATCATGGAGGGTGGGGTGGTGAACGAGCGCCACATGGGCACGCCGCAAGGCGGGCCACTGAGCCCGCTGCTGGCCAACGTGCTGCTCGACGAAGTGGACAAGGCGTTGGAGGCGCGAAGCTACAGCTTTGCGCGCTACGCTGATGACTGCAACGTCTATGTGGGCAGTACTCGGGCAGGCGAGCGGGTGATGGCGCTGCTCAGACGGCTGTACGCAGGCTTGAAGCTTCAGATCAACGAAGCCAAAAGTGCGGTGGCCAGTGCCTTTGGGCGCAAGTTCCTTGGGTACGAGCTGTGGGTAGCCAAGGGCAAAGAAGTCAAATGTGCCGTTGCCTACAAGGCGCGGGACAACTTCAAGGCCCGAATCCGGCAACTCACGCGCCGCTCGGGTGGGCGCAGCATGGAGCAGGTGGTGGAGAAACTGAGGCCCTACCTGTTGGGCTGGAAGGCGTACTTTGTAATGGCGCAAACGCCAGGAGTCTGGCGCGAGTTGGACGAGTGGCTACGCCATCGCCTCAGGGCGATCCAGCTCAAGCATTGGAAGCGGCCCACGACGATTTATCGGGAACTCAAGGCACTGGGAGCGAAGGAAAACGTGGCGCGACAAGTGGCGGTGAACAGCCGTCGCTGGTGGCGCAACAGTGACCGGTTGCTCAAGACGGTGCTGACTATTGCTTA
>MERZ01000132.1 GCA_001770785.1 Burkholderiales bacterium RIFCSPHIGHO2_12_FULL_61_11
GCCATCACTGGCGGGCGATTCGCCCAGTCGTAGCGTCGCACCGGGGCGCCGGTGGTGTTTCAATCCGCGCCCGCCATCACTGGCGGGCGATTCGCTTCGCGGCCAACATAGTGCAAATAAACATCTTTTCCAGGCCTGCGCGCGAACCTCTGCTCACGCCGATTTCGGACGAAGCAGATTTGCATACTGAAAAGAAAAAGTTTATTTGAATCAATGGCTTGCTTTGCGCGCGAACCCTGGAGCGCTAATGCAGTCACTTCGGGTTCGCGGGTCTGACCTTATCACAGCCAAACGTTGCTCACAACACCAGCGGACCATCAAAATCCACGGCTTTGAAGCTACCATGTTCACGTACTTCAAAGCCACGGGTCTCGGGCATGCGGTACAGACGCAGGCAATCGAGTTGCGGATCGATTTCATCCAGCAGCTTGCGTTCCAGCGACTCAAACTGCGCCACATCCAGTTGGCATTCAAACACCGACTTCTGTACCCTTTGCCCGATGCCTTCACAGGCACGCGCCACACGGCGCAAGCGGCGGCGCCCAGCCCTGGTTTCGGTGTTCACGTCGTAGCAAACCAGCACCAGCATGCGCCGCCCTACTTCGGCACAAAAGGCACATAGGGTGCGGCGTCTTCGCGCACAGACCGCGCCAACAAGCGCGCCTGCACCAGCGGCACCAAACCCAGGGGGACTGTCAGCGCAAGCAAAGGGTGGGTCAGCTCTTCGCGTTTTCTCTCTTGATAGGCCACCACCACAGCCTTTCGCGCGTCCACCTCCATTGACACGCCACCACCTTCACGCAAAACAAAATCATCGGCGGTGACTTGTCCACGATTGATCAGGCTAAGCGCCAGGCGATCCGCCCAGGGGCGAAACTCCTCCATCAAATCCAGTGCCAGCGCGGCACGCCCGGGGCGCAAGGCATGCAAGAACCCGACTTGTGGGTCCAGCCCGGCCGCCTCCAGCGCAGAACGGCAATCATTCATCCACATGGCGTAGAGGAATGACAGCAAGGCATTAAAACGATCACGCGGTGGGCGGCGGCTGCGCCCATCCATGCGAAAGGCTTCACGCTGATCGGCTCGAACCAGCAGATTAAGCCCGCTGAAATATTGGCGAGCCGCCTCGCCCTCTATGCCGCGCAAGGTATCCAGGTCTGCCACCGCAGGCAAAGCCCGCAAACTTGCAGCCAGATCGTCCGCGCGCCGAGTGAGAAATTTGACCTCATCTTCCACCTTGGCCTCGCGGGCGCCTCGCTGCAACACCTGGCGCGTGTTCTTGATCTTGCCCGCCACGCAGGCGCGCGCCATGTCGAGCGCAAACGCCGAATCTGCGGCACGCTGGAATTGCCCTTGTCGCAAAAGCACATTGCCTGAAACGGCGCCCTCCAGCCGCGCCTTGAAACGCCCGTTGTCGTCCAGCAATACCAGGGCAATGCCCTCATCTGCCAGCCGGTGCATCAAAGGGGCAGACAGGTTGATATGTCCGAAGCACACCACAGCCGTTAAATGGTGCAGAGGCACACGCAGCCGGGTTTCGCGCTCCACCTCCACGCGCAAGGTGTCGTTGTCCAGGCGCAGATAAGTTTCTGGCGTAGTGATGTAAAGGGTGTTGAGCAGTTGCATGGCATCAGCGCTTTAGCCAATAGCCAGGGCGGCGTCTTTGATGAGCCAGCGCGAATACACGAAACACCTCGCCATCGACCCGGTAATGCAAGGTGTAGGGGAACACCTTCAATGGCATCCACCGCGTTCCCGTTTCTCCTGGCGTACCGATTCCGAGGTGCGCCACCAGCAGCGCCACTTTGGCATTCAATTCATGGTGAAAGGCCTCTGCCTGACGCTGCCCTGCTTCGCTTAAATACCACGCAACGGCATCGCGTATTTCTTCCAAGGCACGATAGACAATCTTCATGCCCTGCCGTGGTCGAGCAGGGCTCGCACTTCGGCCTGTACTTGCTCAAGCGGGATGTCCTGACCTGCGCCTGATTCAAATTCGGCGACCCGGCGAGCAATTTCCTCGTTCCATGCGCGAGCCACAGCGTCGGGAGAGTCGTCAAATTCGCCCTCCAGGCTAGCCAGCAACCGGGCGGCCAACGCACTGCGCTCACGCTCCGGCAATGCAAGAGCCTGAGCCTCAATATCTTTGAATGCGACAGCCATTTTTTCGCCCTTTGACAAGATTTACAGGATCGATTCGATATTTTGAATACTAGCAGCCTCGTTGCCGCAATACCAGTGCATGGGTTCAGCTACGCTTCACGCATCGGGGTCAAACAGCGCCGCGCGACCGGCCACCAACCCAGCGTGCGTGGCTTGGGGCTGACAGCGCTCAAGCAGTGAACACGCTTTGCAGCGCTTGGCGGCCTGCTCGGCCACCAGCGGCGGCGGCAGCTTGCTTGACACCAACATCTGCCGAACGGCTTGCACGGTTTGCACCACGTCGGCACGAAGCTGCGCGGTGATGGGCACCACGCGACGACGCTTGGAGGTCGCGTAATAGATAGCACCTTCACCCACCGTTTTACCCAACATCGCTTCCAGGCACATCGCTTGAGCAGCCAGTTGAATGTCGTCACACGCCGCAATGTCAGCAGCCTTGTTGCGGCTGCCATGTTTGTATTCCACCGGGTAAGGCACGCCACCCGGCAAAAACTCGACCACGTCCGCCTTTCCCACCAAGCCCAACTCATCATGCCAAAGCGGCATGGCTCGCTCCACACGCACGCCCTTGGCGGTTTCTACACCAGGCTGATCTACCTTGGCGTGCACAGCCTGGCCACGCAGGGTGTGGACGTTCTCGTCAAACACCTGTTCAAGATGAATCAGTCCGCACTGGCGCGGGCAGTAACACCAGTGCTGCAAGGCAGACAGGGTGATTTTTTCAGGCTCGTCCATAAGATTTTCGATGGCGTAACGCCTTACGCTTTGCGCGGTGCCTTCAATGCCTTCTTCGCAGTTGGCGGCAGGTAATTGCTACCCGACACCACTGACTTGCCCGTTTGGTTTTCCAGCTGATTGCGGGCTTGACGGGCGATACGGCCACCGGCCTTGGCCGCCGTTTTGTTTTGCGGCATGCCGGTCGCGTCCACGCTTTCAGATATCTGCCGGGTGGACAGTTCGGCCAGAGCAGTAAAAATGAGTTCCGCCTCGCTCATGTGGTCGCGCAGGTTCTGACTTTTCAGGCCCTTCATCCCCTTGTGCTCATTGACGCTTACCCCGGACCATTCCTGATGAATGATGTTGGTCAGGATGGCAAACTCACTGCCTTCCTTGATGTCGTGGCCGCGCCAGTAGTCGGTGAGCTTGTTGCGCGTTTCCTGCCCGGTCATGCGTTGCTGAATCCACTTGTCGCTGCGCCCATGCTGCTGCCAGGTCTGACGCGCCCGGTCCAGCGACAGGGCCGGATCGGCCATCTCTTGCATGCGCTCGTAGCCGACCTTGGCCAGCCAGAGTTTGATGGGTTCGGCCTTGGGGCTGGGGATAGATTGGACGATGCGAAGCAGTGTCCCGGCTTCGGCGCAATCGGTGTCGCGCTGCTTGCCGTCCGGGGCGGTTAATTTCAACCTTACGATTTTCTCGTAAGGTTGCTCAGAGCCCGCTTCCTGCGCCAATTTTCGCTTCAGATCAGACCAGTACCGATTGGCATAGGTGCTTTCAGTCAGCACCTGCACCACGTCAATCACCGAAAACCACCATGTTTCAGTGTCTTCGTCGTACACGCGGCGGATGGACTGGCCATCGAACTCAGCAGGCAAGATTTTCATTTTTTTGGTCCTTCAAAACGTCTTGTTTCAGCGTGTCGAGCCCGCGTGTGGCCCAGCTTGCCTTGCCCTACGCGGCCAGCAGCTCATCGTGGACAAAGTGCAGCCGGATGACTTCGGGGGACTTGCCTTCGTCAAAGTGGCAATGCACAGCGTCTTGCACGGCCACGCGCAGTTCAGCCTCGGAGTTCGCCTCGGTGAAGATGGATTCACCCAGTGCACGAGCGGTGTAGCCTTCCTCGGGGGCCTGTTCGACTACAAAAATGATTTCGGTCACTTCAGCATCGCCCTCTAAAAGCCATCAATCACTTCTGGTTCAAGTCCATCAAGATTGGCTAACTCCACTTGACCGTCCGGCATGGTCGTTAGTGTGCGATGAACCTTTGCAGAAGAATACTGCCCCGATTTGCAGTTGTGTCTCCACCAGATCACCTTGAGAACCTCCATACTCCCAGCTGGGCGCGCTGCGGATTCATCGTTCTCAAACAACCTGGGAAGTACTAATTTGATGGCCTCGGCATCATCATCGTTAAATGCCGTTCGTTCTGCCAATTGCGGGTTCATGCTTCCGAAAAAAACATAAACTCCCTTCTCGACGCGATGCTTGATACCCATTTGGTCGGACTGCCGATTGACACCATCCCCTTCATTGCTGGTGCTCTTGGTAATTTGTTCGCTGCTGATGTCAATGGGCTCCACGCTGAAGGCGGATTGGACAGTGACCGGGCCACGAATCCCGATTGATACGCCGGTGTCGCCCTCCTCTTCGCTCCCGTCTGTGTTTTTCTTCCCCGCCTTTTTGTTGCTTTTCAATGCGAATAGCTGCCCAAAGGCGCGTACGTCGAACCAAGTGGCACATGCGAGTTCTACGGTTCTTCCGGACCCAAGGTTGGAGCCGAGCGCGGCTTCGGCACGGACCCGTAAATTCTTGTGAGCGTCGATTTTCCGGTCGTCAGACTGCACAAAAATAGCTTGCCCATCGGAAGGTTTTCCGTCTTTCTGAAGGGACACAAATCGTTCAAGGAGTCGATCACGAATCTTGCGCTTGATCGACACATCGGTCATCTCGCCAAAATTGTCGTAGTCGGTGCGCGGTCGGTTCCCGTTAAGCGGGTCACCATTCGGATTGGCCCGTTTGACACGAAGCACTACGGCGAAATCGATCTTGTTTTGAAGCACGGTCATCATCACTCTCCTTGGTCAGTCTGGTTTTCGGGATTGGCTTCATCTTTAGCCGCTTCACGTTTAGGTCGTGGGGCTAGCCTCTGACAGTGGTATCCCAAAAGGAACTCACCTGTCAGTCTTGCCTCACTCACGAAATCTTGAGCGTCGAACGCCCAATTAATCTCGTCAAGAAGTTGCTTCTTTTCGCGCAAAAAAACTGGCGCCTTGGTTTCGAGGCGGGCTTTATACGGCACCAGCGAAAGTTCAATGGTTCGCCAAGTCGAATAGGGATGATCAGCGAAGCGCTGCATGAGCCTGGCCGCATTGGTGCTTCGCTTTTCTTTGGCCAAAAGTAGCGCCATTTCCTCGATGGATTCCGCTACTGCCAAGAGGCGCCCATAGAGGTAGTCTCGTGAGGTTCTGTCTAGCTCCAATGCCATCTGATAACTCCTTTGTTTGTAATGTGTCCTGAACAGGGCGCAGGCGACGCCTAAATTTTTCTCCCACTCATTTACCTCCATGCCCAGCTTCTTGTCGAACGTCCATTTGTCGGTGCCCGCCCTGTTGGCAGCCCGTTGAGTCGTTGCCACCACGAGATCACGCGGAATGGGTTGCCCATCAATGATGCAGGGGAGTAGCCGCTCGACCGTGGCTTTGCGCAGCTTGGCGCCGGACTTCCCCTCCAATTGATGCCCGTAGGCGGCCTCGGCGATGTCCGTGGGCGACGGTGCGCCCACAAACTTCATTTGCCTGCCAAAGGTCTGATGCCAAGCACTGGACTCATGCCAGGCCTCAAGCCGTTCTAGGAATTCCGAACCAGTCAATTCCCGGTAATAGGTGATGGCCATGCGCCCAGGTGTCGCCGAATCCAGCGCCATCACCACAATTTCATCCGTGGAGCCAAGCTGGGCGCGATACCCTGCGATGCACTTATTGAGGCGCAGGGCGAACGACTGACCTGCATCCCCCTGATATGCAGGCCCGGCATCTTCTTGGGCGGACTCCAGGCCAAACAACTGGGCAGAGTTGGCAACCAAATCAGGCAAAGGTTTCCCAGAAACGGCCCAAGCGACGATCACTTGGTCGCCGTTTCGGAATCCCTGCCTCTTGATCAGCCATTGCAGCGCGCTATGTGCTTTTTGCGTGACATCCAGTCCAACCCCAACCACCTGGTCCGCATGAAGGAATCGCCCCAGATAAATGAAGTCAGATTCATCCTCCTTTTTGTTTGAGATCAGCTTTGCGCCATCTTTTCCATTACGCAGACCCTTTGGGTGTTTGACCGCAAGGGCGCGATTCTCGCCAGTGACATGACAGAAAGCGGGTTCCGCTGCTTTTCCTGAGCAATAGGCGATCCAAGCTTCTTGGACTGATTGATCTTTCCAAGCCTCTGGAACGTGATCACTTTCAACGATCCAACGAATGAGCGCGTTTTGGGGTTTGTAGGTCTGTGTCTTCGAGTCCTTGGTCAACTGCTTGAAGAGGTGGGGTATTTTGTCTCTGGAGTCCCATCGGTTCAGCATTCGGCCTTCGTCATCAACCGGTACCGCCTTTTCCCTAATCAAATCTTGCAGCAGCGTTTTCTTATCAAGGTAGCGCAGAACAGCGATTGCTTTTGGATGGGCATGGGGTGATGCACACCAGTCATTCAGCTGGGTCCGATATGCGTCGAAATACAGGTTGCCCTCGTTGCCGTCCCCTAAAAAGTCGGCAGCGCAGTACTTGATGTGATCACACAGGGGGTGTGGAACGACTCCGCTTGTTCTGGCCGTAGAAGATTTCTCAGTAGCTGGAATAAGTGTGTCTTCCCGATCAATGGATTTCGCCCGTCGAAAATTTCCAACGCCATCAATAGCAACTTCTAGGTGAGCCTGCTGGATCACATGAAAAGGCGGCGCAGGCGGACTGCCGAGTTGCTGGCTGGCGGGGTCCGTCCGCCGCTCGTAGGTCTCAAAGAGTTTCTGCATCCAGCTCATATCAGCACTCCAGCCCCGCTACCACGTCGCCCACGGCAACAAGATTCCGTCCCGTCGTGAATTGCTTTGGATGCATTTCCCGTATGAATTTTCGTGTCTCACACTTTTCAGGTGACACAAAACGGATGACACCATCAATCATCGTCGGCCGCCAAAAGCGAGCATGGAGCTTGTGCTCACCGATCTCATCCGGGTAGTCAAAACCGTGGAAAGTAAGTCCAAAACCCAGCTCACCCGCGCCGTCGTAGTGCCCTGGCCCAGCGCCGAATTCGCATGGCTCGACGTAGCCCTGGCAATCGCGGGTGCCCAAAAATATATCTTGGCGACCCCCGCGTTCAATCATGCGTTTGGCAACGCAATGGTGCTTGGCATCAATGCGGTCCTCCTCCAATTCCGGTCGGTGCAGGTTCCACACAAAGTGCGCCTTGACCTGATATTCAACGTCGGCAAGGAAGGTGTAGATGGCAAGGTCATTGCCTCCGCTAAATTTCAAAGGCTTGGTTCCCTTGGTCTGGGTGCGTATCCGCTTCACGACCCGCACCTCGTCGATGATCCAAATGAACGTGGGTTTCCAATAGATCGACTTGGCGATGCCTTTCAGCGCTTCATAGGTCGGGATGTGGTACGAGCATTTCTCCCCACCGATCCGGGTCAAAGGGTCAGTAAACAGGGCGTGTCTGCTCGAGACCTTGAACTCAATGTTATTTCTTGCTGGCATCGACATATAGACTCTCCATGTTTCCAACGGGCTCTGTGGCAAGACCAAAATCAGAACTGTAATAACGTTCATTCAAACACAAGATTCGCGTGCTTTCACTGATCGCGTTAACTGCGCCTGTCCGCTGCAACTTTTCGAGTACATTCGGAAAAACGTTAACTGTGTACTGCTGTGCTTTGCTGAGCAGTTCATACCGTTTGTCAACTTCATATGCCGCGCATAAGTCTGCGATCAGTTCCCGACCTGCGATACCGTATGGGACAATCACGCCCTGCGTCGGCGCATCTATCGCTTTGAAGGCCCGACCTCCAGCCATGAAGGATTGGCGCAAGTAAATGTTTGGCGCTGCACCCCCTGTGCTGCGCTGGAAGTCGCTTAAGGCCAGCGAGTTGATCGACAGCAAATTGAGCAACGTATCTTCACGCCCAACAATTTCAGCAGACACTGAGTAGCTCATCTCATCTTTGCGGGCAAAGAAGTAATAATCGAAGTATCTTGCCATCGCTTTCGGCCCAAGAATGTCGCCAGCAAAGTTCTCTATGCCAGCCGCGACATCGTCAAGCAGTCTTTCTGTGATGCCTTTGCCACACAGAATGTCTTTGAGCATGTCAATGCTTTCTTCTGCTGGATTGACCACATGAACCCGCCCTGCTGTGCGGCGACCATTACGGTTGCAGCGCCCTGCAGCCTGCGCGATGGAGTCAAGACCCGCAGTGAAGCGAATGACCGCGCCGAAATCCACATCAACACCGGCCTCAATTAATTGGGTACTGACACAAATTACAGGTAACTCATTCGTGAGTAAGTCCCGAATTGTTTTCAGCTTTTCCTTGCGGTGCGCTGGGCACATACTGGTACTCAAGTGATAAACGGGAGGGCCTTCCGAGGCTTGGCAGAGTTTGTATATTTCTTGCGCAGATTTTTTGGTATTCACGATCACCAAACAACTCCCGCTCTGCTCAACCTCCTGCAATGCAAGCCGTGCCACGTCGTCATCGAACCAGCCGCCAGATTTGCGCTGATTAATCACCTCTACACGCTTCAGATCGTCAAACAGTCCCTGAACGTCTGGCATCAGTTCATTTGCATGGGTGAACTTTAATGCACCTTTACTTGAATCCACCTGATTCAGCAAAGGCTGAGTGGCCGTACACAACACCACCGTGCTGCCACAGCGCTCCACAAGGAAATTCACCGCGTTACAAAAAATGTGTACGCAGTTGATGGGCAGCGTCTGAATCTCGTCGAAAACCAGTACCGCATTGGCCAACTGGTGCATCCGCCTCGCGCCACGTGTACCTCCCCCAAACAATGCCTCCAAGAATTGCACGCTGGTGGTGTAGACAACTGGAGCATCCCAGTTATCTGTCAACATTTTTTCCTGCCACCCTTGTTGTTCTGGCGTGAGGTTTGAGTGATGTTCGAGCACTACACGGCCATGATCATCCATCGTCGGTTCGAGGATGGCGCGGACCACCTCGGCATTCTGGTCAATGATGGACGTGAAGGGAATGACGTAAATCACTCGCTCCATCTTGTGCTGCTCCGCATGATGCAGGGCAAACCGCAGACTGGCCAATGTCTTGCCGCCGCCGGTGGGCACGCTCAGCGTATAAATGCCTTTGTTACGCACGGCACCGTCACGGCAATGATCGGAAATATTCCTTCTGATTTGATCAACCGGATTCTGGATGGCGAATCCTTGCAGGTGCTTCTCAAGGCGTTCAATCAGCAAAGTCCATTTGACGTATTGCCCATTAAGGCGTTGTTTCGCAGCTCTTGGCTTCTCGAAATCAGCGGTATCAACACGGTCTGCGTCGATCAGACAACTGAACAGAAAACGCACGAGCAACCCAATCTTGAAATGGATTACTTGATTTTGAAGTGAATGAACGCCTTTGACCCCATCATTCACCATCATCTGCCGGATAGATTCCTTGATGCCATCAATCAACGCAGTGTTTGAGATCAATGCCTGAAAACGACTGGCGACTTGATCATCCATTCTGGCTATTGCCTCTTCAATGTGTGATCTGTCTTCCGGTTTACCCATCCGCTTGTTAAACACATCAGCGACAGGACGATTTGGGTCAGAAGACAGGCAATCGATCAAACCCGAATGATGGGATGCAATGCATAAAGCGAGAAGTTGGCCGACGACCTGGCCTATGCCTTCTTGCTTGGACAGCTCCTGCCAAACAAGTTGTGCCCCAGCAGTGGAATGATCCACCTTGCCCTTAAGACCTTGCGCATCCACGTACTCATCTTCATCAGGGTTAATCAGGCCGACTGCGGATTGAAGATAGGTTTGAAACTCACCGCTGTATTTGCCAAGGTCGTGAAGCAAACCCAAAAGCTCGCCCTGCTCGTTCAGCCCGAGCTTCGCAGCAAGAGATCTTGCTATATTGGCCACCCCAATTAGGTGTGCTTCGAGGCTTTGTGTAGCACCATCCCCGTCCCTTTGATGGGCAATCGGTCCACGAGGACGTTTTGGTTGTGGAGAATCCATATTTAAGTAGGTATGTTTTTAAAATAAGCTTACACGGCATAAGGCTCACCAGATGACCCTCTCCCCACTGCTCAAAAATATTTCTTCGCCATCTTCCCCGCCTCCGCCGCCACCGCCTGCCGCAAGCTCGCCGGCCCCAGCACTTCGCAGTGCGCACCATGTTTGAGGATGTCCATGATGAGTTCCCGATGGTCGGCGTAGGGAATGCGCAGCAGGTAACGTCCATCACCCTGCCATTCGCCCTTCTGCTCTGGATGCCACTGCTCATAGGCGACCCAGCGGGCGCGCTCTGGCGTAAAGAGCAGCCTGGCCCACAGGATGCGGCCGCCAGAGAACAGGCCGTAGCTGGGCGCAAAAAGGGCGTTCAATTTGGCGTCTGGCACCTCCTTGGCCGTGGTGTCCAGCAGCCGCGCTTCGCGGATGGCATCGAGGGCAAAGTTTCGCAAGTCATTGCGCAGATGGCACCAGGCATCCAGATACCAGTTGCCACGGTAATGCACCAGGCGCAGCGGCGAGACTTCGCGCTCGGTGGCCTGGCCGCTGCCGCGTGCCAGATAGCTCAGCGCCAGGCGCTTGCGCTGCACCAGCGCCGTGCCGACGCGCTGAAAGTGGGTGGGCTGCACGGCACGCTGGGCCAGGCCGATGATGCGTACCCGGCGGCGCAGTTGCTCCGCGTCATGATCTGCCCCACCTTCCAGCAAGGTGTTCAAACGCGCCATCAAGGGTGCTACATGGGGCGTCAGCACACCCCCTGCATCCAGATTGGCCAGCAAATGCTGCATGGTTAGAAGGGCGTGGATTTCGGCGGACGAAAACCACATGCCGGGTAGCTGATGAGGCATCCCTTGCTGGTGGCCAGCCTCGGCCATGCGGTAGCAGCCACTCGCACGATCCCATTCGATGGGCGCGTGCATGCGGGTACGCAGATAGGCCAGATCGCGTATAAGCGTCGAGCGCGAGACTTCCAGCTCGGCTTGCAGCGCGGCAAAGCTGACTGCTTGGCGCTGGCGCAACAGCGCTTCGATCTTGTAGAAGCGTTCGGTCCGATCCATCTATCCCCTTGAAACTTCATGGCTGATTTTTATCGGTCCAGTGTAGAGCCTCGCGAGCCTGCAAGGCAGCGGGGAAATTGATGCGGACCCGGCTGACTCAGTGGCGCTCTCGTTTTTCGAATCCATGACTAACTTGATACGGTCTGACCCCTGACGCTGCTGGCCCCCTAATCCGAACATCTAACCACGCGTAGGTCGGCTTAGCCTTTGCGGGCGTAAGCCGACATCCCCGGGGACGGAATCGCCGATGTCGGGTTACGCTGCGCTAACCCGACCTACGCAAGATGAGAGCGCCGCGACGGGGCCGCGCGCAGTCAGCGGACCAGGCCTTTGAGCTCTTTAAACCAGCGCGCTGGCTTTCTCGCGATTCGCCCGTTTCATGGCGGCCACATCAATAATCAGGGCCACATTGCCATCGCCCAAAATGGTCGCTGCGGAAATGCCCGGCACCTTGCGGTAATTGGTTTCAAGATTTTTCACCACCACCTGATGCTGCCCAACCAGTTGATCCACCAGCAGTGCAAAGCGCGTTCCTTCGGCTTGCACGATCACCGCGATGGCTTCCGTGGGATTGCGCACGGCATCAGAGATTTCGAAAAATTTGTGCAATTCAACCAGCGCTAGGTATTCGCCCCGCACATGCATGACCTGCTCGTCGGCATTGATGACATGGAGATCCCTGGCCAACGGCTGCAACGATTCAATGACGTAATTGAGCGGCAAAATGTAAACCTCTTCGCCCACCTTGACCGACATGCCGTTGAGAATGGCCAGCGTGAGCGGCAAGACGATTTTGATGGTGGTGCCCTTGCCTCGAACCGAGGAAATTTCAACATGACCGCCCAGCGCATAAATGTTGCGCTTCACCACATCCATGCCAACCCCGCGTCCGGAAACATCGGTGACAACGTCCGCCGTGGAAAAGCCTGGCGCAAAAATCAGCTGCCAAACCTCATTGTCGGAAATGGTCTCACTCACCGCTATGCCTTGCTGGATCGCCTTGGCCAGAATTTTCTCCCGGGCCAGCCCGGCGCCATCGTCCCTGACCTCGATCACGATGCTGCCGCCCTGATGCTGGGCTGAAAGCGTCAGCCGGCCCACCGGATCCTTGCCTGCCAGGGCGCGCTGCTCCGGCTCCTCAATGCCGTGGTCAAGACTGTTGCGCACCAGGTGGGTGATCGGATCGATGATGCGCTCGATCAGGCTTTTGTCGAGTTCGGTCTCTCTGCCAACGGTTACCAGCTCCACCTGTTTTCCCAGCTTGGCCGACAAGTCACGGATCAGGCGCGGAAAGCGGCTGAAGACATAGTCCATGGGCATCATGCGGATCGACATCACCGACTCCTGCAAGTCGCGGGCATTGCGCTCCAGATGCCCCATGCCGTTGAGCAAACGCTCGTGCAGCACCGGGTCCAGCATGGACGCGGTTTGCGTCAGCATCGACTGGGTAATCACCAGTTCACCAACCAGGTTGATGATCTGGTCAACCTTGTCAACGTCCACCCGGATCGAATTGGACTCTTTGCCGTTAGCTGGCGCGGCTGCGGCAGCCGCCACAACATTCGTCGTTGCGTGCGCGGCGGAAACCGCAGCCAGGGCCGGCACAGTGACCGGCGGGCTTGCAAGCTCGCTTTGCGGCGCTGCATCAGACCAGGCCGGCGGCTCCACGGTAATTTCAATCTGATCGGCGTCAATGATGAAGCAACTCACCGCCACAATGTCATCGGCGTCGCAATTGGTTTGCAGCCACAGGATCAGGCTGTCATCGGTTTGGGATTGCTCGGTCACCGTACCCAGATTGGCCAATTCTTCGCTCAGCAACTTCTGGTCGCTTTCCGAGACTTTGGAAAAATGCACTTTCAGCGATGCACCCGCCGCGGCGATGGCGGCGGCCACTGGCGCAGCTGCGGGCGTAGCCACCGGCGCAGCAACGGGCGCAGCCGACACGGCAGCGTCGCCCTCCAGCGCCAGCTGTCGCAATACCGCGCAGATGCGCGCAACCCCTTGCGGCTCGGGTTCTCCGCCTTCCCGATAAGCGCTGATTTGTTTTTGCAGCACGTCCTTGGTCTCTAAAAAGGCATCCATCATCGAGCTGGTTAATTTCAATTCGCCATGGCGCGCCCGATCGAGCAGGTTTTCAAGCAGATGCGTGGTGTCGGTCAGCGCGGTAAATGCAAACGTGGCGGCACCGCCCTTGATCGAATGTGCAGCGCGAAAGATGGCGTTGAGCTGCTCGCTGTCGGGCGCCTGCAGATCAAGTCCCAACAGCAACTGCTCCATCTCGGCCAACAGCTCATCGGCTTCTTCAAAAAAGGTCTGATAAAACTGGCTGATGTCCATTTGGTGCCGATCTTTTGTTGGGGTTGTGCGTGCCGCATCGCTGCTGGATCGTTGGCCCGCAAAAAGCTTTTGTTCTTCAGGAAGCCTCACGTCCAGGCTGGGCAACTGACAGGTTCACCGCGGGTTGCCGGGCACTGCCCTGCTGCTGCAGTAGATCAACCGGCTTGATGCTGGTCATGGCGGCATTGGCGTTTTCCATATCGGTTTGCGCGCGGTGATTCAGCACCACAATGCTGATGCGGCGATTGATCGGTGCATAAGGGTCATCCTGGTTCAAGTGCATGCTCGACGCGACCCCCATGACGCGCAACACTTTGATGTCGTCCATGCCGCCGCCAATCAGCTCGCGGCGCGAGGCGTTGGCCCGGTCCGCTGACAGCTCCCAATTGCTGTAGGCTTTGCCGCCCTGCGTGTATTGCGTCGCGTCGGTATGTCCCGACAAGGTGATCTTGTTGGGCTGGGCGCTGAGCACCGGTCCGAGCTCGCGCAAGATGGTGCGCATGTAAGACGCCACGATGGCACTGGAACGGTCGAACATGGGCCGGTTGCTGCTATCAACAATCTGAATCCGCAAGCCTTCGGGGGTGATGTCTATGAGCAGCTGCGGTCGAAACTGCTTGAGCACCGGGCTGGCTTCAATCATTTGGTCCAGGCGCTGTTTCAGCTCGCCCAGGTGCTTGACGTCGTCGGCGTCGCTTTTGCTGTCGTTTTCGCTTTCGATGTCAGTCTTATTGACCTCGCCCGCCGCGCGGGTGGGGTCGGCGCCGCCACCGGGAATCACGCTGGGGCTGTTACTGCTGGCCGGGCCGCCAGCGAGCGCCACCTTGAGGGGCATTTTGAAATGCTCGGCGATGCCTGCCAACTGCTTCGGCGATGATATCGACAGAAGCCACATGACCAGGAAAAAAGCCATCATGGCCGTCATGAAGTCGGCGAATGCAATCTTCCAGGCGCCGCCGTGATGGGCGGCGGCCATGACAGGACGCTTGATGATGACCCGGCGTGGCGCGTCGCTCATATCAATTCAGCCTGCCGTGCTTCAGCGGTTCTTGACTTCACGGACATGGCCGTCGAGCTCGATAAACGAGGGGCGTTCGGTGGAAACCAGGATTTTCCGACCGAATTCAACCGCCAACTGCGGCACGTAGCCGTTCAGGCTGGCCATCAGCGTGACCTTGATGCACTCGTAGACATGCAGGGATTCAGCCACCTTGTGCTCGATCAGCGTTGCCAGCGGAGAGACAAAGCCGTAGGCCAACAAGACGCCGAGGAAGGTGCCGACCATCGCGTGGGCAATCATCTCGCCCATCACCGCGGGCGGCAAGTCGGCGGACGCCAGCGCATGCACCACCCCCAGCACGGCCGCGACAATGCCAAGCGCCGGCAGCGCATCGCCAACCCTGGCCAGGCTGTGCGCAGGCACTTCGGCCTCGTGCTTGAAAGTTTCGAGTTCGTGCTCCATCAGTTGGTCAATTTCGAACGGATCGGTATTGCCGCTGACTATCAGGCGCAAGTAGTCGGTCAAAAATTCCATCACCGGAGCATCACCCAGAATCAGCGTATACGGCGCAAACAGGGGGCTATTGTGCGGATCATCGACATCGGACTCGAGCGCCAGCATGCCGTCCTTGCGCCCTTTGGACAACAGCACATAGAGCAGGGCAAGCAGCTCCATGTAGAGCGCCTTGTCGTGTTTCTTCGAGCTCCGGAACAGTTTGGGCAGCACCTTGAAAGTGGCGCGTATGGTCTTGCCATCGTTGCCGGCGACAAACGCGCCCAGCGCAGCGCCACCGATCATCAACAGTTCAAGAGGTTGATACAGCGCGCCGAAATTCCCGCCCATCATGGCAAACCCGCCAAACACGGCCCCCAGCACAAGCAGATAGCCCACAATTACCAGCACAGTGTTCTCGCTCTAAAAAATGCTTGAAGAATAAGGGTCTGAACGAAAACCCGCGACCCGTCAGGCACGCGCCCCATTGATCACATCCGCAAGCCACTGCGACGACGAGGTCGTGCAGCTCTGCACCTTGATGGGTCCGGCTATTTCGGTCCCGCCGAGTTTGGGCTTGCGCGTCTTGCCGGCACGCGATGGCGGCCGACACAACACACACACGTAGTTGATTTGCGGGTCGTGCGCGTGGGCCACGAATTGGCCGGTGCAACGCGTGCAGGTGCTCAACTGCAGCATGTCGCTGTCAAAAAAGCGCACCAGCGTCCAGGCCCGGGTGAAGTCAAGCTCGGGCTCGCTGCCTTGCCGCTGGACTTGCTCCAGGTAAAGCCGATAGCTCTTGACGAGGCCGGAAATCCGCGTGCAGTCGCCATGGGTCACCATAAACCGGTAGATGTTGTAAAACATCGACGAATGAATATTGGACAACCAGGTCATGAACCAGTCTGTGGAAAACGGCAGCAAGCCCTTGGGCGGCGAAGCGCCCTTGATTTCCTTGTACAGCTTGATCAGACGATCCCGACTCAAACCTGTTTCCGCTTCCAGAAACTGAAGACGGGCGCCCAATTTTATTAAATCGATGGCAAGATTGATTTCCCGCGCTTCACGAATCACACTTTTAGTCGCCATGATGCCCAAACAAAAGAGAAAATTTGATCTTCTGGTGTATGGGTAACATCAGCAAAGAGCTTCGACCTGCTGGCCGGAAAGAAGAATGGCGGCGTGCGACTGTTGCAGTGCCAGGCTTTTCCCGTCATGCGTCAGTGCCGACAAGATCGGGTGCTCATCAAACCGGAAGCGGCACAGCAGCAGGCTCGAATTTGCCAGCTTCACAATTTGCGAAAGTGACAGGTTGCCCAGCAAATCGGCCAGTTCCCGGCTCATGCCCAGGCGGAACATGGCTGACGCAAGGTCTTCCTTCACCAGCCGCTGCGCCAGCAGCAAATAGGTCAGATTCAAATCGCCAATCTCGTTGGTAGTGCCAGTCGTCATCAAGATGTCTCCAAATTCTCTTGTAAATTGCTGATAAAGGATGGGGGCTCAAAAAACCGCGCTGCAAACCTTGGTCAGGCCAGGGATACGGCCAAAAATGCCGAATCCCATCTAGGGTTTTATCACAACTTAATCAGTTTTACATCTCTATAACAATTCAATTAATTATGTTTCACTTAATTTTCATTTTTGTAGAACTTATTAATTAAGTACATAGTCCATTAATCCGCAAAAATTAATCAAACATCTAAATTCCGAATTGAATCGTTATCAAGTTGATACAACCATGCCAGCACTTCGGCGACAGCCACGTACAGTTCCGGCGGAATCTGCACGTCCAGGTCAACCTGCATGAGCAGCTTCACCAAGTCCGGCGAGGCATGCACATACAGGCCGCTGTCTCGGGCCCGCTGAACAATCGCGTCGGCCACCTCGCCGTAGCCTTTGGCCACCACAATGGGCGCCTTGTTTTTGGCGGCATACGACAGCGCCACCGCGCTTGGCCGATCGGGCTGCTGGCTAGCGGGCAGGTCATCGCCAGGCAGTTCAGGCGGCATCATCAGCTTTCTGGCCAGCCGGTCCCGCCAGCGCGCCAATCTGCAAACCGCTCAGTCGCAGGCCCAATGCGCCCAGGCGTTTGGGAAGCTCGCTGCGCGCCTCACCGAGCAAAGTCAGCGTGGCGTTTTCGCTGGCGGCCAGCTGCAGCTGCAGCGTGTTGCCCGCCAGACTCAAGCGCACTTCAACCGCCTTGAGCGTGGGCAAATCAAGGGTCAGGCGCGTGCTCCAGGCGGGCGGCAGCGCCTCGGCAGCATCAGAAGTCGCCGGGCGCTCATGGTGCTCCAGGTGAATTTCCCACGCCATGGGCGTGCCCGGCCATGCCTCGCCGCCCCAGCGAAAGACCGGAACTGCCAGCAACTCCAGTTGCTGGCGCACCAGCGCCATGGCATCGGTGTGAATCCCGGCCGGGGCCGACATATTGCCGTGCAGGGTCTCCAGCGCGTTTGCGTCAGGTTTTTTTGCCGTGGGCTCTTGCCCGGCCAAGTCCTGCGCCAATGCAGCACTGGCCGCGCCGCCCTGCCCCAGGTTTTGGCCTGCCAACCGCGCGCCCGGCAGCTCCGGGGGTGTTTTTGCCGTCGCGTCAAGCCGGGCTTGCGGCTCCTGCGCCAACTGAGCCAGCGTGCGCTTGCCGGCGGCAAACTGCAGCAAGTGCGATTCGTAAAACAGCCCGGAAAGCGCCACTGTGCGGGCCAGCGTTGCCGCCAGCACCGGCCCGGCCGGTGGCGTCGCATCGAGCCACAGCGCTTGGGTGCCGAGAATTTTTGCCTCAGAGCTGACTGGAAGGTCCAAGATGGCGCTGAGCGCGCGGGCCACCGTGCTCAACGTGACACTTGCCGGCGAACGCGGCGCCGCGGGGGCATTGCTGCTTTCATGGCTGCCACCGCTATCGCGCAGCGCCAAACCCGATGACTGTTGCAGGGCTGAGCGCGACGGCAAGCGGATGTCATTACTGACTTTTGCCACACTTGCCACGGCGTCCGGGCTGGCAATCTCGAGCGCCGTCTTGAGCGGAACCAGGTCCACGCGCTGAGCCAGGCGCGTCGCCAAAAGCGTGTCAATCAGGGGTGTGATGCCGCTCATGACAAGGCATCATTGCCCTGGCTGTATGCGCTTTGAAGGCTTTGCTGCCGCTCCAGGCTTTTCAGCACCCCCCCCAGGTATTCCAGCTGCGGCATGACAAGGCTGAAAATTTCGGCGTGATTGGCATTGATCCGGCTCAGCAGCTGGTACTTGCGCGCCGACTGCGCCTCGTCCAGCGCCATCAATGGTTCAATGGCCTTCAACCGGTCCACCGTCTCGCTGTATCGCGCTTCCAGCGCTGGCAACGCACCCCATTGACCGTTGCGCGCCAGCACCAACATGCGCTCGCTCAGCACTGCGATCTGCTCATAGCAGTGCAAGACTTCACTTTGAGAACCCATCTCAAGCTCCTGCGGAAAAACGGTTTGCGGCAGGAACGCTGGACGTCTCAGGCATCCGGCTGGCTTGATGCGGGTCGATTTCGCGCCACGCTGAGCTGATATTTTCCAGCAGCCGCTCGGCCTCGTCGAGCAGCGCCGGGTCGTTGCGCAGGTTGGCGTAGAGCAGGCGCTGGTTGATGTAGTCATAAAACGCCGCCAGGTTCGCCACCAGCGCGGCACCGTCCTTGCCGCCAGCCTCGGCGTCCAGGCTGGCCTTCAGACCGTTTTCAATGATGTTGATCGCCTTGGAAATGGCATTGCCCTTGGCGCTGATCTCGTTGTGGGCCATGTGGTGGCGCGCCATGGTGATGGCCGTCTTGACGCCGTCAAACAGCATGCTGATCAACTGGTGCGGCGAGGCACTCATGGCGCCGCTTTCCGTGGCTATTTTGGCGTAGGCGCTGGCGCCGCTGTTGTAGGCGTGGGGTGGGGTGTACACGGAATGACTCCTTATTTCTTACCGGCGATTCATGCTGTCAAACTGCTGCGTCAGATAGCTCGTGGTCGAATTCATTTTGGCCATCATCATGTCGAGCTGGGTGAATTGCGCGCGGTAACGCGCCACCTTGGCCTGCACGCTCACTTCGGTGGCGGCATAGCGCGTATCCAGCGATTTCAGCGTGGTGTTGACGCCCGCGGTGGCGCTGCTGAGCTTGCCGCCGCTGCTGATAAAGGTATCGACCAGCGCCGCCAGTTGGGTGCCATAGCCCGCGCTGCCCCCGGTCGGGCCGGCAAACAGCGCCTCCACATCGTCGCGGTTGCTGGCAAACGACGACTTCAGCTTGCTCGCATCGAAGGCGATCGTGCCATCTTTCTGAAAGCTCACGCCGACGCTTGACAACACCTTGATCGCCCCGTCCTGCGGCGTATTCAGCGCGGAGCGAATGCTGGTCTGGATGCCGCGCAATGTCGAGTCACCCACCAGCGCTGCGCCGGTTTTTTTCGCCACGTCATATTTCGTCAGTTGCGTGGCCGTGGCTTGCAGGCTGTTGTAGGCGTTCACAAAAGCGCTGACCGCGCTTTCGACCGAAGCGCTATCGCGGCTGACCGTCAGCGTGCTGAGCCCGGGTTTTGCCAGCGTCATCGTCACGCCCTGCACCGCCTCCTTGATCGTATTGGTGGGGGCTGTGACGGCAATTCCGTTGACCTTGAGTGCCGCATTGCTGGCGGCGGCGGTCTGCTGCAGGCTTTGCGTGGCCGAAGGATCATGGCTCAGCAAGCCTTGCAGGCTGGCGTCTCCCGTCACGGCAATTCGCATGCTTGATGCCGCGCCAGTCTCCGTGGAATTGAGCACCAGCCGATAAGGTGAAGCACCGCCGTCGTTGATGATGCTGGCCGTCACGCCGAGCGTGGCATTCTGGTTGATGGCGTCGCGCAGGCCTTCGAGCGAATTGTTGCTGCTGTCAATCACGATGGACTGCGCGGTTCGGCTGGCGTCCGTTGAAAAGGCCGCGCCACTGTACTTGCCAGTGGCCGGGTCCAGCGTTCCGCCAGTGATGCTGCCAAAATCAATCGTCACCGTGCCCAGGCCCACCGCAGCGGTCGCATCAAGCACACCGGCCGCCGCCAGCGACTGCGCTTGCGCCAGCTGCGTCACCTCGATCGAGTAACTGCCGGCCGCCCCGGTAGCCGCCGCCGTGGCGCTCAGAACATCGGCCGCGCTCGAAGCGGCCTTGACGCCCTGGAACAGGCTGGCATCGGCCAGTTTGCTGGCCGCCGCCTGAAAACTGCTCAAGGCATTTTGCAGAGTGCCGTAGGCCGACAATTTGGCGGTGTAGCTGACTTGCTGCTTTTGCAGCGCAACCAGCGGCTGACTCTCCGCGGCGGCGAGCTTGTCGAGCAAGCCGCTCAAATCGAGGTTGGACCCGACCCCCAAACTTGATACTGACGACATGCGGACTCCTTGATGTGGTTAAGCGTTCACCGACCTGAAAGCGCGTGGTTGCTGATCGGCTGCCACCTCCGTCACCCACGGGCGACTCCAGCGCGCCGACGCCGGCTCCGTGGAATTTGTCATCAACTGCGCTTCGTGGCAGATCTTCTGGTAGACCAGAAGATCCTGCAACTTGACCAGCGCTTTGGAGATTGGCCGCAATTGTTCAGAAGACATCTGGAGGATGACCTTGCCGTTCTCCAGGTTCACCACACTGGCGATCATCGTGTCGGCCGTTTTGTCAAACGCAAGCTGCACGCCGATGGAAGCCATTTTCAATGTCTGGTTGATTTCAGCCAGCACGTCACTCGCATGCCTGGACGTGGCCTCAGCCATTTTTTTTGTGCCGGCAACCGCCACGCTCTTGCGCACCGGGCCGGTCGTCCCGGGGGGCGGCAACACGACCAGCGGCTGACTCTCGGCAGCGGCGGCAGGATCGGGAAAACCGGCCAAATCGAAGCTGGAACCCACCCCCAAACTTGAGACTAATGACATGCTGGCTCCTTGCTCTTTGTTGAACTAAACCTAACTGCTCTGCACCTGTGTCGGCTTACGCTGCGCTAAGCCGACCTACGGAACTGCTCTGCACCTACGGAACCGGAGCCCGATTTGACCCGTAGGTCGGCTTAGCCGCAGCGTAAGCCGACATCTGCGCTTGCTGCGGCTTCCGGGGGATGTCGGCTTACGCTTCGCTAAGCCGACCTACGAATTCAACCCGACCTACACCTTCTGGCTCACCAGAAGACCCTGCAACCTGCCCAGGACTTTCGAGACCTGCACCATTTCCTCGGAAGGCATCTGGCGAATCACCTCGCCCGCTTCGACATCCACCACCTTGGCGATCAGGGTGTTGGCCTCCTTGTCGAACTCGAATTGAACGCCAATGGAAGCCATTTGCAAGGTCTGGTTGATCTCGGCCAGCGCGGCATGCGCTTGCGTGGGCGTGGCCTCAGCCGTTTTTTTCTCGCGCTCAAGGGGGGCAACCTCACGCACCGGCTCGGTCGTTTTGGCTGGCTGTGACGCGGGCGGATCAGCCACGGTGCTCTGGCGCAGCGGGCTTGCCGGGTTTACCGTTAGGGCACTGACCGAAACTGTCATGGCTTTGTCTCCTGGGGAATCGCTAGGCACTCACGCCTGAAATTTCAAGCGGGAGTGCTTAGCGCAGGCGGATAGACCGCCTGGGTCTCAATGTCGGGTTACGCCTTTGGGGGCTAACCCGACCTACGCATCACTCCCCCGTGGGTCGGGTTAGCGAAGCGTAAGCCGACATCTTTTCTACGCCCGATTAACGCAGCAGGGCCATCACGCCTTGCGTCGTCTGGTTGGCCTGGGCCAGCACCGAGGTACCGGCTTGTTGCAGAATCTGAGCGCGCGACATGTTGGACACCTCGGTCGCGTAGTCAGCATCTTCAATCCGTGAGCGTGAAGACGTCAGGTTGTTGATGGTGGTGCCGAGGTTGGAGATGATCGAGTCAAAACGGTTTTGTACCGCACCGAGCGAGCCGCGCAAGGCATCAACCTTGGCTAGGGCTGTATCAAGAGCCGCGAGCGGATTGGCTGTGGCCGTCAGGCCGCCTGCTGCGTCTGCCTCGTAAGCGGTTTTTGCAGCTGCAAGGCCAGCCGCGTCCGTGAAGTCATGCGTCACTGCGCCCGTCGCCGTATCGATATCACCGGCAGCGATTTTGTACAGGTTACCCGCCTTGTCCTGGACCGCGTACTCGGCATACGTATCCGTCGCTGCCGTATAAGCGCCATAACCATGCAACGTCAGGTCTGCAGGGACAGCCTCGGGACCGTTGGCAACCGCGGCGAAGCTGACATCAGCTGTCGTGGTGACGGCACCAGAAGTGACCGAGAACTTGGTGATTGAATCAGACAGACCCGACACGCTAAAGCCCGTCAAGCCCAGCGTGCTTTTGTCAATTTGCTTCAAGTCGATCGCAATGCTTTGGCCGTCGCTCGCGCCAACCTGGATAGAAAGACTCTTGTCGGACGCCAGCACCTTGACACCGTTGAAGTCGGTTTGGGCCGACGTGCGGTCGATTTCAGCCAGACGCTGGGCAATTTCACCCTGGATCGAGGCCTTGTCGGCCGCGGAGTTGCTGCCGTTGGCGGACTGAACAGCCAACTCACGGACGCGCTGCAGGTTGGTGTTGATTTCGGACAGTGCGCCTTCAGTGGTCTGCGCCAGCGAGATGCCGTCGTTGGCATTGCGCTGGGCTTGCGTCAGGCCCCTGATGTTGGAAGTGAAGCGGTTGGCAATGGCCTGGCCGGCGGCGTCGTCTTTGGCGCCATTGATGCGCATGCCGGAAGACAGGCGCTGAATCGCCGTGTTCAAGGCACCCTGTGATTTGTTGAGGTTGTTCTGCGTGAGCAGGGAAAGGGCATTGGTATTGATGACTGAGGACACGATGAGCTCCTGTTTACGAAAGTTTATGGACTCCGGCTAACTCGCCGTGACGCTGGCCTTGCCTGCCGAGACACTGTGCAAGCCACCGTTATTCAGGTTATCGGCCAAGGCCTGAAAAACCTTTAGGGCTGGACGTAAAAAAATTCCTTGCCATTTGGAAAACCTGGCCACGCAAGCCCGACATCGGCGCTTGCTGCTGCATTTCCGGGGATGTCGGCTTACGCTGCGCCAAGCCGACCTACAAATCAAAACGGGCTAAATACTTCGTAGGTCGGGTTAGCCGCAGGCGTAACCCGACATCGGCGCTTGCTTGCGGCTTCCAGGGGAGCGTCGGCTTACGCTTCGCTAAGCCGACCTACAAATCCAGGCCAACCTGCGGGGTCCATGCCTCGTCTTGATCACGGTTGCAAGGGTATCAAGGGATGGCCCGGCTACATACGGCTAACTGACGGCGAAACTCACGGCTGTTTGGGGCATCGGGGGATGTCGGGGACGTCGGCTTACGCTTCGTTAAGCCGACCCACGAATCAAAACCAACCCACAAATCAAAACGGGCTACAAGCTTCGTAGGTCGGGTTAGCCGCAGGCGTAACCCGACATCGGCGCTCGCCACCCACCCCATTTTTTTAGGCCGGCATGTTCATGATTTCCTGATAGGCGGCCACCACCTTGTTGCGCACTTGCAGGCCCATCTGAAAGCCGATGTTGGCCTTTTGCATGTCGACCATCACGTCGTTCAGCGCCACGCCGGGCTTGCCCAATTCAAACGCTTCGGCCTGGCTGTAGGCCTGCTCTTGCGTGTCACTGATGCGATCGAGTGACTTTTTCAGCGCACCGGCAAAGCCACCGCCGACGCCTTCGCTGGCCGGCGTGCCGGAGCGGTCAACCGTCTGGTTAAGCGCCCGCATTTGCTGCAGCACGGATTCAATGGACGCTATTGCCATGGCAGGTTCCTTGGGGCAGCAGACGCGCCCATTTCTTGATTGAAGACGTCAAGCGTAGCAGCCAGCGGGCCCGCGCATCGTGCCAAAAGATGGCAAAACTCCCGGTTATTCGGCGGATCAAGTGCAGCACCGCGATCTGACAATCATCCCCAAGGCCGGGGGTGCCTGGGTCGCGCCCGCCGGGCCAGCTCCTTTCCTCTTTCTTCAATAACTGCCGTATGTCATCTGTCGTTTCAGTGGTTTCAATTGTTTTTGCCGCGCTGCCGGCGCGGCAGCGTGCCTGCGGCGGCGACCGCCCTTGCGACGGGGTGCTAACCCGATGAACGCATGAGTTCCACCGCAACAGGCGCTGCCGCGGCAACGCCCAACAGCGGGCCCTTGCTCGATCAGTGGCGCGCCAACCCGCGCTTGCCGCTGATGATCGCCGCTTCCGCCGCGGTGGCCGCCGTGGCCGCGCTGTGGCTGTGGAGCAGCACGCCGAACTATGGCGTGCTCTACAGCAATCTGTCGGACCGCGATGGCGGCGCCATCATTGCTTCGCTGCAGCAAATGAACATTCCCTACAAGTTCGCCGAGGGCGGTGGGGCCTTGCTGGTGGCGACCAACAAGGTGCCTGAGGCGCGTCTGCGGCTGGCCGCGCAGGGCTTGCCCAAGGGCGGGGCTGTGGGTTTTGAGCTGATGGACAACCAGAAATTCGGCACCAGCCAGTTTGCCGAGCAGGTCAACTACCAGCGCGCGCTGGAGGGCGAACTGGCGCGCTCGATCAATTCCATATCCGCGGTGGAGTCGGCGCGCGTGCACCTGGCCCTGCCCAAGCCTTCGCTGTTTGTGCGCGACCAAAAAAAACCAAGCGCCTCGGTGATCCTGACACTGCATCGCGGACGCAGCATTGACGAAGGCCAGGTCAGCGCGATCGTCCACATGCTTTCCAGCAGCGTGCCGGAGCTGTCAGCCAAAAGCGTCACCGTGGTGGACCAGGCGGGCAATCTGCTGTCAGCGGCGAACGCTGGCACGCGCGGCCTGGATCTCAGCCAGTTGAAATACACGCAGGAGATCGAGCAGGGCTATAGCCACCGGATTGAAGCCATTTTGCAGCCCATCGTGGGCGATGCGAATGTGCATGCGCAAGTGGCGGCGGACATCGATTTCTCGATCGTCGAGAACACCGACGAGAAATACCGGCCCAACCAGGAGCCTGGCAGCGCGGCCATTCGCAGCCAGCAGTCGAGCGAGGCCAGCCAGCCAGCCGGCAGCTCGCCGGGTGGCGTGCCGGGCGCGCTCAGCAACCAGCCATCGGGCAACCCGGTTGCGCCCATCGTCAATGCAGCGCCCGGTCTGCAAAAGCCAGGCACAGCCGGTGCGGAGCAGCTCAAGATCAGCGCGGAACTGAGCGGCATGGGCGGTGCGCCCCGTAGCGGCGGCTCGGCTAACGCCCGCAAGGACGGCACCATCAACTACGAGCTGGATCGCTCGATCCGCCATGTGCAGCAGGGCGCGGGGGGCATCAAGCGCCTGTCAGTGGCGGTGGTGGTGAACTATCGCGGCACGCTCAATGCCCAGGGCAAGCGCACCGCGCAAGCGCTGTCGGCCACCGAACTGGAACAGATCCAGAACCTGGTCAAGGAAACGATGGGCTTCAGCAGCGAGCGCGGCGACTCGCTCAACGTGGTGAACAGCCCGTTTGCCGCGCAAGCAGCTGATGTGCCTGAACCTGCGCTGCCGCTATGGCGCCAGGCTGCCAACATCGAGCTGGCCAAGGAGCTGGGCAAATACCTGCTGCTGGGCCTGCTGGCTTTGTATGCGTGGTTTGCGGTGCTGCGGCCCCTGCTGCGCAAGCATTTGCAAGAAGCCCCCACGCCGGCATCGCTGGCCGACGCGGCGCAAGCGCCAGGCGAAGGGGCCGATCCACAGCTGCAGGCACGCGAGAGACAAGACCAGCGCCATCAAGACAACGTCCAGTATGCGCAGGAAATGGCGGCAACCGATCCAAGCGTGGTGGCCACGTTAATCAAGCACTGGGCGGGTAAATAATGAACGAAGGCCTGAGGAAAAGCGCCATTCTTTTGATGTCGCTCGGAGAAGATGGCGCCGGCAGCGTGTTGCGCCAGCTGCCGCAAAGCGTCGTCGCAACCATGAGCGAGGCCATGGCGGGCCTGTCGAAAGTCAGGCGCGACGAAGTCAGCGAGGTGATGGAAGAGTTCCGACTGGAAACCGAACAGTACTCGGCGCTTCATCTCGACTCGGGCAGCTATTTGCGGGCCGCGCTGAACAAGGCGCTGGGCGATGACCGCGCCGCGGACCTGCTGGAAAACATTCTTCAGACCAACGATTCGGCTGGCGGCATTGAGCGGCTGAACCAGCTGGATCCGGCCGAAGTGGTTGAAATTATTCGTGACGAACATCCGCAAATCATCGCCACGCTGCTGGTTCACATGGATCGCAACAAGGCCGCCAGCGTGCTGGAAAAACTCCCCGAGCGCATGCGTCACGACGCCGTTCTGCGCGTGGCCACTTTCGGCGGCGTGCAACCCGCGGCGCTCAAGGAATTGACCGATGTGCTGAACGAGGTGCTGTCGGGCGAAGGCGTCAAACGCGGCCGACTGGGCGGCGTGCGGGCGGCGGCGGAAATTGTCAACATGATGAGCAGCGCCCAGGAAGACGGTGTGATCAAGCACCTGCGCGAGCACGACGAAGTGCTGGCGCAAAAAATGATCGACGAAATGTTCCTGTTCGAGAATCTGCTCGAACTGGAAGACCGCAGCGTTCAATTGCTGCTCAAGGAAATCGACTCGGAATCGCTGGTCATTGCACTCAAGGGCGCGCCCGAGGAGCTGCGCGAAAAATTTCTCAAGAACATGTCGCAACGTGCCGCCGAAACGCTGCGCGAAGATATCGAAATGCGCGGCCCGGTACGGGTGTCGCAGGTCGAGACCGAGCAAAAGAGCATCTTGCTGATCGTGCGCCGCCTGGCCGATGCCGGCGAGCTGGTGCTGGGCGGAAAAGGCGACGATTCGTATGTCTAGCCGGCCTTCCCTGTCACCGGCGTCTGAACGCCCGCTCAGTGCGCCCAGGGAGAAGCCGGGCAGTTGGCAGCGCTGGGAAATGACGTCCATCGCCCAGGACCTGCTGGCCGGAGCCCGCGCTCCAAAAGCAGTCGCCAAATCCGCGCTGGAGCCCTTCGAGCCGGTCTTGCTGATTGATGAAGCCGAGCTGGCGCAGCGGCGCCTTGAAGCCCAAGAGGTGGGCGCCGCAAAGGGTCATCAAGAGGGTTACGCACGCGGACAGGCCGAGGGCTATGCCGCCGGCATGGTGGCGGCACGCGAGCAGGCCGGGCAATGGCAGGCACTCACCCTGGCCTGGCCCGCCGCGCTGCGGCTGGCCGAGCGCAAGGTGGCTGACGATTTGCTGGCATTGGCGCTGGATCTGGCCCGGCAGGTGCTGGGGCAGACCCTGACGGTCAACCCGCAGGCCATGCTGGCGGTGGTGCATGAACTGCTGCAGGCCGAGCCGGCACTGACGGGAGCGCCGCAACTGGTTTTGCATCCGGACGACGCGGCGCTGGTGAAAGCGCATCTGGCTGACGACTTGCAAGCAACTGGCTGGCGGATACGGCTGGATGCCCATGTCACGCGCGGCGGTTGCCGGGTTCTGGCCAGCAGCGGTGAACGCGACGCCAGCCTGGAAACCCGCTGGGAGCGGGTCGCCGCCGCGCTGGCTCGAAACACGCCCGCCCCGACAGGAAACGAGGATGACTGACGCATCCGGGCTTGACAGCAAGAACGGGCACATTGACGCGTGGCAAACCGCCCTGGGCGATGCGCGCACGGCGGTGGGCCTGAGTGTTCCGGTGCGCAGCTAC
>MERZ01000133.1:0-1728 GCA_001770785.1 Burkholderiales bacterium RIFCSPHIGHO2_12_FULL_61_11
CGGGGCGTCTGCCGAGGTCATCGAGTCGCAGGTGACCAAGCCACTGGAAGACTCGATTGCCGGCATTGATGGGGTGGACGTGATTACTTCCATCAGCCGTTCGGATCGGGCGCAGATCAGCGTGCGCTTCCGGCTCGAAAAAGACGCAGACGCCGCCGCCGCCGAGGTGCGCGACCGCACCTCCCGTGTGCGCAATCGGCTGCCTCAAGCGATTGAAGAGCCGGTGATCGCCAAGGTCGAGGCCGATGCCTTCCCGGTCATTCAGCTGGCCTTTTCCAGCGAATCGATGACGCGACTGCAGATCAACGACCTGGTGAACCGCATCGTCAAGCCCCGACTGCAAACCGTGACGGGGGTGGCCGATGTTCGTGTTTATGGAGAACGCAAGTACGCCATGCGTGTCTGGCTGGACACCGACAAGCTCGCCTCCTACCGGCTGACGACCCAGGATGTCGAAGATGCGATTCGCCGCAGCAACCTTGAGTTGCCTGCTGGCCGCATTGAATCGCAGCAGCGTGAGTTCAGCGTGACATCGCAGACCAATCTGCTGACACCCGCCCAGTTCGGCGAGATTGTGATCAAGACTGGCAACGGATTTTCTGTCAGGGTGCGGGACGTGGCCCGGGTCGAGGAAGGCGCGGCTGACGAACGATCCGCCGTCCGGCTGAACGGCCGCTCTGCGGTGGCGGTCGGCGTGATCCGCCAGGCCACGGCCAACCCGCTTGATTTGTCCAAAGGCGTGCAGCAGGCCATCCCCCAACTCAAGGCGGACCTGCCGCCTGACCTGTTGATTGACGTGGCCAACGACAACTCGGTGTTCATTGACCGCTCGGTCAAGAATGTTTACACAACCATCGCCGAAGCGATTGGGCTGGTAGCGCTGGTGATCTTTGTTTTTTTGCGCACCCCGCGTGCATCCATCATTCCCCTCGTCACCATTCCTGTCAGCCTGGTCGGCACCTTTGCCCTGATGGCGCTGGCCGGCTTTACCATCAACACCCTGACGCTGCTGGCGCTGGTGCTGGCGATCGGTTTGGTAGTGGACGACGCCATCGTGATGCTGGAAAACATCTTCCGGCACATTGAAGAGGGTCTGGATCCTTTTTCGGCCGGCATCAAGGGCGCCCGGGAAATCGGCTTTGCCATCGTCACCATGACGGCCACGCTGGTGGCGGTGTATGCGCCGCTGGCCTTCACACCGGGGCGTACGGGGCGCTTGTTTGTGGAGTTCGCGCTGGCGCTGGCGGGCGCGGTGGTGGTATCAGGTTTTGTGGCGCTTACGCTCACGCCCATGCTGTGCACCCAACTGCTCCGGCACAACCCCAAACCCAACCGTTTCGACCGCACCATGGAGCGGGTGTTAACGTCGGTGGCTGAGCGCTACGGCGCTGTGCTGCGCTGGGTTGTCACGGCGCGTTTCCAGCCGCAAGCTGACGCCTCAGGTGCCGGTCAGCGGGTGAAAGGCTTTGTGCTACAGGCGCGCTGGATTGTCCTTGGCGTGATGCTGGCCAGTGCGCTGGCCATTGCGCTGATTTTTCCCACCATGAAGCAGGAACTCTCGCCGATGGAAGACCGCGGCGTAATACTGGCCACCATCAATGCCCCGGACGGCGCCACACTGGACTACACCAACCGCTATGCGCAAGCGCTGGAGAAAATGGGTGAGCCCTTCAAGGAGTTTGACCGCATTTTTGCCAACGTCGGCAACCCGACCGTGGCGCAGGCCAG
>MERZ01000133.1:1743-7586 GCA_001770785.1 Burkholderiales bacterium RIFCSPHIGHO2_12_FULL_61_11
CGCGCTGCCTGGCGTGACAGCCTTTCCGATCACCCCGCCATCACTGGGCCAGGGCTTTCGCGAGCGGCCGCTCAATTTTGTGATCCAGACCTCGGAAAGTTACGAAAACCTCAATACCGTGGTGGAACAGATACTTGAGGAGATTGCCAAAAATCCCGGCATTGTGTCGCCGAATGTGGACTTGCGCCTGAATAAACCCGAATTGCGCATCGAGGTGGAGCGCGACAGGGCGGCTGATCTCGGTGTCAGTGTGGACGTGGTGGCCAAGGCCGTCGAGACCCTGCTCGGTGGCCGCAACGTGACGCGCTACAAGCGCGATGCCGAGCAGTACGACGTGATTGTGCAGACCGAGGCCGGCAGTCGCAGCACCCCCGAAGACATTGAACGCATTTACGTGCGCGGCCGCAATGACGCGATGATTCCGCTCTCCAGCTTGGTCAAGGTGCACGAAAGCGTGTCGCCACGCGAACTGAACCATTTCGGGCAGCGGCGTTCGGTGTCCATCACAGCCGGCCTGGCTAGCGACTATTCGCTGGGCGAAGCCATCAACTTCATGGACCAGACAGCAGCCAAAGTACTCAAAACAGGCTACAGCACCGACCTGAACGGCACGTCACGCGAGTTCAGGAATTCGCAGGGCGCGCTGGCCATTGTGTTTGTGCTGGCGCTGGTGTTTATTTTTCTGGTGCTGGCCGCGCAGTTCGAAAGTTTTATCGATCCGCTGGTCATCATGCTCTCGGTGCCGCTGTCCATGATCGGCGCGCTGCTGGCACTGAAATGGAGCGGCGGCTCGCTCAACGTCTATTCACAGATCGGCTTGATCACGCTGGTGGGCCTGATTACCAAGCACGGCATTTTGATTGTGGAGTTCACCAACCAGTTGCGCGGGCAGGGCATGGAGATGATCGACGCGCTGGTCAAAGCGTCTTCCCAGCGCCTGCGACCAATCATGATGACGACCGGTGCCATGGTGCTGGGTGCCTTGCCGCTGGCGCTGGCGCATGGTGCGGGCGCTGAAAGCCGCACCCAGATTGGCTGGGTGATTGTGGGCGGCATGTCCCTGGGCACCTTGCTCACCGTGTTTGTGGTGCCCACCATGTACAGCTTGTTTGCGCGCCAGGCCATACCGGGCGGCAACAAGACCATCGCCAAAGAGCAGCCGGGTCACTCCCCGACGCACGAACCTGCGGAATACGTGGCCAAGTAAGCAGGCTGCTAGATCACCCCGTCAAACATCATGACATCGACCTCATCACCCACGGCCACATTGCCCTGGGTATGGTGCAGCACCATCAAGCCGTTGGCTTCGGCCATGGAACGAAGCACGCCCGAACCCTGGCTGCCGGTACTTTTTACTTGAAGTGAGCCATCTGGCGCGCTAGAGACCCAGCCGCGCTGGTATTCGGTGCGGCCCGGTTTCTTGCGAATCGCCTCCGAACTGCGGGCTTTGAGCAGCGGCGCCGGTGCGGCATTGGCGCCCATCATCTGCAGCAGCGCTGGGCGCACAAAGGCCAGGAAAGTCACCATCACCGCCACCGGGTTGCCAGGCAGGCCAAAAAGAATGGCGCCATCTGGATTGCTATTATTTGTATAGCTTCTAGTGCCCGTATATATTGGGATAGTGGCCGATTTTGTTGATAAAATTCGCCCCACCGCCATGGGGCGGCCGGGCCGCATCGCAATGCGCCAGAAGGCCACATCGCCGAGTTTTTTCATCATGGCTTTGGTGAAGTCAGCCTCACCCACGCTGACGCCGCCCGAGGTGATGATGGCGTCGGCCTGCGCGGCCGCTCGGGTAAAGGCCGCCTCCAGCAGGGCCGGGTCGTCACGAACCACCCCCATGTCAATGACCTGGCAGCCCAGGCGGCTGAGCAGGCCGAAGAGCGTGTAGCGGTTGCTGTCGTACACGGCGCCTTCGCGCGGTGCTTCGCCCAGCGACAAAATTTCGTCGCCGGTTGAAAAGTAGGCCACCCGCAGCGGTCGCCAGGTTTTCAGGGTGTCAAGGCCCAAAGAGGCCGCCAGCCCAAGACGGGCGGGCGTGAGAATCTCACCTTTTTTTAGTGCCGCTTTACCCTGCATGAGGTCTTCGCCGCGCAGTCGGCGGTTGTCACCCGCGCGCAGCAAGCCGGGCGGAAGGGTGATGTGGCTGGCCTCGTCCACCTGATTCAGCGTCACCGACTCCTGCGGCACCACGGTATCCAGGCCCTGCGGCATGACGGCACCCGTCATGATCTTGACGCATTGGCCGGTCTTGACGGGGCCATCGCTGCCTTGCCAGGCTTTGCCTGCCAGCGCCGTGCCCACGACCTGCAACTCGATCGTGCTGTCTGTCCTCAGTTGCTTGCCATCAAACGCGTAGCCGTCCATCGCCGAGTTGTCATGCGGCGGCACGTCAAATGGAGAAATCACGTCGTCCGCCAGCACGCGGCCCAGCGCTTCAAACAGGGGCAGTTCAAGCACATCCCGAACCGGCGTGACCAGCCTGGACAAAAAGGCCTGGACGTCGTCAGCCGACATCGCCTGCGGGTCATAGCCCTGCAGTCCGGCGGTAATCTGGTCCAGTGTTTTCATGTGTGACGCGACTCCAGCTGGTGCAATTCAGCCAGCGTGTTGGCGTTGAAGAAGCCGCGGGCGTCGTCGCCGGGCTGGTCAAACGGCACTAGGACAGTTTTGTGCTGCGCGGTCCATGCGTCAATTTTCCTGCCTCCGCCTTGCGTAAAACGCACCAGGCTTTCGAGCAGGCCGGTATGCATCAGGCAAAACACCGGCTGTGGCCTCAATTGCCCATCTTCTTCTCGCGCGGCGGCCACGGCGATTTCGGCATCTTCCCGCGCCAGGGCCTCCGCCAGCCGTGCCACCAGGTCTTGCGGAAATAGCGGGGTGTCGCAGGGCACCGTGAGCAGGTAAGGGGTTTCGCAGCGCTCCAGGGCGGTGAGGAAACCGGCCAGCGGCCCGGCGAACTCGCCCAGACCGGTGCTGTCGGGCCAGACTGGAACGCCAAACGACTCGTAGGCGGCCAGGTTGCGATTGGCGTTGATCATGATCTCGCCGACCTGGGGCGACAAGCGCATCAGCGTGTGCAGGGCCAATGGCACGCCATTGAAATTTTGCAGGCCCTTGTCGGCGCCGCCCATGCGCGAGCCGCGCCCACCGGCCAGGATGACGCCCGTGATGGCTTCAATGTGCAGCGGGGCACTCATATCACTATTGACCAAATCATCCTCCGATGTAGCTCATCTCGACCCGTTTTAAGGTGCCGTCAGCGGGGCTGGAATCGGCGGGCAGGGCGGCGCGCAGTTCCGAATAACGGGCGCCACGTCCCTGCCAAACCTGGCCCACCGCCGCCGCGATCTGCTCGTCGGAGCAGTCGCCCCGCAGCAGCGCCCGAAAATCGTGCCCGTTGGTGGCAAACAGGCACAAAAACAGCTTTCCTTCAGTCGACAGCCGGGCCCGGTTGCAGTCGCTGCAAAATGCCTGAGTGACGCTGCTGATCACGCCGATTTCACCGGCACCGTCGGCATAACGCCAGCGCCCGGCCGTTTCGCCCAGGTAGTTCGGATCGATGGCGATAACGGGAAACTCGGCATTGAGGCGCTCAATCACTTGCCTTGAGGGCATCACTTCGTCCATGCGCCAGCCATTGCTGGCGCCCACGTCCATGTATTCAATAAAGCGCAGCACCGCGCCGGAATGGCGAAAATGGCGCGCCATGGGCACAATCTCGGCGTCGTTGGTGCCGCGCTTGACCACCATGTTGACCTTGATGGGTGCCAGGCCGACTTGACTCGCCACGTCAATGCCCTCGAGGACATCGGCCACAGGAAAGTCCACATCGTTCATGCTGCGAAAGATGGCGTCGTCCAGCCCATCCAGGCTCACGGTGACGCGCTGCAGTCCGGCATCTTTCAGCGACTGCGCCTTCTTGGCGAGCAGCGATCCGTTGGTGGTCAGTGTGATGTCCAGCGGCTTGCCTGCTGTCGTTTGCAGCCTGGCCAACATTTCAATCAAGGACTCAATGTTCTTGCGCAGCAAAGGCTCGCCACCCGTCAGCCTGATTTTTTCAACGCCGTGCGCCACAAAAATGCGCGCCAGGCGCGCGATTTCCTCAAAACTCAGCAGTGAGTTGTGGGGCAGGTAAGCGTAGTCCTTGTCAAAAAATTCCTTGGGCATGCAGTAGCTGCAGCGAAAGTTGCAGCGGTCGGTCACGCTGATGCGCAAATCGCGTAGCGGCCGGCCCAGGGTGTCACTCAGCAGGCCGGTGGGCGCCGACAACTGCGCCGGGATAGGCGGCACGCGGCTGGCGTAGCGGATATCTGCCAGCGGAATAACTTTGTGTGGTTTGTTTGTCATGGTGGAAGGCTCTGGTAGAGAATTTACCCTATTGGCGATGTCGGCCGCGCAGGGCAGCCCCTTATCCTCTACGGGTATGCGAGATAGCCGGGCCACCCCCGGCGGCAATCGTGCTTACACGCAGCGGGCACCATCCACCTCGATACAGACGCCGCTGATGAAATCGGCCTCGTCGCTGGCCAAATACAGTGCGGCGTTCGCCACGTCCAGCGCCGTTGAAAAACGCCCCAGCGGGATGCTGGACCGGAACCGGGCCTTGCGTTCCTCATCCAGCGGGCCGCCCGCGAAATCGACCGACAGGCCGGTGTCGGGGTTGAAGACCGGGTTGATGCAGTTCACGCGGATATTGTCGGGCCCCAGCTCAGCCGCCAGCGATTTCGACGTGGTGATGACCGCGCCCTTGGAGCCGTTGTACCAGGTCAGGCCCGGGCGAGGGCGCACACCAGCCGTCGAGGCAATATTGATGAAACTGCCGCCGCCCTGGGACCGAAATACCGGCGTTGCGTGGATGGTGGCAAGGTAAATGCTTTTGACGTTGATGGCATAACATTTGTCGAAATCATCTTCACTCACATCGAGTGCGGGCTGGTTGCGGTGCGTCCAGCCCGCGTTGTTGATCATCACGTCCAGCTTTCCATGGCGCTGCACAGCGGCGTCCACCAGCGCCTTGACCTCGGGCGACTTCGTGACATCGGCGGCAAAAAATGACGCCGTGCCGCCCGCCTTGACGATGGCGGCCGCGACCTTTTCGCCCAGCGCCACATTGATGTCATTCACGATGACCTTGGCGCCTTCAGCGGCCAGCCGCCTGGCGATGCCTTCGCCAATGCCGCCGCCGGAACCAGTGACGATGATGGATTTGTCTTTGACCCGCATGGGCTTGTCTCCAGAATTGGTTGAATAGGTGACCTTATTGCATCCCCGGGCTCGGGGCGTGATTTCAACCGTGCCGGATGGCGACGGTCTTCAGCGTGGTGAAGCCATGCAGCGCCTCAAAGCCCTTCTCGCGCCCATAGCCCGATGATTTCACGCCGCCAAAGGGCAACTCCACACCACCGCCGGCACCGTAGTTGTTGATGAACACCTGGCCGCTTCTTACACGCTTGGCCATGCGGAACTGGCGCGCACCGTCGCGCGTCCAGATCCCGGCGACCAGCCCAAACCGGGTGGCGTTGGCCAGTTCGACGGCGTGGTCTTCATTCTGAAAGCTCATGGCGCACAGCACCGGTCCAAAGACTTCTTCCTGCGCTAGCCGGTGCATCACGGGCACGTCGCGCAACAGGGTGGGCGCCTGGTAAAAACCGGTGTCGGGCGCTTCATCAACGATCTGCCCGTGCGCCACCATCGGGATACCCGCAACCTGCGCATCGCTTAAAAAATCCCACACGCGCTGCTGCTGGCTCTGACGAATCAGCGGGCCGACGTCCAGGTCCATCGCGGCTGGGCCCACGCGCAATTGTTTGAAGGCTTGCCCCAGCCGCGCCAGCAGCGGC
>MERZ01000133.1:7616-8802 GCA_001770785.1 Burkholderiales bacterium RIFCSPHIGHO2_12_FULL_61_11
GAGCCGGCTGAGCAGGTTTGCCCGGCGTTTTGCACGATGGCGTTGACGACGGCGGGAATGACGGTGTCCAGGTCGGCATCGGCAAACACAATCTGCGGACTTTTCCCGCCCAGCTCCAGCGTGACTGGGCAATGGCGCTCGGCAGCCACCTGCTGGATCAGCGTGCCGACGCCGGGACTGCCGGTAAAGCTGATGTGGTCAATACCTGGGTGGCGCGCCAGCGCGTCGCCTACCTCGTGACCGTAGCCGGTCACGACATTGATGGCCCCCGCCGGAAAGCCGACTTCGGCCGCCAACTGGGCCACGCGAATCAGGGACAGACAGGCGTCTTCAGCGGGTTTGACCACGCACACATTGCCCGCTGCCAGTGCACCACCCACGCTGCGGCCAAAAATCTGCATCGGGTAGTTCCACGGAATGATGTGGCCCGTGACGCCGTGCGGCTCGCGCCAGGTCAGCACGCTGTAGCCGTCCAGATAGGGAATCGTGTCACCGTGCAGCTTGTCGCAGGCACCGGCGTAAAACTCGAAGTAACGCGCCAGCGCTGCCGCATCGGCCTTGGCCTGCTTGACAGGTTTGCCGCAATCGCGCTGCTCAATAAACGCCAACTCTTCGGCATGCTCGGCCACCTTGGCCGACAGCCTCATCAGCAGGCGGCCGCGCTCTGCCGCGCTGAGTCGGCTCCAGATCCGCTCCAGGCATTCTCGCGCGTTTCCGACGGCCCCATCGATGTCGTGCGCGTTGCTGCGCTGGATTTCGTCAAAGACCTGGCCGTCGGAAGGATCAATGACCGGGATGGTTTTACCGGAAGACGAGTTGATGGACCGGTTGGCGACGTAATTGAGCTGCATACGGTTGATTTTGCTTGAAAGTGTTGCGCCTGGCGCAAGTCCGGTGGAAACCCGCATAAAAAAAGCCCGCCGAAGCGGGCTTGAGGTCAAGGTGTTTCGCCTATTTGGCGGCAGGCACCGGCGTCGTTATGCCAGCTGCGTCGGGTGCCTGGGCAGGCGCCGGCGCGGGCATGCTGGGCGCCGTGGGGGTGGCGGCTGGCGCGCTTATCGCAGCGGGCGCTGCCGTCGGCAGCACCGGTGCCGCCTGCGCTGTGCCGCCGTGGAACTTCATCATCAAGGGCACGATCAGCAGCGCCACGATGTTGATGATCTTGATCAGCGGATTGATGGCCGGA
>MERZ01000134.1 GCA_001770785.1 Burkholderiales bacterium RIFCSPHIGHO2_12_FULL_61_11
GCACCTCCACCTTTGAGTTTCTTTCATCATCCGGGGCGTCGGCCTGGATTCATGAAAGTTAGCTCGGCTCAGCTGCCGTGCTCCAGCGTAAAGCCCGCGTTGCGGTCTTGCCCGAGCAGGGCCACCATTTGCGGTAAGGCGGCTTGCAGATCGGCTTTGAGCGTATGAGGCGGATTGATGATGAACATGCCGCTGGCGGGCAGGCCCGGGCGTACCACTTGCCCTGCGCTGTCGGTCGTCAGTTTGCTGGATTTGACCGTCAAGGTGGCGTTGAGCCAGCTTCGCCCGGCTTTGACGGCCAGTGTCTTGAGTTTTCGCGGCAAATCGTGCGCTTCAGGCCGCGGGATGATGGGGTACCAGACCACGTAGGTGCCGGTGGCAAAGCGCTTGACGGCGTCCGCCATGCAGGCGGCCACGCGGGCGTAGTCGCTCTTGATTTCATAGCTGGGATCGCACAGCACCATGGCACGCCGGGCCGGGGGCGGCAAAAAGGTCTTGAGCGCTTCAAAGCCATCTTCACGGGCCACCGTGACCTGACGGCCCACGCCCAGCTGCTCGATGTTGCCAGAAAGCGACTTGAAGTCGGTGGGGTGCAGCTCAAACAGCTTGAGCTTGTCGCGGCCGCTCAGGAATTGCTGCTCGATAAACGGCGAGCCCGGGTAAATTTTCAGGTGGGACGCATCGCCGGTCTCGGCAAATTGCGGGTTCAGTCCGCGCAACAGGTCCAGATAGTCCTGCAGGGCGGGCGCCCAGGCTCCGATGGGAGCGGGAATTGCTACTTTTTTGGTAGCTCCTTGCGCCCTTCCCTCCTGGGTTTCAGATATTTTTTGACCTGAAAGAAGCTTGAAAACACCTTCCACCGCTTCGCCGCTGGTCTCGGTGTAGTCGCTATCGAGCCGGTACAAACCGGCACCCGCGTGGGTGTCGATCACGGTGAGCGCCGTGTCTTTCTGGGTCAAATACTTCATCAACGCGATCAGCGTGGTGTGCTTGAGAACGTCGGCGTGGTTGCCTGCATGGAAGGCGTGTCGGTAGGAAAACATGGGCGTATCGTACCTTCTTGCGCCGGGGAAGCCACGGGAAATTGGCGCAAGCCCAAGATTCTTCATATAATCCAAGGCTCTGCAGCGCACACGTGGTTCCGCGACAGAGTTGCGTTGGTCTCCAGGAAGGGTTCGCCTTTCAAGGAAATTTTCGCAAACTCCCACCTAAGAGGTTCTCATCAGAAGAACGCCGACCGTGGAAAAGAACCCAACAAACCCTTCTTCTTAAGTAAGAGAAACTCATGAAAACCTTCAGCGCCAAACCCGCTGACGTGACGCACGAGTGGTTTGTGATTGACGCGACCGACAAGGTCCTCGGACGAGTAGCCAGCGAAGTTGCTCTCCGTTTACGCGGCAAACACAAGGCCATTTACACGCCTCACGTCGACACCGGTGACTTCATCGTCATCATCAACGCAGCCCAGCTGCGCGTCACGGGCGCCAAGTCCACTGACAAAATCTACTACCGTCACTCGGGCTATCCCGGCGGTATTACTGCCACCAACTTTCGTGACATGCAAGCCAAGTTTCCTGGCCGCGCTTTGGAAAAAGCCGTCAAGGGCATGCTGCCCAAGGGCCCGCTGGGCTACGCCATGATCAAGAAACTCAAGGTGTACGGGGGTGCCGAGCACCCGCATACCGCCCAACAGCCTAAAGTGCTGGAAATCTAAGGAGCGCAGGATGATTGGTGAATGGAACAATGGCACCGGCCGTCGCAAATCCAGCGTCGCCCGCGTGTTTCTCAAAAAAGGCACCGGCAAGATCACGGTCAACGACAAGGACATCCAGGTGTTTTTCGGTCGTCAAACCTCGATCATGATTTGCCGTCAACCCCTGTTTCTGACGAATCACGTCGAGACGTTTGACATCATGATCAACGTTCACGGCGGCGGCGAGTCGGGTCAGGCTGGTGCGGTGCGCCACGGTATTACCCGCGCGCTGATCGACTACGACGCAACCCTCAAGCCAGCGCTCAGCCAGGCCGGTTTTGTCACGCGCGATGCCCGTGAAGTCGAGCGTAAAAAGGTCGGTTTCCGCTCAGCGCGCCGTCGCAAGCAGTTCAGCAAGCGTTAATTCGCTTACCGAGCGACCTTGCTCGAAAAAAGCCGCCATGGTTTGCGCCTGGCGGCTTTTTTCATGGCAAGAGCCAATATCGAAGGGGATGTGTCTTACAAGGCGCTTGAAATGCACCAGGGTGCCGTCATCTTTGGACCATTGCGACCTTTGGCACTCCAGCTGCCGAAGGGAAAAGCCCACTCTTAAGCTGGCGGCCAACAATAAACGATGGAATTGGGCGGGTGAGCGTCTGCGACTGACCCTGATTTCTAATACGCAAGCGCGTTATGGTTGATTGATTTGCTGTAGTATTTAAAAGTTGATTATTGAATAACGGAGTTCCCATGAGCACAGTTGCTGAAAATATCCCCACCAAAATGCCTGACCCTTTTGTCTTTACCGACAGCGCGGCGGCCAAAGTGGCTGAATTGATCGCTGAAGAAGGCAATCCGGATTTGAAACTGCGTGTCTTTGTTCAGGGTGGCGGTTGCTCGGGTTTCCAGTATGGTTTCACCTTTGACGAAATCATCAATGAAGATGACACCACCATGACCAAAAACGGCGTGTCCTTGCTGATCGATGCAATGAGTTATCAGTATCTGGTCGGCGCCGAGATCGACTACAAAGACGATCTTGAAGGCGCGCAGTTTGTCATCAAGAACCCCAACGCCACCACCAGTTGCGGCTGCGGCTCCAGCTTCTCGGCCTGAACCCTTGTCCCCCCCATCAAAAAACCGCCTTTCAGGGCGGTTTTTTGATGGGGGGCCTCAAGCGGGGTAAATTGCTCCCAACACGCGCGGCCCGGCCGCGCCTGTGACACTCGGCAGATTGCCGGGCTGACGTTCGACGGCTTGGCGTGCCAGCCAGGCAAATGCGGCAGCCTCAACCTGCAGTGGCGGCAAGCCATGCTGGTCTGAGGAGCTGACGTGCAGCGCTGGCAAGCCCACCTGCAGGCGGCGCAAAAGGTGCTGGTTGAAAGCGCCGCCGCCACAGACGATCAGCTCTTTGCTCTGGTTTCCATAGCTATTGATGCCCGCTATACAAGCGCTTGCAGTGAATTCTGTCAATGTGTTTTGAATATCTTCGGGGCGTTCCGCGACGAAGGCTGCCAGTTTTTTGTTCAGCCACGCCAGGCTGAACAAATCTCTGCCCGTGCTTTTTGGAATGGGCTGTGAGAAATAAGCTTCATCCAGCAAGCGGGCCAGCAGCTTGGGCACCAGCCGCCCGCTGGCCGCCCAGGCGCCTTCAGCGTCGAACGGCCGGCCGGTATGCTGCTGGCACCAGGCGTCCATCAGCGCATTGCCTGGACCGCAGTCAAAGCCCAATACCGGTGATTCCGGGTGCCCTGGCAGCACACTCAGGTTGGAAATGCCCCCCAGATTGAGCACCGCCACCGTGGCATCCGCGCGGCCAAAAACACGCTGGTGAAAGGCCGGTACCAGCGGCGCGCCCTGCCCCCCTGCGGCGACATCGCGGCTGCGGAAATCTGCCACGACATCAATGCCGGTGAGCTCGGCCAGCAAGGCCGGGTTTCCCAGCTGAAGCGTGTAGCCGACGCCTGCGATGTCGGCGGAAGTTCTCTGGGGTTGGTGCCGAACCGTCTGCCCATGCGCGCCAATGGCCCGAATCTGCGCTGTGCCAACGCCCTGCGCTGCGGCATCTTCCAAAAGCGTACCGACCACCCGGGCATACATCGCAGCCAGCTGGTTACCCGCCAGTGCCGCGCGGTGCAGTTCGTTGTGCGTGGGTGAATTCAGTGCCAGCAGCTCTGCCCGAAAACTCGCGGAAAACGGCTCGGTGGCGCTGGCTATGACGCGCAGGCTGCTGCCCGAGAAATCCACCAGCACCCCATCGGCACCGTCGAGGGAGGTGCCTGACATCAGGCCGATGCTGTAGTCGCGGATCATGCGGCTATTTTGGCGCAGATGCGCGCGACTGCTGAAGTTACTCAGCCCGGGTCTGGCTGATGCTGGCGGCGGCCAGAAGCTGATTTTGGGTACCCGCTGCGAGCTGGTTGAACAGCGGAAGGTCGGCCTTTGAAAGGGTAATGGCTTCGCTCTGCCGGGCCGCTGCCATGGGGTCCTGCTGCACGCCGTTAACGCGGACCTCGAAATGCAGGTGCGGGCCGGTGGCCCAGCCGGTCGAGCCGACCAAGCCGATGGTCTGGCCCTGGCTCACACTCTGGCCGCGCTGCACATTGATTTTGCTCAGGTGCGCGTACACGGTTTCGTGGTTGTTGCGGTGCTTGATGAAAACCACGTTGCCGTAGCCATTCTGTACCCCGGCAAACTCCACCACGCCATCGCCCACGGTTCGCGCGGGCGTTCCGGTGGTGGCGGCAAAGTCGGTACCGAGGTGGGCTCGCCACTTTTGCAGGACGGGATGAAAGCGCATGGCAAAGCCGCTGCTGATGCGGGAGAACTCGACCGGCGAGCTCAGGAAAGCGCGGCGCAGGCTCCTGCCGTCCAGCGTATAGTAACTCCCCTTGTTGGGTGCACCTGCAGCATCCTGGCCCGGCGGCTGGAACCACATCGCCTGAAAGGTCTTGCCGGTATTGACGAATTCGGCCGACAGCACGCGGCCCGTGCGCATCGCTTCGCCATCGGCTTCCAGCGTTTCATAAACCACATTAAAGCGGTCACCCTTGCGCAGGGCCCGGCGGAAATCGATGTCACCCGAAAAAATCTCGGCGATCTGCACGGCGACGCCATCGGGAATACGGGCGTCATCGGTGGCCGCAAAGAGCGAGGTCTGAATGCCGCCGCTGGCCAGTCGGGCCGAACGGGTGTAAGGCGCCGTCTCAACGCGTGAACTGAAGCCCTTGGCTGTGCCGGCAGCGCGTTCAATCACGAGACGCTTGAACAGCGTCTCGTCGTCGCTGGGGTAGCGCATGCTGAGCTTGAGCAGCTGCTGGCTGTCGCTGGCTTCCACGGTGACCGCCTTACCGGGACGACCCGCCAATATCACTTGCGCGTTGGGGTCGGCCCGTAAGAAAGCGGCGGCCGCGCTGTCATCCAGGTTCAGGCGTTTGAGCAGGGCGTCGGCAGTGTCGCTGCTGCGCGTGTTTTCGGTGCGAAACAGATTGAAGCGAAAGTCGGCGAGCGCGTCGGTCTGGACCTGGGTGGGCAGCGGCTGCACCACTTCCACTATCTGGCGAACCGGCAGATCGGCGGCATCGGGCGCCAGCGGCGCGACGCCGAAGGCGGTGACGCCGGTCCCCAGCAGCAGCGCGGCAAGGCTGGCGGTGACCCGTTTGGGGTGGTGACGCAGGCGCTCGGCGAGGCCGTGCAGCAAGCGAGAGGAGATAGGCAGGATGCGGGAGGGAGTAGGCAGGCGCAAAGCGAAATTCCCAACTAAAGTGCGTCGGGCCTAGAAGACGTGCCGGACTGTATAAGGAAATCGGTGACCGGCCTGGAGGCCTGAGGTCATCGAACTGAAAAATTCAATTCCTGATCAGCAAGTGGTGGACCCACTAAAATGCCGGGCTGATGTAGGAAAGCAGCCATTGTATCTGTCGGACAAACCCCCGACATCTCGAAAACCCCTATGAACCAAGACCCTGTTACAAAATTCCCTGTGAACGAGCGTGTAAAGATGGCCCTGGCTGTGTCGCTGCGCGGCTGCGAGGAGCTGATTCCCCAGGATGAATGGGTCAGGAAACTGGCGCGCAGCGAGGCGACCGGCGTGCCGCTGCGCATCAAACTGGGGCTCGACCCGACGGCACCCGACATTCATATCGGCCACACGGTGGTGCTCAACAAAATGCGCCAGCTCCAGGATTTGGGCCATGCCGTCATTTTTCTGATTGGCGACTTTACCACCCTGATTGGCGACCCTTCAGGGCGCAACAACACCCGCCCAGCCTTGAGCCGCGAGCAGATCGAAACCAACGCCCAAACCTACTACAGGCAAGCCAGCCTGGTGCTGGACCCGGGCAAGACCGAGATCCGCTACAACAGCGAATGGTGCGACCCGCTGGGCGCGCGCGGCATGATCGAGCTGGCGGCCAAATACAACGTGGCGCGCATGATGGAGCGCAACGATTTCCACGACCGCTTCAAGGCTGGCACGCCGATCAGCGTGCATGAGTTTTTGTACCCGCTGCTGCAGGGCTACGACTCGGTGGCCTTGAAAAGCGACCTGGAACTCGGCGGCACCGACCAGAAATTCAACCTGCTGATGGGCCGCCACCTGCAGGCCGAGTACGGCCAGGAGCCGCAATGCATCTTGACCATGCCGCTGCTCGAAGGCCTGGACGGCATCGAAAAGATGTCCAAGAGCAAGAACAACTACATCGGCATTTCCGAAGATGCCAATACCATGTTTGCCAAGGTGCTGAGCATCTCCGACGTGCTGATGTGGAAGTGGTACACCTTGCTGTCGTTCAAAAGCGAAGCCGTCATTGCCGCCCTGAAGGCCGAGGTCGCTGCCGGCCGCAACCCGAAAGATGCCAAAGTGGCGCTCGCCAAGGAAATCACGGCGCGCTTTCACTCCAGAGCCGCAGCGGACGCCGCCGAGCAGGACTTCATCATGCGCAGCAAGGGCGGCGTGCCCGATGAAATTCCGGAGGTGTCGCTGTCGGGTGCCCCCTTGGGCATCGGTGCCTTGCTCAAGGCTGCCGGACTGGCACCCTCGGGCAGCGAAGCGAGCCGCCTGATTGAAGGCGGCGGCGTGCGCGTGGACTCCAGCGTGGTGAGCGACAGGGCGCTGAAGCTGGCTGCCGGGACTTACGTGGTGCAGGTCGGCAAGCGCAAGTTTGCCCGGGTGACATTGGCTTGATACCTGAAACCCCCTCAGTGATACGGGTTTTTGAACCCCAACCCAGCCAATATTTCCACCTCGCGCGCCTCCATCGCCTGCGCATCGGCTTCACTGGTTTCGTGGTCCCAGCCCTGGGCGTGCAGCGTGCCATGCACCAGCAGGTGCGCGTAGTGGGCCTGCAGGGTTTTATTGTTGTCCTTGGC